>JBJEDU010000035.1:82186-125708 GCA_051872395.1 Bacilli bacterium | reverse complement strand
CTTACGCTGATGAAGGGTGATAAGGGAATCCATCGTGCTTAAAAACAACGCTATTTCTTTTTGCTCCATTTCATTACTTGGATAAGATATAACTACTTCACTTAGTCTAGATTTTTGAACATTAGGCAGGCCTGATCCAACTCTTAAAGACATGATAAACGATTCTTTGTTTTTAAGATTTTGATACAAGTATTTTACGTCAACTTTTAATTGAGATAGCGTGTAATTATGGCCGCCAGACCAGAACTTTTGGTCATTATAAGCAACATATCCACATGAATTCCCACCTTCTGAAATTGATATTGTATTAGCCATCGTGTTGAACATTTCGGTATAACCAGATGGAGTCATTCCGCCATTCAGAACATAATAGGTACCTTCATTTTTTAATGAAGCTTTATTTAACTGTTGTCCCTTTGCAATTAGTGATATTTCATCTAACTTACGCTGTTCCCAAGCTGTCGTTAAAAGGTTATTGTACGAATTCCAACAAATGTTGCACAAGTAGGTCTTTGAGATATATGAGAAATATGTATCATTATGGATCAAACTTTTTATAACGGTAAGGTTTTACTCTAAGGTTTAAAACTCTTTTTGCTAATAGTGGTCGTGTTATTTAATAGAGGAAGTAGTATTCTTACATAATTTGCGATTAATGGTGCTAAATTTTACACGATTTCTATTATTTTTAAAGTACTGATGGAGAGTACAAATATATACGCTACAGTGAATAAATAATCTGTTTGAATTTTCATTATTATAAATTATTAACTTCTTTTAACTTTCGATAGAATGTCCCTCTTGTTAATCCTGACATTTCTATCGCTGTTATTGATGTAATTTCTTTATTGTTATATAAACAAGCAATATTTTCAAAATTTTTCGGTGTCTTTACTGGAGGACGACCAAATTTTACTCCTCTAAGTTTGGCCATTCTTATTCCTTCAGCTTGTCTTTGTTTTATTGTTTCTCTTTCGTTTTCTGCAACAAAAGATAATACTTGTAAAACTAGATCAGCGATAAACTTGCCAACTAGATTTTTACCTTCTATTCTCGTATCTAATAAAGGCATATCAATAACGACAATATCTATGCCTTTTTCTTTGGTGAGGATTCTCCATTCATCGAGAATCATATTGTAATTTCTTCCGAGTCTATCGATAGATTTTATAAATAAAACATCGCCTTCTTTTAACCTTTTAATTAATTTTATATAGTTCTTTCTATTGAAGTCTTTTCCTGATTCTTTATCGGTATAAATGTTGTTTTCTTTTATGCCTCTTTTTTCTAATTCACTTATTTGCCTGTCTAAATTTTGATTAACTGTGCTAACTCTAGCATAACCATACTCCATATTAAAATCCTCCGATTACGCTATATATATCACAAGAAATACGCCCATTTAAAAATGAAGCAAATAAAAAATATTAATGATGACATATATATAAAAATCTTTTAAATGCGTGGCTTAAAAGGTACACATTTTGTATTGCCTTTATTATATGTTATTTACTACTGATTTCAAAGTAAAAAGAGCAGTGTCCAAAATGTGTAGGTTCTGGACTATACGGAAAGGAATATATAATGAAAGCATACAAAATTTTTAAAAGCAGTTTAAAGATTAAAAAAATTGAAAAAACTTTAAACAAACTCGATTCTCTTGGATATGAATATCAAGACATCGTCATGGGTCGTGGTATTTTCCTCCCATGCGCTTATATTATCGCAAGAACTAAATAATTAAATTATGACCGAAATTAAAATTTCCACTTTTAGAGAATTTAAAAAAATTCTCATTTGTGGTCTTCTCTTCTTTTTAATTGTTCCATTATTTATTATGATATTCACCATCTTAGAGGTGAAAAAAGATAAATGGAATTTAGGAGAAGAGAAACTCATTCATGAATGGGGTTTATTTTCTAAAAATGAACAAATTTATCTTGTTAAAGATATTACCGAGGTAGCGATTAATCAATCTTTCTTTGGAAGAATATTCAAATATGGTGACGTTTCTCTTTCCATCATTGGAAAAAGAACTATGCATATTGGTTATGTAAAAAATCCAGAAGAAATTTCTAACGTCTTACGTCAATATATTGAAAAAGCTAGACATAGTATTATTCAAGAAGCTCTTGTTAACTAATTAATTTAATATTTATTAATATTTTTCTTAGCACCCTTCCAGAAAAGGGTGCTTTTATTATCAATAAATATTTATAAATTATATTGCTATAAGATTTGTTTGATAATCTAGCGCTTTTTATTTCATGTGGATATCAAAATAAATCTCAAATTGCATTATTTATTTAATAGTGTAATAAAATTAATTTAAAAAAAATAAATAAATATGTAAAAATAAGAATACAAGAGAGATTTATAATGAAAAACAAAATGAAATTTCCTATTAAAATTGTTTCTCTATTAGGAATATGTTTATGTCTTTTTAGTTTTAATAATAAAAAAGAAAACGATATTTTAACTTTAAATAATCCTTTTGAAGAAACTAATTCCTCTATTGATGTTATACCCTCAAACGCCTATAACGCGACCACAGTAACCATGACGATGGGGGAACTCGCAGAAATATTATCAACCAAAAAAGAACATTACCCATTTTCTGATGAATTCATTGAAAAATATCAACAAAAATCTGGAGGATATTTAGATAACGCGAAAGCCGCGGATATTATCATAAGTAAAGAAATGCATTCACCAAATCAAAAATGGCATTGGTTATATTCTTGGTATTATCCTTCACTTGAAGCCGGAACATATACCACTGAAGATGACGCAAAAACTAAATGTTATTCTAAACTTTTATCTCCTGAACTTCTCCTTTGGATGTATGAAGCTTGTGGAGTGGATAATTTAAAAGTTAAAGCCGCATTTGATGCAGCAGAACAAGGAAAAATTAATTCTACCGCTCCTGCGACAATCGCTAAAAATATGCGAGCGTGTGTCGCTTATGAAGATATGTTAACTGGATTAGGTTTAATGTAAGATGAATAAAAAAATATATATAAAGGTTTGTAGTGTTTTATTATGTGGATTATTTTTATTTTCATGTAATAAGAACACTACTACATCTTCTATAGAAGATAGTAGCGAAGAAGAAACTTATTATGTCATTTGGAAAAACTATGATGGCGTGGTTTTAGAAGTTGATGAAAATGTCGCTAGAGGGGAAATGCCAAGTTATGATGGTCCAACTCCTACTAGAGATAGTGATGAAGAATATCGTTATGAATTTAAAGAATGGACACCAAGTTTATCTCCAGTCGTTATGAATATTACTTATACCGCGACATACGAACAATTTGAACTAAGTAGCGATATTGAAACCTATACGATTACTTGGGTTAATTATGATGATTCTATCTTAGAAATTGATACTGATGTTTTAAAAGGAACAATTCCAACTTATGATGGAATTGAACCAAAAAAAGAATCCGACAGCGTGTTTTCATATAAATTTAATGGTTGGAATCCAGAGGTTAAAGAAGCGACATGTAATCAAACATATAAAGCTGTATTTAAAAATGTTCCTCTTTTTTCTATTAATGGCGATCCAATTATCGATAAAGAAAATAATACAATTAAATATGGATATTATCCTCAAACTCATATTAATGATGAAGAATTAATTTCTGCGATTGAAAGTGAAGGACAAATTTTGTCCAGTGGATATTACTGTTATGATAATAAGCTTTATACTTCCATCACTGCAAAAACATATCCAGGTGGAATGTATGATTTTTCTACTTCCGTCACTATTGTCGATGATGAAACATATTGGTTTTTAGTTGATACCATCACTTGGAAAATATTAAAAGATTATGGTGATGATACTTATTATTTACTTTGTAATGACCTTTTAGATTCATCAGTCTATTATTCTTCATATGAAAACCGTGATGTTAATGGTGAAACCATTTATCCAAATGATTATTCTTTTAGTAATCTTAAAAGTGAATTAAATGACAATTTTGTCTCGATGTTTTTTGTTCATTCCAATGACTACCTTGTTTCGATGAATGGGGAATATATGAGTTTGTTATCATATGATGAATTAATCGATGAAACTTTAGGATTTGAAAATAACCCTGAAGATGTCAGCGATTCTCGAACAGCGAAAGTCACTGACTTCGCTCTCGCGACTGGGACATGGGCGAGCCATGGAAAAGACCAAACTACCATTAATAAAAACCCATATGAATATAATGGAATGTATTGGACGAAATCTCCTTCAGAATCTTTTACTTACGCAACTTATGTTGTTAATTCTGCAGGATATTTAAGTGAATATGTTGTTGATCGAACTAGTATCGCTATTAGACCAACAATAACTATCAATTATCATTTTGAATAAATTGATAATTTTATTAATTAATACAACTAATTAATAATTAAAATTTGTATAATAAATATACGATGAATAATTCAAACATTAAAAATTATACTTTTTCTTGTTGTTCTTTAGCGATCAATCAACTATTTGACGATGTGAAAAATCAAAAGAAAACTGATGTTTTTACATCGACTTATGTTGTTGTGCCGTCTCGTCAATATGCCTCATATTTAAAATATTATTATTTAAAAAATAATAACGATGTATTGATGAATGTTGAATTCATCACTTTTATTGATTTAATTAAAAAGATCGCTGTTATTGATAAGGGTTTTGTCTTCGCGGATGATTTAGAAATATCATCGCTAATTTTAAAATATTTAAAAGAAACAGATATTTCTTCTGTTGAAGAAATTAAATCATATATTTTAAATGATGATGATAATTATAACTTCATCAGTCCTACGACATATGATTTAGTTAATACTTTGTCTTCTTTGTTTAAAAAATATGATGAGGATTTATTTGAAATTAATGATAATCATTACCAAAAAGATATATATGATTATGTTTTAAAAAATTTATTGAATAAAAGACATTACACTTTGAAAATGGTGTTAAATGATTCACATCTAACTTTTAAAATTAATAATCCAATATTTTTCTTTGGTTTCATTAATGAAAACAAATTAATAGAGAAATTTATTTCTCTTTATAGCAATAAACATGAAATTTATTTATATCATCTTTTAGTAAAAGATATTGATGAATTAAAAGAAAACAAATTAACTTATGTTGCTTCACCAAGCAAACTCAAAGAAGTGGAATATGTCCATTCATCAATTTGTAAGCTTCTATATGAAAATAAAGATTTAAGATATAGCGATTTTCTTGTCGTAGTTAATAATTTTAATGATTATATCGCTGAAATTAAAAGAACCTTTGATCAAGATGATATTGAATTTCCACGTTTGAAATATAATATTTCTTCTTTTTCAAAAGTTGATTCAGACCTTTCTTTACTTTTCTCTTTATTATTTGAGATTAAAAACAAAGGATATTATTCACGATTAGATTTCTTTACTTTTCTTTCTAATCCTTTAATTAAAAATAGTCAAAATATCGATGATGATTTTATTGATAATATTCAAAATCTTTTAGTGAACAATAATATTTATCGCGAAAGTGAGACTAACAAAGATTTTGAATATATCAAAAAGAGATTATTATTATCATATTTTTATGATTATGAAGGACTTCGTAGTCAAGTTTATAAGATTGATGATAAAGATTATATTCCTCTGTCATTTATGGGGTCGTCTTCTACCTTTGTTAATACCTTCGTTAATATCATTAATTTTTTAGATTCATTTTTAAATTTATTTAAAGAAGATAATTTATTAACGAGTGAAAAGATGAATCAATTTAAAGCACTTATTGAAAATATGATTTCTCTTGACGATAACGAATGTAAAGAATATAGAAAAATATTAGATATTTTCTATTATTTTTCTTTATATAATCTTTTTGAAGATGGTTTAAATAATATCTCTTTTGATGTCTTGTTTTATTATTTATTAGACTTATCAAAAACTAATAAGAGCGCTTCTGGCGTTTTATTTGATGGTATCTCTTTCATTGAATTTAATGATGATTATATCATCCCAAATAAATATGTTTTCTTTTTAGGTTTTAATGCTTCAAATTATCCTAAAAAAGATATTAAAAGTGAATTAGACTTAAGAAATGATATTATCGATATTGCTAAGATTGAAAGTGATATATTCAATTTATATTATTTATCTTCTTCTTATGTTTATGTCAGTTATCAATGTGTTGATTTATTAACTTCTGAAGAATTATTTGTTTCAAATATTTTATTACCTTACCTCAATCATTTTTCTATCAATAAACCATTAAAAATTGATATTGATGAAACGAGAAGTTGGAAGGAATTATTTACTCGTAACGAATATAAAAATAAAAATTATTATTTAACTTTATTATCTTTAAAAGATGAAGATGTTAATCAAGATGAAAGTTCAATTGAAGAAATAAAAAATAAAAAAATCAAACTTTCATCATTTTGTGATTATCTTAATAATCCATTTGAAATGAAAGTTAATAGATTATTCCATGTTGAAGAAGATATAAACGCTTCTATGAAAGAAGAATTTGAACCTTTTTATCAAGATAATTTAAATAAATATAATGCTTTTTCTTATGTAGTTGATTACATGTTAGAAAATAAAGTTATTTCAATAGATGATATAGATTTAGATGAATTATTAAATAAATTGTTGCTCACTAACTCTTTCCCTTCGATGAATGAAGATATTATTAAAAGTGCGATGATTGATATCAAAAATGAAGTTATCAATTATTTCAAGATGATAAGTCGATTTTGTGTCAATGAGTATGAACTTATCGATGGAATTAGAGTCAATGTCAATATTGATGGGGAATTAATTAACATTTATAGCGATTCACGTTTTATCCGTTATATTAGTGACACTGGTGAAAGATATTATTTTGTTAAAAAATATAATAAAAATAAAAGAAAATATTCCTCTTTTATTTCTAACTATATGTTTTCTCTTGTTGATATTCTTTCTATCGATGATAATGACTTATATAAAATTTATAAAATAAATTTAATAAGAGGATACGATAAAGACGAAGATAAAGATGAAATTATCAATCATTTTTCTTTTTCGTTATCTAAAGCCGATGCTTTAAAAGTTATTACTAATATTTATAAAGATTTATTTAATTATTCATCTTTACGATATGTCCCTATCGATATCTTATCGATCAATGAATCTAAATTGGAAACATATGATAAATACTATAATTCTTTATCTTCATATAGTTCATATTTTCCATTTTTCTCTTTATTTGGTAAATATGATTTAGGTTTCCATGATGATAAATTTAAACAAGAAATCGATGAAGAAATAAATAAAAGAAAAGAATTATTACTCTTTATAAATGTTGACGCGGAGAAAAAAGAAAATGGACAAGTTTGATATTAACTCTTTTTCACCAAACAATAATTACATCATTTCCGCGGATGCAGGGACGGGAAAAACTTTTTCTATTAAAAAAATCGTTGGAAAGATGGTCAGTGAATTCAATATCCCAATTGAAGATATTTTAATTGTCACTTATACCGATAAAGCAGCAGGAGAACTAAAAGAAAGAATTCGCGATGAATTAAAAGGAAAAGTCGATATACTAAAAGCGTCCATCAGCACTTTCCATTCATTTTGTATGAATGTCATTAAAGAGTTTCCTATCAGTGCGAATTCCCCTCTTTCTTTGACCTTGTCCACTAGTAGTGTGTCAACAAGAGAATTTATTAATGAATATATTCGTAAAGGTGATATTCAAAAAGATATCACTAGTTTGATTTTATTAAATAAACTTAACGATGAAACTAGTTCATCTTTATTTAATGTCGATACGCTTATTGATACATTTGTTAGGGCTATTGATAATTATTATTTAAATATCAATAATGAAGAAGATGAGTCGATTATTACTTTCGCTAAAGATGATAATTTTGTTTTATTTAATGATATCGCTTTAGCGTATTATAAAAGAGAATCGTTATCGAAATTTTATAGCGTTCCTCCTATTAACAAATATTTAAAAACACTCAAAGAATCTTCACTTACTACTTTGAACTTACTTTATGATGAACTAATTAATAATAACTTCATGTTTGATGGTAATAAATTACGAAAGAGTAAAAAATTTAATAAAGAGGAAGAAGAAGCATATAATTTCTTTTCTAATTTAAAAAATCACATTAAATCACCACATTTCGCTAATTACATTGTTTATAAATATCTAAAAGATATTTTTATTCAATATAAAAACTATAAAATAAAAAACAAACTTCAAACTTATGATGATTTAATTTTCCGTGTCAGAGAAAAATTATATGAAAATAATTCTCCTTTATTAAAAAAGTTAAAAAACAAATATCATTATGCGATTATCGATGAATTTCAAGACACTAATCAAAAACAATTCGATATCTTTAAGAAAATTTTCTTAGAGGATAAAAAGCACCATATTATTGTTGTCGGTGATCCAAAACAATCGATATATTCTTTCCAAGGCGCGGATATTGATGCTTATTTTAATGCTTTAAAAGTTATTAAAAATAAAGGTGGATTAAATCGTTCATTAATGAAAAACTATCGTTCCACTGGAGAAGTTGTTTCATCTTTAAATCATCTTTTCCATCATTTTGAGTTTGAAAAGACAACATTTGTCGATACTGAATATTTAAAAGAAGGTGTCGATGATTCTTATCATAAAGCGTTTATTAATGGTCAAGATTTTAAAGGAGTATTTTTCCCTCGTAAAAGTGATGACACTCTTCTCGATGAATTTGAATTCGCTAAATTCGCGGTCAGTCAAATTATTGATTTATGTTCTTTTGATGAAAATGGTCACACAAAACTACGAATTAAAAACTCACAAGATAATGAATTTAGAAATGTCAATTTTAAAGACTTCGTCATTTTAGCAAGAAGCAACAAAGAAATTAAAGTTATTCGAAGCGCTTTAACGAAAGCTGGTATTCCTTATGTGAGATATAAAGATAATTCTTTATTTGTCGATAAAGAAGTCCAAGATTGGAAAACTCTATTTGAAGCTTTAGTGGAAAAAGATTTTACTGGTAATCGTAGAAATAGTTTTAAGCGTGTTTTATATACGAAGTTTTTCTCTATTAAATTAAATGATATCGCGAGCGAGAAATATAATCATGATGATAACGATGAATATCGGCTATTAAGTAAATGGAAATATTTACTAGATTCAAAACAATATGAATTATTGATTGATGATATTTTTTCCAATTCAAAGCTCAATGAAAAAACTTCTTCTTTATCATCGATAA
The DNA here is from genome assembly GCA_051872395.1 of Bacilli bacterium. GTDB lineage: Bacteria > Bacillota_I > Bacilli_A > RFN20 > CAG-826 > JBJEDU01. The sequence continues at coordinate 116,442 of JBJEDU010000035.1, read as the reverse complement.
CTCAATTTAGTAAATATCGTCAAATTGGGGAATATATTTTATCTTACTTATTAAACAATCATTCTCCAGAAGAAGTTATCAGCGATTTAACGGAAAAAATAATTAATAACCCAGATGATGGGATAATCGCTAAATCGACTGATTTTAACTGTGTTTCTATTTTAACTATTCACGCGTCTAAAGGTCTTCAATATCCAGTAGTGATTTCTATCGCCGGATTTGTTAGTAATAAAAGTCAAAGCGCACCTTATATTTATTATCAAGATGATAAACGAATTCTTTCTTTTTCTTCAAAAGGTGACCTCGTTAAAAAGACTACTTACGAAGATGAAAGATTGTATTACGTTAATTTCACACGCGCGCAGTATCTTTTAATCATCCCAAATCATAAAAACTTTGGCATTCAATTTATAAAACAAGCGATAAATGATTTTATTAAAGAAGATACCTCTTATTATTCATATATTGACTATAAAGATGAAGATTATCAAACTTTAAAAAATAAAGTTAAAGATATCCTATTATTTAATAGCGGTTCTTTCTCTTTTGACACTAAAGAAAAAGAAAAACAAGATGAAATCAATAAAAATTTAATTAATATTAAATATTCAAAAGGAATGAAAAAATATTCTTACTCTTCTTTATCTCATCCACATAACGAAAATGAAGTTAATGATGAAGATGATATTTATGAAGATGATGAAAATAAAGAATGTGATTTAAGAAATTATGATAAAGAAGTAATTGTTTATAATCTTCCTTATGATAGTGATATCCCCTCAAAACCAATACCAGTAAAATTCCCAAAAGGTGCGAAGATTGGTAACGCGATTCATAAAATATTTGAATGTATCGATTTCACTAATTACGATTCATATGTTTTCGATGTCATTTCTTCGTCATTTAGAAGTGAAGGAATCACTATCGATTTAAATGTTGATGAGTCCGCTAAAGAATATATGAAATCAATCGTCGATAATGTCAATGAAATGAAGTTACCAATAATTGAAGGTAATAAAATATCTTCTACAAAATATTTAAAATTGAAAGATATTACCTTAGAAAATAGAAAAAATGAAATTGAATTTAATTACAATATCAATAAGTCAAAACTATTTTCATATTGTAATGGCTTTATTGATTTATTATTTGTTTATAATAATCGTTTTATTCTTTTAGATTATAAGAGTGATACATTAAATGAAGATTTCCCTTCTTATAACTCTTTATCTAGTTTAAAAGAGCATGTCGATGAAAGGTATTCTATCCAAAGAGTGCTTTATTCTTATACTTTGATAATGTGGCTTAAAGGAATATACACTAGTGAAAGTGAAGAAGAAATATTTGATAAATATTTTGGGGGAATTCACTATTTATTTGTTCGTGGTGCTTTAAAAGATTCATATAATGGTGCGATATCTTTTACGTGGGATAGTTTTGCAAAATTAAAAGAATCGTACTTAGAAATAATTAATGATAAAGTGAAGTGAAGTTATGGATATGAATTATAAAAACATGTTTTTATTTCTAAATGAAAATAAACTTATTGACCCTGTTTATTTTCATTTACTTTCTTTCATTTCTTCTTTTATTGATGATGAAGATAATAAAGATGATATCTTGATTTTATTTTTAATATATTTCGTTTTGATTTCAAAAGGAAATATTTGTATGAGTTTAAATGAAAATATATTAAAAAATAAATGGAATAATTTTATTGATTCTTCGTTAATTTTATTAACTGAGGATCCTGAATTTAATAAAGAAGAATTTTTGAATATTAAAAATATCACGAATGAAGTAATTTCTCATTCACTTCATTTAATAAATGAAAATAATTTACCTAAATTAATTGGAGAAGATAAATTATTTGTTATCGATGATGATTATTTATTTATTTACCGTTACAACAAAGCAAGAAAAGAAATTCAAAGTTCAATTAATAGATTATTTATTAATAATAAAAATAATAATACTTCAATAATTGATTATAAAACTTACATCAAAAAAGAAATTTCCTTTTCTTTATCTATTGGTCAAGAGTCCGCGGTTAATAAAGGTGTCAATAATAATTTAATTATTACTGGTGGACCAGGAACAGGAAAAACTACTTCGATATTATTTTTATTAATTAATTTACTACTAGAAGATATTAATTACGATATTTATTTATGCGCGCCAAGTGGGAAAGCGAGCAGCCGAATGAAAGAAAGCATCATCAAAGGATTATCATTAATTGATGAAGGTTTTAAAAATGACCATAAAGAAATCTTTGATATTATTTTATCTTTAGAAGAATCGACCATTCATCGTCTTCTCGGTGTCAGTCAAACTGGTTTTTTACATAACTCTTTTAATCGATTTAATAGTAAGTCAATATTTATTATCGATGAGAGTTCAATGATTGATATTTGTTTGTTCTCATCGCTTCTTTCTTCAATAGAAACTGGTTCAAAAATTTATATTATGGGGGATAAAAATCAACTTCCAAGCGTTGAAGTAGGTGCGGTATTTTTTGAACTATTAAAAATGAAAGAATTAGAAAATAATATTGTTTATTTAGATGAATCGAAAAGATTTTCTATCGATACAGAAATATACGCTTTCGCGGATAAAATTAATCGTGGTTTAGATTTATCTTTAACTGATTCTAATTTCTTAAATTTAGACTCCTTTAAAATCGAAGAAGTCAAAAAAGAAAAACCAATATATTTTTATGATATTAACTTTAATTCATACCAACAATTTGTCTCTACTATCAAAACATGGGGGATGCATTTTTATTCATCTTTACAAACGATGTCGATGAATTTAGACCCATTAGATTATCAAAAGTTAAAATCATTATTTTCTTTTAGCGAACAAGCGAAGATTTTATGCGCTGAAAATGAAGGAAAAAAGGGTGTTAAAAAGATTAATAAAATAATTAAAAATTGTGTTATTGATACTTCTTTAGGTAGTGATGGTTCTTTATATTATCCTGGTCAAGTTATGATGATTAATAAAAACAATAAAGGTTTAGATTTATATAATGGTGACTCTGGATTATTAGTAACTTTTAAAGATGATAATACTTTATATTTTATGGTTAATAAATCGAGCGAAATAATAAATCAAGAAGGGAAAAGAAAAGATGAAATATTTAAAATTAAAGATTTCATTTTCTATCCAATAAGAATGATTGCAAAAGATGAAATAGATAACGCTTTCGCGATTACTATTCATAAATCACAAGGCTCTGATTATAATCAAATTTTAGTTATATTACCTAATAAGATTGGTCACCCCTTATTAAATCGACAAATCGTTTATACAGCGATTACTCGAACGAAAGGTAACACTTATATTTTATCCAATAAAGAATGTTTGAATTACGCGAAAGATAATATTGAAATAAGAGATACTTTAATCGCTTAATTTATTTGATTTTATCGTTACATTATTTATATTTATTATTTTAATTTAGAAAATAAAAATAATAATAAATGTTTATTTTATTTCAATTAATATACAATATTAATAGTTATGGATAAATATTATTTAGCGATTGATTTAAAAAGTTTTTATGCTTCGTATGAATGTGTTTCTCGTGGATTAGATCCATTAACTACGAATTTGGTTGTCGCGGATGAATCGCGAACTGATAAAACGATTTGTTTAGCTATTTCTCCTTCTTTAAAAAAGTATGGTTTACCAGGAAGAGAAAGATTATTTAAAGTTAAACAATTTGTTAAAAAGTTAAATAACGAAAGAAAGAAAAATAATCATATTGATAAATTTATTGGAAAGTCTTCTTTTCAATATGAACTCGATATATGTAAAGATTTAGAAATTGATTTTATTATCGCTCCTCCAAGAATGAAAAAGTACATGGAGATGAGTAGTAAAATATATAACATCTATTTAAAATACGTTTCCAAAGATGATATTCATGTCTATTCCATCGACGAAGTTTTTATCGATGTTACCTCATATTTAAAAACATATCATTGTAATGCGAAAGAACTTGGAGAAAAAATCGTTAATGAGGTTTTTAAAAAAACAAAAATTACCGCGACTTGTGGAGTAGGCACGAATATGTATTTAGCGAAAGTTGCGATGGATATATTAGCTAAACACGTAGCCCCTAATGAAAATGGTGTTCGTATCGCTTATTTAGATGAACAATTATATAAAGAACAATTATGGGAACACACTCCTTTGACTGACTTTTGGCGAATTGGAAAAGGCATTGAAAAAAGATTAAATAAACTTCACATTTATAACCAAGGTGATTTAGCGATTCAAGCCTATTTAGATGAAGATGTTTTATATAAAGAATTTGGGATAAACGCTGAACTTTTAATTGACCACGCTTTTGGAGTGGAACCGGTAGAGATGAAAGATATTAAAAATTATGTTCCTATTTCAAATTCAACTTCTATAGGTCAAGTTTTACATAAACCATATAGTTATGATAAGGGTCTAATTATTGTTAAGGAAATGAGCGAAGCGCTTGCCCTTCAATTATTTTCTAAAAAAATATTAACCAAACAATTGATGTTAGCTATTGGATATGATGTATCTTCTATTAAAGACGACAAAGATGATTTCTTTACCCATGGTTTATATAATTTTAAACAATATACGAACACTATTAGTGATTTTAAAAATGCTTTAGTGGCTATTTATCATTCAATTTGCGATGAACATAAATTGATTAGAAGAATCAATGTTTCCGCTTCTAGTGTATTAAGTGAAGAACAAGTTTCTAATAAATTAAATTATGAGCAATTATCTTTATTTGAACAAGTCACTACTGAAAAAGTTGATAAAAAAGAGGACACCAAAAAAGAAAAAGATTTAATGGAAACCTTGCTTAAAATCAAAAATAAATATGGAGCGAATTCGATTATCAAAGGTATCGATTTAGAAGAAGATGCAACAACGATAGAAAGAAATGAACAAGTAGGAGGTCATAAAGGATAATATTATGAATGAAAAATATATAAAATATTTAACCTTACCTCCTTTTAAATCTAAAAATAGAAAAGCGATGCTTAATAAAGATCGCGCAGCACAGTTCATGCCCTTTGATGCTTTAACAGGTTATAAAGATTTAATTAGCGAAGAAGAAATATCATCTAAAGAAAAGATTATTACACTAGAAGACAAAAATGTTGAGTTAGAAAGAAAATTGCAATTTTTATATCATTCTAAAGATGAACATATCAAAGTTAAAATTGTGTATTATTATCAAAATATTGAAAGCAAAAAATTTGATTATGTGACAAAAACTGGATATATTTCTTCATTTAGTAGCGATAAAAAATCGATTTATTTAAATAAAACTAAAATAAATATAAAAGACATTTATGATATTATTATTGATGATGTTTTCAAGGAAGTAGATTCAGATGAATAAAGTTAAATATTTATTATTGTCTTTGTTAGGTTTATTGATGTTTTCTTCATGTCAAAAAATCGGTCAATATATTGTCGATTTAGTTTATGACGATGGGACATTCACTGTTGGAGAAGTAACCTACGAAGGTCCAATTGAAAAAATTGATATCAATTGGATTAATGGCGCTATAAAAGTTGAATATCATGCAAATGATAATGAACTCATAGAAATCAAAGAAGAAATTAAAGGTATTAAGAGCGTTGATGACCTCCGTGATTATCAATATTTAAGGTCTTCCTTTACCAACAACGAACTTAAAGTTTATTACTGCGCGCCTGGAGAAATATATTTTCCGGTCAATTTTTATAAAGAATTGACAATCAGTCTGCCTGAGTCAACTTCTTTAAGGAGTATTAATTGTCATTCTATTAGTAGTAAAGATTATTTTTCTTCCTTAAATTGTGATTCTTATGACTTATATTCTACGAGTGGAGAAATATACATGAACTCTTTAGAAACGAATGAATTGTCTATTACATCGGTTTCTGGTTCAATTACTCTTAGCGATGTCACTATTAATGATGAATTATTAGTAGACACTGTCAGTGGAAACATTGATTTAAAACAAGTTGAGGCCAATGAAATTAATGTTCAAAGTGTTTCCGGAAATTTATTAGTGAAAGAAAATGATACTCGTAATGTTTCATTTATTACGACTTCTGGAAATTTAAATTATAGTTTAAAAGAAAATGAAGGATTTAATGTTGCATTTGATTCGACAAGTGGTTCATTTTCTTCAAATGTTAATTATTCAAGAGATGGTAATGTTTATTCATATCTTGGAGAAATCATGACTTATATTGGTGTTTCTTCCGTCTCTGGAAATGTCAAAATTAATAAGACGACAACAATTTAATATATTTGATTTATCAAATTATATAAATCTTTATTTTTACTAATTAATAAGTTATATTTTTATTATGTTTTCACCTGATGAATTTGCGTTTTGGTCAATGGTTTTGGGAGGACTGGGTTTATTCCTTTTTGGGATATTATCTATCTCTTCTATTCTTAAACGCCTCGCTAGCAAAAAATTATCTCAGGTCATTAATAAGTTATCTGATAAACCTTTTAAAGGTTTTTTTGTTGGAACGATATTTACTGCAATAATTCAATCGAGTAGTGGAACTTCGGCGTTATCTATTGGCTTAGTAAGAGCAGGAGTTATGACTTTCGTTCAAGCGGCAGCGATTATTATTGGTGCGAATGTTGGCACTACTATTACATCGTTTATCGTTTCGATTCCATTTATGGAATATTTTCCATTAGTGTTATTTTTAGGTTCATTAATATTATTATTTGTCACTAATCGAAAATGGAAAAATATTGGGGAATTATGTTTTGCTTTTGGTTCCATATTTTTTGGTTTATGGTTGATGGAAATCAATCTTAAAACTTTAGCGGAACAAGCATGGTTTATTTCTTTATTTTCTTCTTTAGATAATTCGCCTTGGTTAGGTTTATTAATTGGAACAGTTGCAACAATGTGTTTGCAATCATCGAGTGCGGTCATAGGTGTCATTCAAGGTATATATTCTGTCAGTGCGCCTATGGTTACTCTTTTTGGTATTTTACCAATTGTTTTTGGAGCGAATATTGGTACGACTGTCACGGCAGTATTTTCTTGTATAGGTGGTTCTAAAGAAAGTAAAAAAGTTGCGTTGTTCCATGTTTTATACAATGTTTTTGGCGCGCTTCTTTTTATGGGAGTTATTTATATATTCCGTCCATATTTAGAAAATCCATATTTGTTCGGTCATGATGTTGATGGCACTTTTGTATTTTATCTTTCTCCCAAACTCCAATTAGCGGTTTCTCATCTCATCTTTAACTGTTTTACAGCGTTAATCTTTTTACTTTTACTCAAACCTTTAACGAAATTAATCAATCTTCTTATCATAGATAAAGATAATAAAAATCAAGTTATTAAGATTGAACCATTAGATTATTCAATCATGAAAGATTTTCCTCTTGAAGGTCTTCTTTTAGCGAAAAAGCAAGTACTTACGATGTTTGATTTTTCTATTACGATGTATGAAACAATTTCTTCATATTTAAAAACAAAGAAAAATGAAGATAAAGATTTTGTGCTTAATATTGAATCTTCAATTGATCATATCGATAGACAATTAAATGAATATTTATCAAAGTGTGATAAGTTGAATTTAACGAGTGAAAATGTCTCTTTATTTCTAACAATATTAAAAGCTTGTAAAGATATTGAAAGAATTGGTGACTATGGGGAAAATCTCATCAATTTTTATAGCGAAAGCAAAGAAAGAAAAGAAAAGATTAGCGATGAAGATTTATCCGTTTTTATGAAGATGAACGATGCAGCGTTTGATTTTATCAAACGAACAAAAACAGTGTTTGAAAAAGAAGATAAAAATCTTGGTTTATCAATCATTAAGGAAAGAAGAGATTTGATCGCTTCATATGATGATATTATCAATTCTCATTATCAACACGAATTCGATAGTAAAAGTGAAAATAAAAGAAAATATATTGAATTAGTGTTCGTTGATATTGTCAATTCATACCAAAGAGTGTTATCCCACTGCGCGAACATTGCAAAAATATTTGGTACAGATAAAAAATATACTTATTCGGAAGAGGAAGAGATGAGGTTTTATGAACTTAAAAATCGATACTAATTACCTATTGTTATGTCAAGAAAAGTTAAATACTTTAAATAAATCAATTATTGATTATTATAATTTGATTAATAATCAAGAAGAGTGTTTCTTTGATGATAATATAATTAATATTATTAATCTTTTAAAAGATGATGATTATTTACATGAATCATTTATATTTGATTATACAAATATAATTAATATTCTTAATAAAGATATTAATGATATCAAACAAAATGATATTGATAGCGCAATTAAACTCATCAACGATTTATTGACTGAAATAAATGAATTAAAAGATGAATATATCAATAATTTAAATACATCTATCAAACAAAAATATCTTTAAATTTGACTCAGTAGTAAAGAATAAACAAAAATATAAATATTTTTATAAAAATAAATTTGTGATTGTAATAAAATAAGAATATGAAATTTATTCATATCTCAGATTTACATTTAGGAAAAAAATTGAATGCTTTCTCTTTAATGGACGACCATTCTTTTTATTTGACTAAATTAATTGAAGTGATGAAAAAAGAAAACGTTCATCTTCTTTTAATTTCTGGTGATGTTTTTGATAATTATAATCCAAGTAATGAGACTCTTTCTTTGTTAGATGATTTCTTTGTAACTTTAAAAAATAACGATATTACCGCGCTTATTATTTCAGGTAATCATGATTCTGGTCTTAAACTTCATTATTTATCTTCGTTTTTAAAAGATAATTCAATTTATGTTGTAACGAATTTAGATAATTTTAATGAACCTATCAAAATTGAAGGGGTGAATTTTTATTTAATTCCTTATGTTAATGTTGATGAAATCAATTATAAATTTTCGACTAGTTTTAAAGACATTGAATCGGCTTATCGTCATTTAATTGATCAAATCACTTTAAACGAGAGTGAAGAAAATGTCTTATTAGCGCATCAAACTTTTATTCCTATGAAAAATGAACTCGAAAGAAGTGGAAGCGAAGATATTGTCGTTGGAATGATTCCAAATATTTCCACTTCAGTCATTTCAAAATTTGATTACGCAGCGCTTGGACATATTCATAAAACTCAAAAAGTCGCAAGTAATGCTTATTATTGCGGCGCGCCTCTTGTTTATCACAAAGATGAAGTTAATTATCAAAAAGATTTTTTACTTGTCGAAATAAATAATCATCAGTGTACCTTCAAAAATATTCCATTTGAACCATATCGTAAAGTTCGTCTCATCAATGATTATTTTTCTTCTTTAAATAATTATTCATCTTATAAAAATGACTATATTTATTTTGTTTTAAAAGATAAAAACATCATCAATAACGCGATAAATAAAATCAAATTAGAATTTCCTTACGCTTTAAGTTTGGAATATGAAATGAATTCTACTATTGAATCTAGTGATTCCAGTGTCAATTTTAATAAAATTGAATCGAAAGATATCAGCGAGATATTTTCTTCATTTTACGCTTCACAAAATGGTGAAGAATTAACTAAACAGCAATTAGACTTTGTGTTATCAACTTTTATGGATGTAAAAAAGAAATATGAAGCCGATTAAATTAGTGTTAAATAACTTTGGCCCATATCGAGGTCAAAACGAAATAGACTTTACTAAATTCAGTTCGAATCTTTTTGTTATTTCTGGTCCAACTGGAGGAGGAAAAACTTTCCTTTTTGATGCGATAAGTTACGCTTTATATTCAAAAACCTCGACTTCAAGAAGAGAAGAAGATTCATTAAAGTGCTTATATTCTACGGATGAAGAATCTTCTTATGTTGAATTTTCTTTTTCTATTAATAGCAATGTCTACTTAGTGCATAAAGAACCAAAACAATTAATTGCAAAAAAAAGAGGACAAGGTGTTAAAGAACATGGACCTAGTGGAACTTTGTATATTAACGATAAACTTTATAGTAGCAAGATAAGTGAAATCAATACGAAAATTAAAGAAATCATCGGATTAGATTATGGTGATTTTAAAATGACGATGATGGTCGCGCAAGGTGAGTTTTATGAACTCATCAACGCGGATACAGAAAAAAGAAAAGAAATATTTAGAAAAATATTAAAGACCCAATATATCGATGATTTTATTGTTGCTATAAAAAATAAATATCTTTCTTTAAAAGATGAATTAAAAAATAAAGAGAATGAAATTGTTACCAATATGAAAAATATTGAGACTTTATCTCCCTCTTTAAATGACTATTTAAAGAAAGATGATTTATCTTATGAACTTCGAAAAGATGAACTTGATCTAGAGGTTGAGAATTTAAATAAAGAAGTTAATGCATTAAAAGCAAAAAAAGATGAAATCAATAAATTAATGGATTTAAACAAATCTTTATATAGTGAATTTGAAACAAAAAATAAACAAAAAGAAGATTATTTAAATAAACTTCAAATAATTGAGAAATTGGATTTAGACAAACCATTGATTGAACAATATCGTAAGATTGTTTCTACTTATGATAAATGTCATAACATTATCTCTTCATATGAGTCTTTTATTAAAAAAACCAATACTAAAAATGAATATTTAAAAAATAAAGAAGAGATTAAAAAAGCATTATCCAAAGATAAAGAATCAAAAGAAAAAGCTTCTAAAGAACTTGCTGATTTTGAAACAAAATATAATGAATCAATGAAAACAATGGATAACGATATTTTATCGATTAACAAAGAAAAAGATGCTTTTATTTCTTTTAAGAAAAATCTTTTTGAATTTAATTCATTAAATAAAAGGATCGATTGTGATAATAAACAAATAGAGGAATATTCAAAAAAACTTAATTCTTTAATCGCTAATAAAGAAACAACAAATAAACTTCTTAGTGATGTCGATTATTTTAAACAAAAAGATGATTACACTAATATGCTTAAAGATGAAGAAATTAAGTTTAATAAACTTAAAATCGTTGAAAAATCTATTGAAGATTTGAAAACGAAACAACAAGAAATTATTGATTTAAATAAGAAAATTGAAAAATATTCTTTGCTTTGCCAAGAAAAAAATAAAGAAGTTTATCATATTAGAGATGAGTATTATTCATGCGCACTTTATTCTTTATCTTCAAAACTAGAAGATAATAAACCATGTCCTTTATGTGGCTCTACTTCTCATCCACATATATTTAGTTGCGACAAGAAAAATGAAGTGAGTCAAGAAGATGTTCATCGCGTTGAAGAAGAATTTAATTCATTAGAAAATATTCGTAAAGAATGTAACGCTAAAAAAGATGTCATAGAAGGTTCTATGAATCAATCAATTAATGAAATAGTGGCTTTACTTGGATTAAATTCTTCTATAGACATCGAGAATCAATTTTTAAATATTAAAAATAACAATATTAAATCCATCAGTGATATTAAAACAAAAATTAATATCGCTAAAGAGAATATCGATAAACAAAATAGATATAATAAAGAATTTATAAAAATTAATGAAGAAATAACAAAAACAAATAATGAAATTGTCCTTTTAAAATCTGATATTAATTCTAGTAAAGAAAAAATTGAATTAATTAAAATTGATGAAAATACATTCAATAAGTTCACTGATTTAAATGAAATTTATTTTGATAATAAAATTAACAAAATAAAAGATGAAAAGATTCAATTAACTAACCAACTAAATAATAAAAAAGAATCATTAAATAATATTGAAAGAAATATTTCTTTATTGCACAATAACTTAAATTCTATCGAAAACAATATTTTAAATTTAAATAAAGAAATTGATGAATTAGAAACCAAATATTTAGAAGGATTAAAAGAGAGTTCATATCATTCAATTGAAGAAATGAAAAATCAAATGATTAGTAGTGAACTTAAAAAAGAATATGAACAAAAAATTAAGCAATTTGATAATTCTTATTTAATTAACAAAAATAAGATTGAAGAATATAAAGAAAATAAAATTGATGAATATGTCATAACAGATTTATCTATTTATTCTAATAAAATCAATGAATTAAAAGAACAATTAGAAGAAACCGATAATATTTATAATAAATATTATTCAATGAATCAAAATAATAAAAAGATGATTCATAATATCAAAGAAATATATAAAGATATCAAAGATAAAGTCATATTAGAAAATGATTTAAGAAAGATATATCTCACCGCTAGTGGAGACCTCACTAATAAAGAAAAAATTAATTTTGAAGTTTATTATCAATCATTAATTTTTGAAGATATTCTAAACTTAGCGAGTTCAAAATTTTTAAAGATGAGTGATGGTAGATTTAAAATGATGAAATCACAATCATTATCTAAAAAATCACAATCAGGATTGGATATTGATGTACTAGATTATTATAGTGGACAAGTTAGAAGCGCCTCTTCTTTAAGTGGAGGAGAAACTTTCCAAGCCTCCTTGGCTTTAGCGCTTTCACTTTCAGAAATCATTCAAGCAAAAGCAGGTGGAATAGAACTTAATTCAATGTTTATTGATGAAGGGTTTGGCACATTAGATAAAGATAATCTAGAATTAACTAAAAGAACTATTTTAGAAGTTTCTGCTTCTACATCGAGAACGATTGGTATTATTTCTCACATTGAAGAAATCGAAAAAGATATTCCAAATAAAATTATAGTGACTAAGACAGTCAATGGATCAAACATTACACAGAGGAAAGGCTAATGAAAAGGACTAAAGTAGGATTTAGAAATTATATGTCGTTTATCTTAGCTGGTTTAGTAGGCCAGTTAGCGTGGACGATTGAAAACATGTATTTAAATCGATATTTATACGATTTAGATGAAACAAAATTAAATTATGTGACTTTGATGGTAGCGTTAAGTGCGATAGTTGCAACAGTCACTACCTTATTGATGGGAATACTCATGGATCGATTAGGGAAAAGAAAGATGTTCATTTCTTTTGGTTACATTATTTGGGGAATTACTATCATCCTCTTTGGTGTCCTTCAATATTCTTTCATAACTCACGCTGCATTATTAGTTGTCATCATGGACTGCATCATGACATTTTTTGGTTCGACCGCAAACGATGCTGGATTCAATGCTTATGTCACTGATAACACTGATGAAACTAATGGTGGGATAGTGGAATGTATTCTTTCGATTTTACCTTTAGTTTCTATGCTTCTCATCGTTGGTTTAGCTGACCCTCTCACTCAAGGCGCGACAATGCAAGAAAAGCACTGGGATATTTTCTTTTATATCTTTGGTGTTTTAGTGTCACTTATTGGTGTTGTTTTAATTTTCTTATTAAAGAAAGATAATGTTAAACCAAATAAAAGTGAATCATATTTTAAAACGATATTTTATGGTTTTAGAGTTAAAACTATTAAAAATAATAAAAACTTATACCTTTCTTTAGTGGCCTTTATGATTTTTAATATTGCGATTCAAATATTTTTCCCATATTTCCTCATTTATATTGAATATGGTGCGCCAGAAATAAGTGGCGTTAATTATACATTAACATTAGGTATTGTTTTATTAATTAGCTGTATCATCACGGTGGTGATTGGTTTATTCATGGATGGGATTGGAAAAAATAAGCTGATTGTTCCATCTTTAGTTTTATTAGTAGTGGGCTGTGTGATGATGTTTATTTTCACCTCAATGCCTCTAATTATTGTTTCTGGAACATTATTAATGACAGGATATATGTTAATTACCGCGATCTTTGGAGCGTTGATCCGTGATTATACACCAAAACATGAAGTAGGATTATTTCAAGGAATAAGAATGATATTTACAGTTTTAATTCCGATGATTATTGGACCATACATTGGTCAATTTTGTTATTCGATTAATAAAGTCGAAAAAGAATTTATTAATGAATATGGTAATTTAGTTACTGGTGTCGTTCCAAATGGTAATATCTTTTTAGGCGCGGCCATCGTCAGTGTCTTTTCCTTAATTCCAATATTTTTCTTAATGAAAAACGAAAAACAAAAAACAAATGAAAATGCAGTATCCGAGAACTAATTTTATTCGCGATTCTTTTCTTTCTTTAGATGGAAGTTGGGATTTAACAATTATCAAAGAAAAGAAAGGGGTTATTTTTACTGGCCCTATCAATGTCCCTTATAGCGTGGAAACTTCTTTAAGTGGCGTTAATCATATTTTAAAAAGCGATGAAACATTAATTTATCATAAAGAAGTTGATGTTTCTAATTTTAAAGATTTTGACCATATTATTATTAATTTTCTTGCCGTGGATCAAATCGCTGAACTTTATATCAATAATAAATACGTTTTAACAAATATTGGTGGATATTTGCCTTTTTCTACTGATATCAAACCTTTTATTGATAATGATTTTTCTAGTGTAAATATTACTCTTAAGGTTAAAGATGAGACTGAAAAATCATTATTATCAAGAGGCAAACAAAAAATAAAAAGAGGAAATATTTTTTATACCTCCACTTCTGGAATTTATATGCCAGTATTTATTGAAGGGGTTAATAAAAATTATATTAAAGATTTTAAATATACATGTGATATTGATAAGAAAACTTTAAATATCATCGTCTATTCTTTAAGTAAAAAAGTTAAATTAAAATATTTAGATAAAGAAGTCATAATTAATAGTAATGAACCTACTCTATTAGTGTTCAATGATATTAGATTATGGTCAAATGAAGACCCATATTTATATGATTTAATAATCGAGAGTGATGATGATCGTGTTAAAACTTATTTTGCTTTTAGAAAATTTGAAATAAAAGAAGATGAATTTGGTAAAAAGAGATTTTATCTAAACAACAAAAAAATATTTATTAAAGGTGTTCTTGACCAAGGCTATTATTTAAAAAGTGGTTTGACTTTCGAAAACGAAAAGTCTTATGAAAAAGATATCGATTTAGCGAAATCGCTCGGATTTAACACTATTAGAAAACATATAAAAATTGAATCTCCTTATTTTTATTATTTATGTGATAAAAAGGGTATGTTAGTGTTTCAAGATTTTGTTAATGGTGGAGAAGATGTTTCGTTAGTGAAAAAATTTATCGCTTTAAAATTTAACAAACATTTAAAAGACAACCATTATAAATTTTTCCATCGTGACAACGAAGAAAATCGGCTATTAGCCATCAAAGAATTTAAAGGCATTATCGATTATTTATATAATTTTCCAAGCATTGTCTATTACACAATATTTAACGAATCATGGGGGCAATTTGATTCGAAGAAAGTTTATGATATTTGTTTAAAAGAAGACCCAACTCGTATATATGATCATGCTTCTGGATGGTTTGACCAAAATATTGGTGATATTTATTCTCCTCATATTTATTTTAGAAGAGTGAAAGACAAAGATTTTAAAGACGCTAAAAATCGACTGATATTTTTGAGTGAGTGTGGAGGTTATTCTTTAAAAATTAAAAATCATACATTTTCTTCTAAAGAATTTGGTTATAAAAAATTAAAGAACGAAAACCAATTTATTTTAGAATATGAACATTTAGTGGAACTTGATATAAAGAAATATATTCCTCTTGGCTTAAGTGGATTCATTTTTACTCAACTTAGTGATGTCGAAGATGAAATTAATGGTTTTATTACTTATGATCGAGAAATAATTAAAGTTGATGTTAATAAAATTAAAAAACTTAATGATTCAATTAAATTATAAAAATAACGCCTAGATTCCTTTTATAGAACTAGGCGTTATTTAATTAAAGAAATATTTATTAATATTTTCTATTTAACGGATTTAATGATTAATTCGTTTAATTTTGTGACGAATTCTTTTTTGTCTTTAATTTCAAATCCTTCAAGTAATAAGGCTTCATCATATAATATTGAAGCATATTTTTTAGTAGCCTCATCATCATTTTCCATCGCTTTAAAAGCTTTGAATAAATCGTGATCAGGATTAATTTCTAAGACTTTTTCTGCTTTGATGGATTCTTCTTCTCCTCTCAATTTACTTTCTTCATCTAAATAGTTTTCCATATTGAGGGAAAGTCCATTTTTTGTGGTAATACAAACTGGTGAATTAATTAAAGAGGTTGAGAAGGTTACATCGGTAATTTTATCTTTCAATGCTTCTTTGAAATTATCTAATAATCTTTTATTTTCAATATTAAGATTATCTAATTTCTCTTTTTCTTCTTTGCTGAGTTCATCATTTGATTCAGAAGCAATGTTTTTAAATTCTTTCTTATCATATTCATTCATCATTTGAATTGCGAATTCATCAATGTTTTTATCGAATAATAAGACATCGATTCCATTTTTCTTATATTTCTCAATTTGAGGTAATAATTTGATGGAGTCTAAAGTTTTTCCAGAAGCGTAATAAATGTATTTTTGATCTTTATTCATTGCTTCTTTATATTCTTTTAAGGAAATCATCTTCTCGCTATTTAAGGAATGGAATATTAATAAATCTTGTAAGGTGTCTTTTTTCATTCCATATGTTGAGTAAATACCGAATTTGATATGGTCTCCAAAAGCATTATAGAAAGTGAGATATTTTTCATTATCTTCTTTCATTAATTCTTTAAGTTTAGCGACAACTTTCTTTTCAATATTGTCCGCGATCTTTTTTAATAAAGGACTAGATTGGAGCATTTCTCGAGAAATATTCAAATTGAAATCATCACAATCGACAACACCTTTGATAAATTTTAAATAGTCAGGAACGAGTTCTTTACATTTATCTTTAATAAATATTCCTTTGGAATATAAATCTAAACCTTTTTCATAATTTTCGCTATATAAGTTATATGGCGCGTGTTTTGGAATATAAATTAAGGCGTTATATGTTAATAATCCATCCACTGAAATAAATACGCTGGTGAGAGGATCTTCATAATCTTGGAATTTTGATTTATAGAAGTCATTCAATTCTTGTTCAGTAACTTCTTTTTTATTCTTTTTCCAAAGAGGAATCATTGAATTCAAAGTTTTATCTTCATTAACTTCAATAGTTTCTCCTTCGATTTCTTTTCCTTCTTCATCTAATTTTGGTTTATTAGTTTTGACATTCATGATGATTGGATAACGAATATAATCGCTATATTTTTTAACGAGATTTTCAATGCGATAATTTTCTAGATAATCGCTATAATTTTCTTCTTTAGTATCATCTTTAAAATATAAAGTAATTTCTGTTCCGTGAGTGGATTTATCGCTATCGGAAATAGTGTAAGTATCCACTCCATCTGAAGTGAAGGTATAGCCTGCATCAGTCATTGATTTAGTTTCGACTTTGATATTTTTTGCGACCATGAACGCGCTATAAAAGCCAACACCAAATTGTCCGATGATATTCATATCTTCTTTTTCTTTGCTCTCTTTGAGTTTTTCTAAAAATTCTTTACTACCACTTTTAGCGATCGTACCAAGATTTTTTACTAATTCATCATAAGTCATACCGATTCCGTTATCGGTGATGGTCATCGTACGGTTATCTTTATCGACAGCAATGGTAATTTTATAATCTTCGACTGGATATTTTTCGCTTTCTAATAATTGATGATATTTATATTTATCAATCGCATCAGATGCGTTTGATATTAATTCTCGCAAAAATATTTCTTTGTTTGAATAAATTGAATTAATCATCAAATTCAATAATTGTTTTGATTCAGTTTGAAATTTCTTTGTTTCTTCCATTTTATTTACCTCCGAAATTTATTCGACAAAATATATTGTAAAATAAAAATTAGCACTGTCAAGTGGTAAGTGCTAATAATTATACCTATGTGAGTGCTAATTTATTGTTTTTTATAAAAATTTTTCAACTTCTTGGTAAACTTTTTGATATTCTTCTTCGTTTAATATTTCGTGTCTCATATTAGCGAAAGGAACATCTTTAATATTTATAAATCCGGCTTTAAGAAGAACTTTGATAGAATCTTTACTTCCTTTTTCTCCTCCAACGCATGGATCATCCACTCCTCGTAAAAGAAGAAACTCTAATTCTTTATTAACATTTTTATATAATTTTGGTTTATGCATTCTTTTTACTAAAGTAAATAAATCGCGATACGCTGAAACGGTAAAACCAAAACCACATAATGGATCGTTAACATATTTATCAACATTTTCGTTATTATAACTAATCCAATCGACTTCAGTTTTTGGATTTTTAATCTTTTTATTAAAACTTCCAGTCGACATTTTGTTTATTAATTTTGAACGATATTTGCTTCCTTTAAAAGCTTGAATGATATTACATAAAATAATTCCAATTCCTGCACCTGGATTATAATTTGGATAACCAGAAAGAATAACTTTTTTATATGAAGAGGAATCTATTTGTAAAAGATTTCTAGTAATAATTGTGCCCATCGAATGAGCGAACAAGATGATTTGTTCTTGATTGAATTCTTTCTTGATATATTCAGTGATAGTTAATTGGTCATCGATGAGATGGGTATAACCTTTTTTATCTTTGAAGTATCCTAAATCTTTAGCGTTTTTTCCATGTCCTCGCATATCGCTAGAAACACAACTATAACCGATGGAATTTAAAAATTTGATAAATGGTTCATAACGGGATTGATGTTCTTCCATTCCATGAATTAATTGAATGAATCCTTTAGGATTATTAATGGTGAATAGATGAAGACATAAATCATATCCATCTTTACTTTTTAAAAATACTTCTTTCATTTTCGATAGATCGCTCCTGATTTTATATGTAATATGTTGTCTTTACTTAAATTATATATCATTTCTTTATCTATTTGTTTATCTTCGTTAGAGAGATTAATAACTATTTCTAACTCGTTTCTAGAAATAGTAATTATTCTATTTTCTTCTTTAATATCAAAGTCAAAAGAAGTTAAAGATGGATAATTTTTACGAATAGAAATTAATTCTTTAATAGTGTTAAATAGTGAATTTTCTTCTTTAGATTTATCTATTACATTTGTGTGGTCGACAAGGAAAGCTGGTAAATATAAATCTCCATCAGTTTTCGAGAAGCCACCATTTTTTGAATTATCCCATTGCATCGGAGTGCGATCCCCAGTTCTTTGATATCCTCCATCTTTGCTTTTGATGTAAGCGTGTTTCATTTCGATTTCATCTCCATAATACACAAAAGGGATACCAGGTAATGTAAACAATAATAAATATATTATTTTAAGTTCATTTATATCATGAGAGCTCGCTAAACGTTCAGTGTCGTGATTTCCACTTATTAAACCAAGATATTTATTTTCTTTTTTTGCAAAACTCAATAGTTCTTTCATATTATTAACAAAATATGAAAGATTTCCACCATTTAAAATATCTTCTTCATCATGAAAATGACGAGTGAGAGAAGTGAAAAAATGGCGATGGCCAGCGAGAAGAAAATCAATATCAAACCCGGCTTTAAAAGATTGATATGGATTACACCATTCTGAAACAAATATCGCGTCTTTAAATTCTTTTCTAATAAAAGAGAATAAATAGTTCCAAACTTCTATAGTCGCAGTTTTTTCGTCGTCGTTTTTAACGAGAGAGTCCGCCATATCAACACGAAAACCATCGACTCCTAATTTCAAATAAAAGTGCATAACGTTTAACATGTATTCTCTTGCTTTAAATGTTCTTTCATCTTTATATGACATTTGCCAAGATGGATATTCGATACGATTAAAACCATAATTAAACGCTGGTTGAAAAGAAAAGAAATTCACTAAATAATTACCAAATCTTTCGTGTCGACCAGAAATTAATTTATAATTGGGTTCCATCTCCCAAGTAGAATTATTCCAAATAAATAAATCTGAATAAAAATTTTTCTCATCTAAAGCACTTAAAAGAAATTCTTCATTTTCTTCACTAGCGTGCCCTGCTACTAAATCGATAATAATTTTCATCTTTCGATGATGAACTTCTTTAATTAGATTATTTAAATCTGTTAGATTACCAAATTTTGGGTCTACTTCATAAAAATCTTTAATATCGTATCCTCCATCTTTAAAAGGTGAAAGAAAGAAAGGATTAATCCATAAAGCATTAAAACCTAAATCTTGAATATAATCTAATTTTTGAATTATTCCATTTAAATCACCAATTCCATCATTATTGGAATCGAAAAATGAAGTTGGATATATTTCGTAAAATATTAAATCTTTTACATTCATATTAGTCTTTAAATTTTTGTGATTCTAACAGTACATTCTTCATCTTGAAGACTAATCATGGTTATAGAATAACCAACTTCTGTGCCATCGTTAAATTTTGTACCATTCGCAAAGAAGACACTTGAAGCTTGGAAAGTTTGATTTAGTCCATATAAAGTATCATTTGTATTTTTACCACCATTTTTAAAGTGATTTGAACTGGTTGAACTCGTCACATTCGCTTGCATGAGTTGCACTAAACGATAAGTGGAATTATATGGTGATTTTAAATACGACCAACTAGTTGAATTAGAAGCCCCTGTAAAGTATATGGCATCATCTTTTATGGTGTCACTATAAGTTGAAGAAGTAGAAGAGGCGCTGGTCAACCTCACTAATCTCGCATCAGCGTGATAAATTCTTAAACCAGAAGTCGTATACATCTTCACTCCATTACTATACGCTGTCTGCGAATCCGTCAAGTTGTTACCTTTTGGAGTATATAATTCAACAAGAATATATTCATCCATTGGTGAACCATTCCATTCATCGCTGATTAATATTGCATCATTATATAAAGCACTAGTTTTAAGTTTGATATCAACTGTAGAAGTGCCTTTTTTAATTACTTGTGGATTGGCCCAACCTAATTGTACTTTAGAGAAGATAGATTGATCACCAACGTTATATGATTGCATTTCGCTAGTGCCAACAGGATCCCAACCATTATCGTCATAGCAATAATAGTCATCAAGACCTAAAACGTGACCAAATTCATGAATGTATGTATGAGCGTCAACTTTCGTTGAAGTTTCACTTGATGAAAGTCCATCATTCATAAAATTGTATGAAGCCCACATATATGTTCCAATAGTAGGTTTTGTTTTATTTGTGTTCGTGCCATTTAAATACCAGACCCATGCCCAGAAATTATCTCCATCATAATTATTTGAATAGAGGAATATTGTTGTATCGATGTGGCCGTTACTATCTAAATCGTGGTTTTTGAGTAATGTGGCATCAGCAGAAGAGTAGTATTCATCAATAATTTTTGACTCAATAGCGCTTTCTCCGGCATTTTTAATTTGGGTGACTGTATATGAAGATTGGTATACCGGAGCGATCTCTCCTTTTAATGTAAATTTGTTATAGCTCGCTCTTTCATAGAAAGATTTAACGCTTTCAAAATAATTGGTATCATCGCTTGTTCCAAAGAAAGCTTTTCTAACTCTTTCAAGCATTGAAGAAGTCCAACTTGTCGCTCCTGAAAGTTGAACAGGAACAATTAATATATCAGCTTCACCAATTGGATTTAAAGAATCATAACCCATCGACATATTGGCGTCTTTTAAAGTATAAGGATAAGAAGAAGCAACATAAGTTGAATCAGAAACAGTAATTGCAATTGAGTTACTAACATTTGAACCATCAGTGGATGTAATTGTTAGTTCTGTTTCTCCTATTTTAAGACCTTTGACTGTGTTGTTTATTTGATCAACGCTTGCGATAGTGGGGTCTTTTATTTCATAACTTAGTGTTTTATTTGTCGCATAAGATGGGACGATTTCAACTAAAAATGGAGATTCTTGATCGATAGAAACATTTATAGATAAAGTGCTAAGATTAATTTCTTTAACTAAAATTGGTGTTGATAGGCTTTCACTTGCGTAAATAGTAACACTATCAGAATATAATTCTTTGTATTTTGCTTTAATTTCATATTCGCCTTCGACATTAAATGGATTTTTTGGATCAACTTCAGTGCCTGAAGAATTTGTTGCCACAAAGCAATATCCATTGACTCCAAGTGGGTCGTAATCTAAAGTCGTGACATTTTTATCAGTCCATGTTGCTTTTACCACAGCGTTAGTTTGACTGACATAACTTTTTGTTGATAAATATCTAAAATTAGTTTCTTCTAGTGAAATGCTTTTGATTGTTGGTTCAACTGGTCCAGTTGTATAGTTGATTTCAATTTTACTAATTCTTGAATATTTGGAACCAGTCGTTAGATAGAAGAAGTGGTTATTTAATGGAATATCAACTTCTTCGCCACTTTCAATTTCTAAATAATCATTATATGAACCCATTTCACTTCCATATTTAATTTTCATTAATGTTTCTGATGTGTAAGTGACTTTAATCTTATTAATATTAGAGATAGGTGTTTCATTATAATAACATCCAGTTGATGCTTTTAATTGAACAACATAATTATTGAATTTCATTCCAAAAATGTAAGTAAAATCAAATTCATTACCGTCACTATCTTTTGCGGTGACTGTAGTGGATGTGGAATTATAACCACTGGAATTTGTGGCGTTTCCGTTTGTTGGAGTTAATGTTAATTTAATTTCTTTATTTTCGACAACTTCAGAAGAATTTTCTCCTTCAGAAGAAGTGTTTGAACTTTCTGAAGATGTATTATTAATTAATGTACATGACGAAAGAAACAAGCAACTTAATAAAATGGTTACAAAAATATTTTTTCTTTTAAAAATGTTTTTCATTTCAATCTCTCCTCGACTTATATTTTTTGTTCATTTTTATTGTAAATAAAAGGACGACAATATTCAATTATTACACATCAATATTTGAATAAATATCGTCCTTAAATAATTAATAAATAATAAGAAACTATATAAGAATATTGATTTCTTCAGGATAATTAGATAAGACAATCTTATTATTTTTAATTATCTGTCCATTAATTTTAATCTTTCCTCTCAATTTATTATCTCTTCGATAGAAAAGATGAATTTTCTTATTTTTCACATTGATATCAAGTTTTGCTTCTTTGAAGAACATTTTCTTTTGAGGGAAAATATAAAGTTCATCGTTAAGTTTTGGCCTTATACCAAATAAATCAAAAACGATGGTTTTAATTAAAGTATTTGAACTTCCAGTATACCAATCGCTCATCGATTCTCCATCAACTCCTAAATCTTCATTGTAAATATAAGAATTAGGCATAACAAATGGAGTGGAAGTTAAATAATCATGAGTGATTGGAAGTACTTTAAATAATTGTTCATAAGCTTTAATAGGTTCTTCCATCATTAATAATGATTTAATAGCGAATATTGTTGCGTGTATATATGTCGCAGCGTTTTCAGCGGTTCCTTTTGGTAAATTGATAATTCTTCCAACTTTATATGAATCTTTATCAAAAAATTCATCAAAGGTTTTTAAACCATATTTGCTATCTAAACATTCATAGGCTTTTAATATATCTTCTTTAATAGATTTATTAGATGAATATAGGTTAGAAATTACATAGAAAGAATTTGAAGTTAAAGAATGTCTCGATTTATTATCGACATCTAAAAAACTTCCAACAAAGAACGATTTATTTTCTCCCCACCCATGAATAATTCTTCTTTCATTTTGCTCATTTTTTACAATTAAATTATTATCGATACTTTTCTTCAATTTAGATTGTATTTTATCTAATTCTAAAATGAGAGATATATCCATTTTATATTTAAGAATAATTTCTTTAAGTTCAGTGAGATTTTTATATAAATGGAAAGTTGCCATTGAAGAAACACCATTAGAAAATGAAGAAGATAAGTTTGAATTATAGTTTCTTCCAAGTCCATCGACAGCGTCATTCCAATCTCCATATAGAGTTTTTAAACAACCGGTTTCTTCATCAATATTTCCAATTAAATAGTCTTTAATTTTTAATAAATGCTCGTAAATCGTATCTATTTTATTTGTAAAATGAGCGCGATTTGCATTTTCTAATTCAATATAATTAGCATTTTCATCAAGGATTGAAAAATCATTTGTAAATGATAAATATGTATACAAGGTTGAAATTACCCATTGACCTTGATCGATAAATTCTCTTGAATCCACTAAGAAGGACTTATTGAGATTTTCAGGAGTGGAAAATTGTCTTAAAAATCTTCCGTTAGAAAATTCAAATGAAAATGCTTTGATGATTTTTTCTCTCGCTATTTTGTTGTCCCAAAGTAAAGATGATTCAATCATTTGAAATAAATCTCTAACTCCAAGTTGCATTAACGATGAATTTTTGGTTTTACTTCCATAATCGACTTGGTTGATGACACTTTTAATAAATGAATTGAAAATATAATCGCTGACACCATATTTTTTCTCGATACCTTTCAATTCAATTCGTAGGTTATCTTGTTTATAATTGTCTTTTATGTTATTTTCAATTTTTACAAAATCTTCATCATTATTAATTTTATGTGGGACATATTCATTTATTATTGAACTATCTTCTAAATGAAGTGATAATTCATAATCGATTTGAATATATTCATTTTCATTGAGTGTTGTTTTATATAAATCTCCGTATATCGCGGTTTCATTAAATTGAGTGGTCTTTTTATTTAAATTAAAAAATCCATTTCTTAATGAAGATGAGTTTTTAATGCTTAAATTTTTCCCACCTGCGTAATCTAAGTGAGAAGTAGTAAAAGATTTTTCCATTTCTTTTCCATAATAACTTCTTCTTAATAAAGCATAATTTGATAAATGGATTTCTCGACTTAAATCTTCAATACCTAAAAAATAACAGCCATCTTCTAATAATGATGTTCTTTTAAACCATTTGGTTTCATCATTTTCTGATGCAGTGTGCATCATTAAAGGATTGATATATGTTGATAGTAATATTTCTTTTTCTTTATTATCTTTATTAATAGATATAATAGAGAACAATATTTTTTTATCTTTATTGATACCAATTCTAAACGCTGAAATTATTCCATCTTTTTCTTTGATATATATAGCTTTTGATTTGGAATAAATTACTTTGACATGATTATTTTCGTTTTCTTCTAATACTCCTAAAATTGAAGAAGTTTCGTATTTATTATTTTTCTTTATTCCACTTATCACATTAAAGAAAGGCTCTTTACCCTCTAACGCTGGAGGAATGAGAAAAAAGTTCGATTCATTGATAGAAATATATCCAGAAGAATGGGCCCAAATATTTAAACCATCTTCAATATATGGATATCTTGAATCACCGTGATCACGATATTCACATAAAATATAATCGTCATTTAAAAAATAACAATTTTCATTTATATAGCCTTCTTTATAAAGTTTTTTTTCGCGTGTTAAAGAAAGTATATGTTTTAGTTCGTCTATAAAGGTATTCATTATTTTATAATCCTGCTTGTCTTAACCAAGTTGACCAGTTATCATTTGCATTATTTTTGATAGTAATAAATGCGGCGTCAATAGACGCAATCGTCCCATCTAATAAACCTTTAAATGGTCTAGCTGCAGAGGTTGACCAAATATCCACTAAGCCAGAAAGGTATAATGGAGAAGAACTATAATTGGTATATGTTTCTTCTAATCCTATACGATAATCTAATAAAGAATTCACATATGTATTTGAAGAATTATATGTAGATGTATCCCAAGAATACGCCATTAAACCATAGGCATTATCTAAGAAATTTTTCATCGAATAATCAGAGACTAATAATTTAATAAATGACTTAGCTAAATCGGCTTTTTGAGTTGTTTTTGGGATGGCAATATATTGGTCTTCACCAACGATATAGCTTGCATTTGGTTCAACAGCATTTGGTGCAGTTGGAGTTTTCATAATCTTTAAATCGAAGGTGCTTGGTAATGTCTTATTATCCATATAATTAATCATTTCATTGTAAAGCCAATCGGAATTAAACATCATCGCAGCGTATCCGTTTAAAAAGTTTTGTTGAGCTTGGTGATTAGTTTTTCCGGCACTTCCTTCAACATAATTGCTCTTATCTTGGAAAATATTATTCCATAAAGCAGTTGCTTCATATAATTTAGAATAGGCTTTTTCGCTATTAGTATAATCGAAGACAGAAGCATCACTATAAGTTAAAAATTCTTTGATGGCATCGATACCTGCAAGTTGTGCCCACCATGTAAAAACAGCGTAATCGAAATAGTCAGTATTTTGTCCAGTATAAACAAATGGTTTAACAACATCTGTCTCGCTACCAGCGACTGGAATATTGGCATTTTTGATTGTATCGATCAATGTTAATAATTCATTATATGTTGTTGGAATGTTCCATCCGTTATCATCAAACATTTTTGCGTTGTAATAAATTCCACCAACACCACTTGTCCATGGAAGACGATAAACATGAGTTTCGTTATTGGTGTTTGTATAGTAGATGGAGTCTTGATATTCTTTATTAACTTTATTTTTAATTTTTACTCCATCGACTTCTTCTTCAATTAAATCATCAAGCGGTAAAAATTTATTACTTGCTGCGTATGTTTTCCAGTCATTACCAACAGAAATATATAAGTCATCAGTATTATTTTTACTATTAATATTTCTTTGAATAATAGTGGAAGCACTACTAGTGGCTTCGAGATGAACTTTATATTCTGGATTTTGTCTTTCCCATTCACTAACGAGATTTTTTATCCAAGTATCACCATATCCTTTATTTAAACAAACAATATTTAATGTCGTTAAATCGTTTGTTGTCTTGTTGCAACTAGATAATGCGCTTGTCAAAAGTAAGCTAGAAGCACATAAAATTGAGATTTTTAAAATGCGATTTTTCATAAAAACTCCTTTTTTAACTTTCTTAAAAAATTAACTTAATTAAATTATAATTTATTAAAATAAGAAATTACAAGATATAAAAATCTATAAAAAATTGAGTTATTTAAGAAAATTAAAAAAATATTCTTTACATCCATAAAAAACATTTATAATAAAATTATGAAATTGTTTAATAACCGCTTAAATTTTAATCATTATTTTGCTTACGGATTAGTAAGTATTCTTTCTTTAGTTGCTTTAACAAGTTGTAATAGCAAAGATGAAAGTGAATCAAACATTGATAAGCTTGTTCCCCAAGCAAAATTACAACTATTAAATACCGTTTCTTTCGATTTAGAAAATAGTTTCTTTGATGGTTTTGATAATGGTGTCAATTACGATAATTGGTATATCGGTAATGGGGCATGGGGAAATGGTAATGGTGGTGTCATTTCAGATAATGTCTTCTTTTCTCAAAATGGTGAACTCATTTTAAGAGGAAATGGTCGATATTATGCGAAAGGTGAAGTTAAAGGTGTCGGAAGTTTAAAAGATGGAAGAAATACTGGAGCAGCACTCATTTCTAAAAGAACATTTACACCTGGCCGATTTGAAATCAAAATGAAACCTTTACCTCGTCAAGGTGCATGTACGGCTTTTTGGACATACGCAAATACGCCAAGTGAATCTGGAGAAAATTTAAATCATGAAATCGATATCGAATTACCAGGCGGTAAATCAAATGGTATGATTTCCTTTAAAAATGTTTTAAACACTAATTATATAACTGAGACTTTAAATGAATCACAAGATATGCCATCTTTCCTAGGTGAAATTACTACTTATTTAAATGATGGAAATTATCATGTCTTTGGTTTTGATTGGTACACAAATCCAAATATGATTGTTTATTATATCGATGGATATATTACGAGTGTCAGCACTAATTTTATTCCTGATTTAGAAACGAGATTATGGTTTGGCTGTTGGTTTCCAAATAACGCAGGATTCGTTGGTGATTCATTTTTTGAAACCGACTATATGTATGTTGATTATGTTAAGTATTTAGCGTTTGATTCTTCTCAAACATATACTCCTCATAATCCTTCTATTTCTGTTAATGGAGTATCAATTAATCAATATCCTACAAACCCAACATATTTTGAAGAAGCAAACAAAGTGAGTAATGGTGATTTTGAATACGCTAAAAATAGTACTTTAGATCTCACAGAATATGGTTGGTCTTTTAGAAGAAAAAATGTCGAAACTAAACCAGTAGAAGAAGTTTGTTACATCTCTAATGTTGATGGTAATAATTCATTGTACGCTGCTAATGTAGTCGATGGTGGATATCTTATTCAAGAAATCGATAGTGTATACGAAAACTTCAAATATAAATTAACTTTCGACGCAAAAACGACTTCAAATAACGCTTTAGCGAGAGTATATTTCTATGACGCAACTAGTAATGCGCCTCTTGATTCTGTAATTATTAATATAGATAAAAATAGTGAATATCAAACATATACCCAAGAAGTAATTGCGCCTTCAAACTCTTATTATATGTCAATAAATTTCGTTAATAATGATAATAGTGGAACTACCAGTATTGATAATGTAGAAATGGTCAAAATTTAATTATGAACGATATTACAACTTTAACCTATCAAACACCTAAGAAAAAAAGACTTTCTAAGAAAGCAAGAGACTATATTTTTATTGTCATCATGCTTTTTTATCCAGTTTTACAATTTTTAGTTACTTGGATTTTTGTTAATATCAATTCTTTAATGCATGCCTTCCAAGTTGGAACTATTTCTGGAGAATACAAATGGGTAGGGTTTGATAATTTTGTCACTATCATAAAAGATTTCTTTAATAATAGTATCAATACAACTGGTGTTAGCTGGTTAAATAACACCAGCGTTATCGTTCTTAACTCACTTGGCTTTGCTTTTGTTACGATTTTTATTTCGTTACCTTTATCTTTATTATTTTCTTATTTTTTAAGTAAAAAGATGCCATTATGTAACGTCTTTAGAGCAATCTTTTTCTTACCAAATATTATTCCTGTTGTTGCTTTAGCTTTCGCTTTTACTACTTCTTTTGATTCTACTTTTGGTTATTTATATGATTTTATGCGTTGGTTAGGCTTTAAAGACAACTTCTTATCGGTTTATCCAACTAGCCAAATAATGGTTTATATATACTGTATTTGGGCTGGTTTAGGTTATAACATCGTATTATTAAGTGGAGCGATTGGTAGAATTCCAAAAGAATTATTTGAATCTGCGGAACTTGATCATGCGGGTTACTTTAAAGAATTTATTCATGTGGTCATTCCATGTATTTGGCCAACGATTGTGACATTAATTGTTCTTGGTATGACCAATGTTTTAACTTTATATTTACAACCACTTTTGATTACTAATGGTGAAGGTAATACATACACCATTTCTTTAGATATATTCTTAGCTACAAAATCTTATTCGCCAGCGCAATATTGCACTGCTGCCGCTAAAGGATTACTTTGTTCAGCTTTATGGGCGCCTATTATTTTAGTAGTTAGACATTTTTTAAGTAAGAAATATAGCGAGGTTGATTATTAATATGGAAGATTTATCAAATATTAATAGAGTGAAACCTAAAAAGAAAATTGACTATGGTTATCATATTACTAAATGGGTAGTTTTCGCTATATTTGTTGTCTATGCAGTATCTTTATTATTTCCATTTTTATGGATGCTCCTCAATTCTTTTAAGAGTGGTGAGGATTTCGCTAGTGGAAATATTTTTGGATGGCCTAAAGAATTTAAAGGGCTCAATTTTATTGAGGTATTATCGTTTGAAATTGAAGGTCAAACAGTATTGTCAATGATTGGTTATAGCGTTTTATTAACGGTTCTTGGTACCTTTATTAATGTATTTTTAAGTGCCGTTGCGGCGTATTGTTTAGCGAAATTTAAATTTGTTGGTCGTGGAATTATTTATGGTTTAGCAATCTTTACAATGGTCGTTCCAATTGTTGGTACATTACCAAGCCAAGTTGTGTTAATGGAAACTCTTGGAATTGATGATTCAATTCTTGGTGTTTTATTCCTTTACAGTGGATGTTTTGGATTTAATTTCATTTTGTTATATAGTGCTTTTTCAAGCATTTCATCTTCATATATGGAAGCAGCGTCTATTGATGGGGCAGGAAGATTTAAGACATTCTTTACTGTTATGCTTCCAATGGCGAAAGGTCCAATTATTGCGTGTGCGATACTTCAAGCAATCGTTTATTGGAATGATTATTCTACACCTCTTTTATTTATGCCATCTAAGATGACACTCGCTGTGGGATTACAAAAACTTCAAGATGCCAGTGCTGGTAATTATCCAAGAATCTTTGCTTCAATGATTATCGCTATTGTGCCAATTTTGATTTTATATTTATGTTTCCAAAAGAAAATTATTGAATCGACAAATGCAGGAGGTTTAAAAGGATGAGAAAAAAATTATTATCGTTCTTCTCGTTTATCTTTTTATCATTTTCTCTTTGCAGTTGTAAAAGTGTTTCTCATGTCACTTTTGCAAAAGATGAATATGAAGTAAGAAGTGGAGATACTGTTAAAGTAGAACATCATGTTTCTGGCGTTACTTATTCATTTATAAATAATGATATCAGTGGGTTAAGTGTTAATCCTAAAACAGGACTTATAACTTTTGATGATAATGTTATTAATTATAGTCAAGTTTTGTATCAAGCAACTTATAAAAATGAAACCTCAGTTCCAGTTGTTTTAACACTCGTTCATGATTATGAAACTCCTGAATTATTATTAATTAATCCGACATCTTTTGTTAGCGATGGAGATTATGTTGTCGTTTCTAATTCTCTTGGATTATCTAATACATTTGCGTTAAAAAATAAAATTAACGGTGTCACAATTGATGTTTCTTCTGGAAGATTAAATATTGATGATTTTGTGGAAAATAATACGCGAATTAGTGTGGTTATCTCCTCTAATGGTGCGATTTTAGAACATGATTTCTTTGTTAGTAAAACTTCGATCGCTACTTCTAGCACCAAGACACAATCATTTGAAAAGAGTAGTAATAATCCTGTTTCTTATTACTTAGATTTTTCAAATGTTGATTTAGAAACTTATCCAGAAGAAGTATTGATGGTGTTTAATAAAAATAATATCATCGATTCTTCAACTTATTCATATGACAATGAATACCATAAATTAACTTTTACAAGTGAAGCATTTTCCATTTTGACAAGCGGGGAAAATGAATTGACTATCGTCACTAATAGAAACAATATTAAGGTTAAAATTGTCGTCGCTGATAAGTTTATTAAAACTGTTGATGATTTATTATATATTTCCACTAATCAGGAAACTCTTAGAGGCTATTATATATTAATTAATGATATTGATTTAACTTCTTATCTATCTACTACTGGAGAAGGATATAACGAAGGTAAAGGATGGAATCCAATTGGCGTTTATCACGATGTCGCGGATGGAACGAGTTTGAATGATGTTTTTAATGGAACTTTTGATGGTGATGGATACACTATTAAAGGATTATATATAAATCGTGGTGATGACTTTGCTTATAACGCTGGGTTATTTGGTTATATTGGTTCACTTGGTGTCATTAAAAATTTAAATGTTGAGACTAGTGAAAAAACTAATCAAGTAAAGTCATATTCTGGTGTCATTGCTGGTTTTAATAGCGGCACTATTTCAAATTGCACAGCGAAAGGAAATATCTCTAATTATACTGGTGAAGGTGTTTATAAATATCTCGGTGGTATTGTTGGAAGAAATGCTGGGGAAATCGATTCCTGCATTTCATATGTAAGCGTGCTTGGAGATAATTCTTTTGGACTTATATGTGGATTTAATGAAGGCTCTATTCAAAGAGTTTATTCATATAAAAACGCTGAAAATATCGAATTAATTGGAAGCGGATTACCAGCTTATAATTCAATTTTATTTGATTCATTATCATCTTTATTAAATTACTCTTTCTCTGATTTTGATAACAATTTCTGGAATATTAATTTAGGTTCGTATCCAAGTTTAATTCATCAATTTGAATATTATTTCATTGATCAAATTAATATTACTAATAAAGTTTTTGATTATGTTGTTGGAGATGTTATAGAGGTTATTTATATTATTTCTCCACAATCTTTAATGGAAAAATATAAAGACAATGTTCGTTTAGAAGTCAATGATTCTTCTTTAGTAGTGGATGGTTTAAAAATTGATACTTCATCTTTTTTAGGAAATAGTTTTATCGCAACTATAAAACTTGAATTAGACAATGAAATTTATTCATCTAGTAAAACATTTGATGTTTATCCTGTTCCTAGTAAGATTTCATTAAATACTTCTTCTTTAACTTCATTAATTCCAGGAGAACAGTATATTTTATCTTCAACGATTGAAGCAGATAATTCTTATAATTATTCAGTATCTTATTTCACTGTTCCTTCTTCAATCAAAGGAGTAACAATAACAAATAATGTATTATCTATCAATGAAAATATTACTTCTTCAATTAATTTTTCAATTTATGCGAAAGTGGGAAGTGTTAGCAGTTCATCTTGTGATTTTGTTATTAATCCTTTAATAGCAGTGGATAATAATATATACGTTAAATATCAAAATGAAGAAAATAATTTTGACATTGATGTCAGTGATATTGGACAAGTCGAAGTTGCTATTTTTGATCATCAAAATAAACAATTTACTATTTCAAATAATGTTTTATCTATTTCGCTTTCTAGTTTAGAAAATGATCAATTTAAAACTTTAAAATTAGTAAAAGATAATATTGGTTATGTTTATTATTTAGGCAAAAATAGCGAAAACAAATTCAATGTCGATGATTTAGATGAATATATTGCTATTAATTCAAAAGAAGATTTTGATACATACTTTAATATTTTGACTTATAATGATAATAAATTTGCTAATTATAGCAAAACATTTGTTTTAACAAATGATATTGATTTTGAAAATCAAACAATTTATGGAATTGGAACGGAATCCAATCCTTTCAATGGTAAATTTTATGGTAATGGACATACCATTAAAAACTTAAAAATTACCGATAATGAACTCTATTTAACATTATCTTCCACTCAAAAAAATAATACATATCGTCAAAGTAAATATGGCGTTGGTTTATTTAGTTATTTAAGTGGTGAAGTTAAAGATTTAATTATCGATAACATCGAAGTTATTGCAAACAATTATGTTGGAGGTTTTTCTGGCGTAATAAATGAAACTGCAATAGTGAGAAATGTTCATTTATACCATCTTACAGTCATGAATATCAATGAAGTCAGTTACCCTGCTTCAAGCGAGGATAAAGTCCATTATTTCGCGGCAGTTAATTTAGGAAACGCTGTATTAGTTAGCGCAAATAATGGATTAGAAAATTTATATTAATTATTAGGAGACAAATTTTATGGAAACCATCATTACCAAAGGAAAGACACAGTCTTATTCACGAGAAGTTAATAATCGACTTGTTATGGAGAAATTAAAACTCCGTCCTTATTCACAAACCGAATTAGCGGAAGAACTTCTTTTATCGAACGCTACGATGTCATCTATTTCAAAAGAATTACTAAATTTAGGAATTATAAAAATTGAATCATCCATTTCTAAAAAGGGACATGGAAGAAAACAAGTATTTTATTCTATTGATGAAAATTATGGATTAATTCTTGCCATTAATATTTCTTCATTTCAAGCAACTATTGCTTTAAGCAATGTTAAAGAAGAAATATTAACTTTAAAAAGAATAGATATTGAAAAATATAATTCATCATCAATTTATGAAATAATTCTTGCTTGTACTCAAATTCTCATGCAAGAAAAATATAAAGACTTAAAACTTCGTACAGTCGTTATTTCTCTTCCTGGAAGAGTCAATTCTATTACTGGCGAATTAGCACTTTCTAAACAATTCGACCCAGAATTATTTAAAGAGAAAAACTTCATTACCAATGTCTTTAAAAAACAATTTCCAGACGCTGAAATATTCACATATAACGATATCAATTTATCAGCGATTGCAGAACTTAAGTTTGGTGAACTTCGAAATGCAAAAAATGCGATATTTATTTCTGTCGACTATGGTATTGGTGGTTCTTTAATTATTGGTGGTAATTTATTTGAAGGTGATGTTGGATATTGTGGTGAATTTGGTTTAATAAAAGTCACTCAAGATAATCAAACAGATTTTTTAGATGAATTTATTTCTTTTAGATATTTAATTGAACAAGTCAAGAAAATCACTAATGAAGAAGATGTTACAAGAACGAGAGTAATTGAACTTTATCACACTAATGAAGAAGTTAAAGCTTTAGTTAATAAAAGCGCTAAAACGCTTGGACAAGCATTAAAAAATATTATTGAAATATTAGATATTTCGACAGTGGTTATTTCTGGTAGAGCAATCGAATTCAAAGATGAATATTTAGCGATTGTCAAAGAGGAGTTAAGTGAACTTATCTATTCTCCAAAAGTATCTTTTTCAACCTTAGGAAGAAA
>JBJEDU010000035.1:0-82086 GCA_051872395.1 Bacilli bacterium | reverse complement strand
AGTTAAGTGAACTTATCTATTCTCCAAAAGTATCTTTTTCAACCTTAGGAAGAAATGGAAGAATTAAAGGTGCAACGAGAATAGGTATGGACCATATTTTAAGACAATGTCTAAAGAAGTGAGGTAGCTGAATGAGTCAATTAATTTTACGAAACGTCACAAAAGAATATAAAAATAAAAAAGAAACTGTTGTCGCGGTTAAAGATTTTAATTTAGAGAGTAATGAAAAAGAATTCATCGTTTTCGTTGGACCTTCTGGATGTGGTAAATCTACAACTTTAAGAATGATTGCCGGATTAGAAGAAATCTCTAAAGGGGAAATTATCATGGACAATGAAATTGTCAATGAAGTTGAACCTAAATTTCGTAACGTCGCAATGGTTTTCCAAAACTATGCTTTATATCCACATATGACCGCTTATCAAAACATGGCATTTGGATTAAAAAATATGCATGTTCCAAAAGATGAAATTGATCGTCGAATTAATGACGCTGCTGAGATATTAGACATTAAAGAATTATTAAATCGTAAACCTAAGGCGATGAGTGGTGGTCAACGTCAAAGAGTAGCGTTAGGTAGAGCGATTGTTAGAACCCCACGCTTATTTTTACTTGATGAGCCTCTTTCTAACTTAGACGCGAAACTACGCGCTCAAATGCGAGTGGAAATTACAAAATTATATGAAAAATTGGATACGACCTTTATTTATGTTACTCATGATCAAGTTGAAGCAATGACGATGGGAACAAGAATTGTTGTAATGAGAAAAGGTGTCGTACAACAAATTGATACCCCAACGAACTTATATGATTACCCTACTAATCGATTTGTTGCTGGATTTTTAGGAACACCTCAAATGAATTTCTATGAAGTTGATTTATCTATGAATGAAACGGATATCAACTTAAAGATATCTAATGGTGATAAAGAAATTATTTCTATCGATGTCGATAAAAAACAAGTAAGAAAAATAAATGAAAAATATAGTGAAGAAGATATTAAAAAATCAATATTAGGAATTCGAAGTGAAGATATATCGATTTGTAAAGGAAAGACAGGGATCCCTTTAAGAGTTAATATCGTTGAAATATTAGGAAGTGAAACCTTAGTTTATGGTGATTTAAACTTAGATAATGTTGATAAAGTTTCAACTTCTAAAACTTCAATGGTTATTAAAACTACCGATAGGGTTAACTATAAAAATGGAGACATTATTTACATCAAATTGAATAATAAGAAGATTCATTTGTTCTTAAATAATGACGATGATGAACCTTCTATATTAGTTTAATTTTTATTATCTAAACTATGGATGGAGGTTATATGGATATTAAAAAACTATACATGTATAAAGAGATACATGAACAAAAAGATGTATTAAAAAAAGCATATGATGTCAACATCGAAAAAATTAAAGAAGTAGCCTCTTTAATTAAAGAAAAAGAAATTACAAATGTTATTCTTACTGCCAGAGGAAGCAGTGATAATGTTTGTGTGTATTTCAAATATTTATGTGAAATTTTTGCTGGTCTACCTTGTGGATTTGCCGCCCCTAGTGTATCAACTTTATATCACGGAAAACTTAAATATAAACATACATTAGTCATTGGGGTTTCTCAATCTGGTAGCGGACTCGATATTTTAGAAGTTCTTGATGAAGCAAAAAAAGCTGGGGCATTTACTTTATCAATAACGAATAATGAAAACTCTTTATTAGCGCTTTCAGGTCATTATCACCTTTATTTAGCGTGTGGAGTAGAACATAGTGTTGCAGCGACTAAAACATTCATTAGCGAAATGTATGTTTTGGGATTACTTTGTGCTGAAATCGCTAATAGCGATTATCTCAGAAAAAATTTATCTTTAGTGCCTGAATTATTAGAAAAGACCCTTGAACACGAAGAAAAAATATTAGAACTCGCGGAATCATGTGTTAATTTTTATGATGCTTACATGCTTTCAAGAGGTATTAATTATGTCACTTGTTTAGAGAGTGCTTTAAAACTTCAAGAAACGACTTATGTAAAATCAAAAGCTTATTCTATTAGTGATTTTTATCATGGACCTTTCGCTATTGTGGACGCTAAAACGAACATTTTCTTATTACATGGATTTGGTAAAGCCAACATGGATAATTATGAAATGTTTGAAAAATTACTTGATGCTGGCGCGAATGTCTATGTCGTCAGTAATGATGAATATTTCAAAGATTACGAAAAGACATTTATGATTCCTCGATGTGAAGAAGTTATATCTCCTTTCGCCCTTATTGAAACTATGCAATTATTTTCTTTAGGTCTCAGTGTAAAAAAAGGAATAAATCCAGATAAACCACGTGGATTAAAGAAAGTAACGATTACTAAATAAGGAGATAATTGATTATGGAAATTTATTATCCACAAAATAGAAAAGAAGGAAAAGTTAAGTATTTAGCGATTTCCGCGCATCAAGATGATGTTGAGATTATGGCGTATCATGGCATATCTAAAGGTTATCGTAGTAAAAAATATAGTTTTGCGGCGATTGTCACCGCGGATGGCAGTGGTAGTAGCCGTACGAATGAGTATAAAGATTACACTGATGAAATGATGAAAAAAGTGAGAATTGATGAACAAAAAGCGGCATCTGAAATTGGTAGATACCATTCTTTGTATTTATTGAAACATCCTTCAAGTCAAATTAAAGATAAAAATGATGAAGAAATTATTAATGAATATATGTCCATTATCGAAGAGTTAGATCCTGAGATTATTTATACTCACAATATTTTAGATAAACACCCGACACATTTAGGAGTAGTTATCAAAGTCATTGAAGCTCTTAGAAGACTAAATAAAAAATGTCATGTCAAACATCTTTATGGAATGGAAGTTTGGAGAGATTTAGATTGGGCAAACGATGAAGACAAATTAGCGTTTGATGTTTCTAACAACAAAAAACTCCAAAAAGATATTCTCAATGTTTTTAAGTCTCAAATTGTTGGTGGAAAAAGATATGATTTAGCGACGATTGGAAGAAGATATGCGAATGCGACATACGCAAAATCTCATAGTGTAGATACTATGAACATGATATCTTTCGGAATCGATTTGACACCTCTAATTAAAAACCAACAATTATCAATTTTAGATTTCGCCACTAAGATAATAAATAACTTTAAAAGTAGCGCAATTAATGAGTTAGAAAACTTACTTTAATTTTGTTAAAAAATTGATAAAAAAGTCGACCTATAATTATTTAAGATTAACTTAAAAAATGTATTTATTTAATTTAATAAAAAAATATTGAATGTCGAGTAAAAATAAATAATAATATTTATGCTTAAAGAGCGATAGTTCCCTTATTTGATCTATCTATATATTAAGTATATCCTGTCTCCAATAATCGCTTAATATTAGATAGACCCTCATAAGGGAACTATTTTTAATTTATAAATAAATTGTTTAAATTCCGTTTAGTAAAATTTACACTATATTTGTGTTTAAAATTTTTTGCTAATTGATTTTAATTTTGGTAAACCATATATAAATATGTTTTTAAAATCATTTTTTTAGTTTGTAAAATAATATTGATTTTCTCTTATTTTTGAATAATATAATAAGTGTATGATAAAGTTTGGAACTGGCGGTTTTCGCGGTGTCATCTCTGACACATTTAATAAAGAGAATATTCAACTCATTGCGCAGGCTCTTTCTAACATTATTAAAGATGAAAATTCATCCACTCCAATCATCATTGGATATGATAATCGTTTTATGTCTGATTTCGCTGCGCGTTGGTTTGGCGAAGTTTTAGCAGGCAATGATATTCATTGTTTTATTTATGAACAAAGTGTTCCTACTCCATCGGTTATGAGTGCGACTAGGGATTTAAGGAATGATTATGGTGTCATGATAACAGCGAGTCATAATCCATATTATTTTAACGGCATTAAACTCTTTACAAAAAAAGGTTATGACGCGGATGTTAATTTCACTAACAAATTAGAAAAATATGTTAATGAAGTTAAAGAAGTTAAAACCATCTCATATTTAGAAGCAAAAAGAAAATGGCTAATTCAATCCTATAGCAACACTAATATGTATTTATCGCATATTAAAACTTTTATTGACCCAAGTATTAAAAATAATAATTTAAAAATTATTTATAACAATATGTGTGGTGTCGGAGTAGTGGGGCTTCTTCCTTTAGCGAAAGAAATGAAAATCAAACAATTCGATGTCATTCATAAAGAGCATGATGCTTTCTTTAATTTCAATTTACCAAATCCAACATACGAAGCTTTTAAAGATGATGGATTTATTGAAAAGGTTGTTTCTAATCACTATGACTGTGGTTTGGCCACTGATTCAGACGGTGATCGACTTGGTGTCATCGATGAATTAGGAAATTATGTTTCAAATAATGAAATATTAGCCACCTTATATTATTACCTCATTACAAAACGAGGAATGAAAGGTGATATTGTCAAAAATTGTGCGACTTCAATTTTAGTTGATAAAGTCGCTAATAAACTTGGATATAAATGCCATGAAGTTGATGTTGGATTTAAAAACATTACTCATGGAATGGATGAATATGATGCTTTAATCGGTGGTGAAAGTTCAGGCGGATTAACTTTAAAAGGTTATTTATACGGTAAAGATAGTGTTTTCTCAAGCATGCTATTTATGGAAATGATCATAAAAGAAGGTCTTCCTGTTAGTCAAATTATCCAAAATGTTAAAGATTTCGCTGATTATAAACATGTTTTTATTGAGGATACATTACCACTTCGACTCGATAGCGAGAAAGTCATAAATGTATTAAAAGATAATCCACCAAAATTTTCGTCCCCTCTATTGGATTACAAACATTTTACAAGAAACTTTAAATACTATTTTAAGGATGACTGTTGGATTTTGATTAGATTAAGTGGAACCGAGCCATCATTTAGAATTTTTGTTGAGTTTTTAGATGAAGAAAATGGACGACTCGCTATAGAAGAAATCAAAAATTATATTGAAAATATACAACTAAAAATAGAAGGAGGAAAAAATAATGAATAAAAAGAAATCTATTTTAGTATCTATCTTTTCATTTTCAGCATTATTATTAGCATCATTAATTTCATTTAATAATCCAGTTGAAAAAGCAAAAGCAGAATCTTCACCAGCATATACATATGCAACCACTGATTTAACTATGAATTCAGAATTAGGTGACATATACGCTAATAACTGGGTTCTTGTTGATGATGCTGAAACTACTTTAAGCGAATATTCATCATTAAGTTGGAATATTACTTCTGCAAGAAGAAATGGAAGTAACGATACTCTTCAATTAACATGTGGAATTGAAGACGCTGATGATGCATATAATCATTCAATTGCTTCTAGTACAGATGAATCTTCCGATGACTATAAAATCGCTTCCTTAATTGAGATTTTAGGAAATGATAGTGCATTTGGAATGGCGATGTATACGAATGATTACATCGAAGTTAGTGATTTCCAATTTTCATTGTCTGGATGTGAAACTGGTTATTTTTCAGTTATTTATCAAGTTGAAGAAGAAAGTGCTTGGACTATTTTAAAAACCATTGATGGAGAAGATAGTGTTTTCGCATATAACGTAAATACTTATACAAAAGCAGATTATATTTCTTGGCCATTAATTGGTAAAAATGTTCGCTTTGGATTTGTTTATCGTGCTTTTAATTATGTAGCTAATTATTTAACAATTGATAATATTGTTGTTAATCGCACTAATTCAATTGCCTCTTACATGGATGTCTTATCTAACACTGAAGGTATTTGTAATCAAATTACTGACACAGCAACAAAAATTAATAAATATTTCTCGATGTTAACTCATACACTCAGTGGTGTTGATTCATCTACTTTAATGTCCGTGGCCTTAACTGGAACATATACAAGTGAAACCACTGCATTAGGTTTATTAAATTATTTATTAACATTGAGTGGAGCAACTCCATTAAGTGTTAATTACTTTAACATTATTAGCAATAATTCTTATTTAGTTTATTTCGTTATTGCTATTGCTGCCGCGTTTTGCGTTCTTGCGGTTTCTTTAATTTATAAAAGAAAACATCGCTAATAAATAATTATATTTATAATTAAAGCTGTTAAGATTCTATCCTAACAGCTTTTTTAATATATTATAATAATGATAATAAAGGAAATATTTGTATGAATGAAAAAGAGAAAATGACACAAGGTTTAATATATGATCCAAATGATAAAGAATTGGTTGATTTAAGAATTAAAGCAATGAAACTATGTCGAAAAATAAACGGTTCAATTGAGGATGATGAACAAAAAAATGAATTAATGAAAGAGCTTCTTCCTCATGTTGACCCCTCTTGCTATTTTCGTGGACCAATTTATGTTGATTATGGTTTTAATATTTATATTGGTGCAAATTCATATTTTAATTATTCAGCGTGTATTTTAGATGTTGCAGAAGTAAAAATTGGAAACAATGTTTATTTTGGACCAAATGTTAATATTTTAACCGCTGCTCATCCACTTATCGCTAACGAAAGAATACCATTTTTTGATAAAGATAAAGGGTATTTAACTGATTTAGAATATGGTAAACCAATTACCATTGAAGATAATGTTTGGGTTGGTGGTAATGTTACGATATTAGGTGGAGTGACTATTGGAAGAAATAGTGTAATAGGCGCGGGTTCTATCGTTACCAAGTCATTACCATCCAATAGTGTTTGCTATGGAAATCCTGCAAAAGCGATTAGAAAAATTAGCGATAAAGATTCCGTTTATAATAAAAAAGATTTATTTCAATAATGTTTGTTATCTTTCTTCTTTTTTAAATAGCAAAGATTTGATAAACTGAAAAAGTGTTTTATTTATTGGTCTTTGAAATAAATATTTATATTTATGAATATTA
Organism: Bacilli bacterium; assembly: GCA_051872395.1. Classification (GTDB taxonomy): domain Bacteria; phylum Bacillota_I; class Bacilli_A; order RFN20; family CAG-826; genus JBJEDU01. Next base: position 75,170 of record JBJEDU010000035.1, on the reverse strand, counting down.
ATTTCATAACCGAAAAAACACTTTTTTTATTTTATAAGACTTTGACAAGGAGAGAGAAGTTATTATGGCTAAATTTATATTTGTTACTGGTGGAGTGGTTTCTTCACTTGGAAAAGGAATTGTTGCAAGTAGTATTGGACGATTATTAAAGAGTCGTGGATTAAAAATATTCATGCAAAAATTTGACCCATATATCAATGTTGATCCTGGTACTTTATCTCCTTATCAACATGGTGAAGTTTATGTTACAGATGATGGGGCAGAAACTGACTTAGATTTAGGCCATTATGAAAGATTTACCAACGAAAATTTAACAAAACTAAGTAATATCACGACTGGTCGTATTTATCAAAATGTCATCAAAAAAGAAAGAGAAGGAAAATATCTTGGAAAGACTGTCCAAGTTATTCCTCATATCACTAACGAAATAAAAGAACAATTAAAGAAAGCCGAAAAAACTTCTCAAGCCGATGTCATTATTACTGAAATTGGTGGAACGGTTGGAGATATTGAGTCCTTACCATTTTTAGAAGCAATTCGTCAATTTAGAAGAGAAAATAAAGAAGAAAATGTTTTATTTGTTCATTGTGTTTTACTTCCTTATTTACAAAGCGCAGGAGAAATGAAAACTAAACCTGCGCAACATAGCGTGAAAGAATTAGGTTCTTTAGGTATTCAACCTGACATCATTGTTTTAAGAAGTGAAAAAAATGTCACTAAAGAAATCAAAGAAAAAATATCATTATTTTGTGATGTTCCTTTAAACCATGTTATTACTTGTAAAGATGTCGATATAATTTATGAAGTTGTTTTATCTTTAAAAAGACAAAATATCGATAAAGAAATATGCGACCATTTCTCTTTATCTACGCAAGAAAGCGATACATCAAATTGGGAAAAATTGATTCAAACAATTAAAGGACTTAAAAAAGAAATGAATATCGCGATTGTTGGGAAATATGTTTCTCTTCACGATGCTTATTTATCAGTTAACGAAGCTATAAAAGCTGCTGGCTATCGATTTAATTATAAAACCAATATTGTTTGGATAAATTCTGAAGATGTTAATAAAGATAACGTCCATGAATTATTAAAAAATGTTGATGGAGTCGTTGTTCCTGGAGGATTTGGTAAAAGAGGCAGTGAAGGAAAAATATACACCTTAGAATATTGTCGAATTAATAAAATACCCCTTTTAGGAATTTGTTTTGGAATGCAATTAATGGCAGTGGAATTTGCTAGAAATGTTTTAGGATACATGGACGCTGATTCGACAGAATTAAATGAAGAAACTACCCATCCTATCATTCATTTACTACCTAACCAATATAAAGGAATTGATTTAGGAGGCACACTTCGTCTTGGAGCGTACAATTTAAAACTTGATGAAGATTCTAAAGTTTATAAATATTATCATTTCTTTCCTCTTTCAGAAAGACATCGTCATCGTTATGAATTTAATAATGAATACTTCGATATATTTAATGAGAATGGACTTAAGATTAAAGGTATTAATCCTGAGTCTGGTTTAGTGGAAGTTTTAGAACTTGATAATCATCCATATTATGTTTCTTGTCAATTTCATCCTGAATTTAAATCTCGACCCAATCATCCTCATCCTTTCTTTTTAGGACTGATTGAAGCCGTTAAAAATATCAAAGAAAATAAAAACATATAGTTTATTAAACTATGGTAAAATATATTTACTGGAGAATTGTTATATGCAAGATTTTATTTACGAAAACCCGACAAAAATTTATTTTGGAAGAGATTCTTTATTATCTTTAAAAGATGAATTAAATAAATATGGAAATAATGTTTTATTAGTTTATGGAATGAATTCCATTAAAAGAATTGGTTTATACGATAAAGTTATTAAAATATTAAAGCAAACGAAGAAAAATGTTTTTGAACTTAGTGGAGTCAGCCCAAATCCGACAACAGAAAAATTATATGAAGGTGTTTCTTTAGTTCGTGAACATCAAATTGATTTTATTCTCGCGGTTGGAGGAGGCTCAGTCATCGATTTAGCTAAGGGTGTATCAGCGTCAAGTTATTGTTTTGATATGAATCCATACACTAAATATTGGGTCAACCATATGCCTTTAGATAATGATGTTGTTCCATTAGGGGCAATATTAACAATGACTGGAACTGGAAGCGAGACTAATGGGGGTTCGGTAGTGAGTAAAGACGGATATAAAATTGGTCGAGTCTTTCCTACCTCAGTTTATCCACGTTTCGCAATTATGAATCCAGTCTATACTTATACAGTCAGTGAATATCAAATGCTCAGTGGTATATTTGATATTTTCTCTCATTTGATGGAACAATATTTTTCTGGTTTTGATAATAATGTTAGTGATTCATTACTTGAAACATTAATGAGAGATTTAATGAAATACACGAAAATCGCGATTAAATCTCCACATAATTATGAAGCGAGAAGTAATATTATGTGGATTTCTTCTTTAGCGCTTAACACTATTACTGGGGTTGGAAAAACTCAAGACTGGGAAGTTCATAATATCGAACATCAATTAAGTGCTTATACTGACTGCGCTCACGGGATGGGTTTAGCGGCCATCAGCGTCCCTTATTACAAAAAGATTTATCTTGATGGTGTCGATAAATTTTATAAATTTGCGACCAATGTTTTTCACATTAAAAAGAAAAGAAATGAGCTAGTTAAAGATGTTGCCTATAAGGGCATTTTAGCGTTAGATAAATTCATTCGAGATTCAAAAATGGTTTATAGCATTAAAGAATTTAATGTGAATGAAGAAACGATTAGAAAAATCGCTAATACATCTTCTTTAGATACCGGTGGATATAAAACCTTAACTCATGAAGATATTTATGATATTTTATTAGAGAGTTATAACACAAAATAAATTATGGACTTAAATACCGTTGCGTCACAAAAATTACAAAAACATTTAAAAAATAAAAATATTAAAACTATCATCGTTTATGTTTTATTTTTGATTGTTTTATTTACCGCATTAGGTTTTTCAATCGCGGTATTTGTTTTAAGTAAAGATGTTGGAACTTTATTCTTTTTAATTATTACTTCCATTATCATTGCCTTTATTATTTATAAAATTATTATTTCTACCGTTTTAATTCCTTTATTTAATAATGCTTTTATTCAAAAGAATTATTTAAAAGCGATAAAGATTTTAAATTTCTCTAAAAAATATGGAATTGGTTCACATAGAATTCAAGCCTCATATTTAGAAATATTAATGTATTTATATTTGGATGATATCAATAAAGCCAACGAATTAGTGTATTCGATGAATAATTACAAACCACAATATTCTTTAATGTGTGGTTTTACTTCCATTTTATTACTACTTAATAATGGTAAAATAAGTGAAGCTAAAACTTTATATGCTTCGTATTATAAACAATATAATGGAAGCTCTGATTTATTATATATTTATAAATTGCAAGCTTTAGATTATTTGTTCCATAAAATTGATAATGACCCAATTGAACATAATGAAGGAAGTTCATTCTTTTTAGATTTAAAAATATATTCACGTTTATTAAATGGAAAAAAAACAGTGGATAATTTTGATTCATTATCGTTTGTTTCTCGAGCGGATAATGAAATAAATATCAAGAAAGTTGATAACCCACTTTTGAATAAATTATTTTATTGGTCAACCTTCTCTCCACTTATAGGTTTAATTGTAGGATTTATTTTGACAGTCACCATGTTAGCGATCGATCCGACAGTGGAATCAACTTCAGGTTTATTAATCCTTTACCCTATTGCATTAATTCCTTTAACCAATTTAATTGTTGCTATAATTTATCGTTTAAAAACAAAAAATACAGTGCGAAATGACAGGAATATTGTTTCTGGTTCATTATGTTTGTTCTTTTTATGTTTGGTAGCCACTAGTGGAATAAGAACCCATTATAATCATGATTACACTAATATTATTGCCTTAGGTAATGAATGTAATTTATCATTGCCAGAAAAAGGTAAATGTGCTTATTCAGATGATGAAGCCATCAAGGTTGAAAAGAAATTAATTTTAACCTATGGAAGAAAAGCCACTGCGTATTATTCTGATTCTAAAATGAAAGATAAAATTGATAGTTATGTATTAAGTGAAGATTCAAAATTTGTTCCACTTAAAGATAAGAATTCTTTCTTTGGCGGAGCGTTCGCTCTTCCAATTGATTATATGACTTATGGTATTAACGAAGTCGATGATGTCGATAATACTTACTTCCTTTTTTATAACAAAACACTCAATACATATAATGAAACATTTACAGTTGATTCAAGTACAAGCTATGAAGTATATATCTTTTCTTATTATATGAAATCGGGATGGTTAAAGATTACCAATTATATTTCATAAACTTGATAACGATAATTATTATCGATAAAATGAGAATAGTCCTTAAGGAGTACATTAAAATATGAAACAATCAAGATTAGCGGTCGCAAGAGATGAGTATTTAACAAAACTTAATTTTTTACATTACGATCCATCAAATGATAACTTAACAAATGAAGAAATTGATTTGAAAGAAAAAGAAATCATTAATGAAATGGTAAATGCCCTCACTGTGGATGAAGAAGAGACAATTAAATTTTATAGTGATGAAGGCAATTTGAGATATTTCTATCGCTTATTACCAATGGTTCAAGAAACACTTAAATCTGAAAAATTGAAAGAAACAACCAAAAATTTATTAGATAAAATATCTAAGGGCGAAGGAAAATTTAAAATTATGGAAGAATCTCTCGCTGAAGATATTAATAATTTCATTAATTAATCTTATTAATAATATTTTATTTATTTTTAGAATGGATGCTTAATGGCATCTTTTCTTTTAGAAATTAAATTTTTGTTGTTAAATTCAAAGAAATTTAATTTATATATATAACTCAATAAAAAAACATTATTGACATCAATAAAAGACTGTAATTAAATATAAGTGTGGTATCGTTCCCACATATGAGGAAATTATATGAAAATAAAAAGCGCTAATTTACTTTGCCTAGTTTCTTTGCTTATGGTTGGCGGATTGACTTCTTGCTCATCGAGTGAAGATAAAAGTGACGGCACAACAAAAATTATCAAAGTCTGGGTTCATAAAAATGAAACCGAAGATGAAGGTAAAGTCTACAAACAAATTCAAAATAACTTTAACAACGCTAATCTTACCGATAGCAGTGGTAAAGTTCTCAGAATGAGCATGACATTCGTTGGTTCAAGCTTAGAAGATAGGATTGACAGTTCAATGATTACTGGTGGTTTACCAGATATTATCGCTGTTGATAGTTCTGATGTAGCTGTAAAAGTAAGAAACGGTGTCTTAGTGGATTTCTCAGCATATGTTACTCAAGAAGAAAAAGATTCCTATGTTACCAGTGTTATTGAACAAGGTACCATCGATGGAAAATTATATTCACTTAGTGGGATGGAAGCCCCAGGTGGATTATATTATAACAAAGCAATGTTATATAAAGTTGGTTACACTGACGCGGATTTTGGTACGCTTGAAAATCCTTGGTCATTCAAAGATGTTCATGATGCCCAAATTAGATTAAAAGCGGCAAATCAACCATATCAAATTGCCTTAAATACTGGTTTTGGCACTGATGGATATATGTATTTATATTCTCCATTAGTGTATTCGGCAGGAGCAACCTTTGGCACTGACGACCATGTCACTGAAGCATTGACGACAGATAACGCTGTCAGTGGAATTGCTCAACTAGAAATGTTTTATTCCAAAACTGGACTTTCTAATAATGAATCTTGGGTCTATTCTGGAACTAGTGATAGTGCTTTCGTTTTAGAACAAATTCCTTTCCAAATTCATGGTCCATGGGATGCTAGAAAGATTTCCAAAGGTACTTCTTCGTTAAAAGATCAATACGATATTATGCCTTATCCAGTTTATGAAGACGAAAATGGAAATAAGAGCAATATTTTTGCTTCTCCATGTGGTAGTTATGGATTTGGTATTACCAAAGATAGTAAAAATCTTGAAGCCGCAGCGATTGCGGTTAAATACCTCACTGGCGAAAGTGCATCGAGAATGATGTATGACGCGATTGGTACATTCCCAACAAACAAAACACTTCTTTCCACAATGGATGAATTATCAACTGGTCCTGCTCATTCATTATCAATCTATTTACAAGCTAATACATTTACTAGACCTAAAATGGTCAAATATCCTCAATTAAAAGATGCGTATGGTAGTGTTCTTGAATACATCAAGAATATGAACATTGTTTCTAACTATAACTTAAAAAATAAAATTCAAGAATTGATGAGTGTAGTCGACGCTTCAAGAGGCTAATATGACTGTTGAAAATATCGCTTTTAAGCGAAAGAAAAATCACTTTAAAATCGGCAAAAAAGAATACACCGTTAACGAATCGTTAACGGGTTTAGCCTTTATTGCGCCTTGTATGATTTTATCTATCATATTCGTTTTCATTCCAATTGCTTTCTCTTTAACGATGGCGTTTACTGATGCGAATATGGGTCGATTAACTCAAATGAAATTTGTCGGATTTGAAAATTTTGTCCGATTAGTGCATGATACAAAAATTCTTGTTGCCTTAAGAAATACCGCGATATTTGTTTTAGGTGTTATGCCTTTACAATTCGGTACTGCTTTAGGTTTAGCACTTTTATTAAATAAAATTAAAAGATTTAATACATTTCTCCGTTGGGCGTTTTTCGTCCCTGTTATGTTATCTTTAGCGGTCACATCAATGCTATGGATGAATTTATTAAATACTCAAAATGGTTTAATTAATACATTATTACTGGCAATGGGTGCTAATCCGGTCGCCTTCCTTGATGATCCAAATTTAGCGATGGGAAGTATTATATTTATTTCTGCTTGGCAAGGCGCTGGATATCAAATGTTAATTTTATTAAGTGGTCTTAAAAATATTCCACGTGATGTTTATGAAGCCGCTGATATCGATAGGGCTAACGCATGGCAAAAATTTATTAATGTCACCCTTCCAGGATTAAAACCAACGATGGTTTTTGTCTTCATTACGATGCTAATTGGAGCTTTTAGAATTTGTGTTCAACCAATGATTATGACTGGTGGTGGACCATTAGATTCTACGCTTACAATGTCATATTACATTTACAAACAAGGTATTACATATAAGGATGTCGGATATTCATCCGCGATTGCCTTATTCTATACCATCATTTTAGCCACAGTTTCCTTAACATTAAGAAAAGCTTTAGGCGGAGATAACGAGGCATAATCTTATGAAAATGGAATATTTATCTCACGTTGAAAACATTTCAAAAGTTAAAAAGAATATCAAAATTAGCAAGATTTTAAAGACTGCGATTGTGGCTATTTGCTGCGCTTTACTGGCGTTTATATTTTTATTCCCTGTCATTTGGATGCTTTCAAACTCATTCAAAGACAATGACACTGTCAATCGTCAATTATCGACAATATGGACATTTTTCCCACCTAGTTGGAATATTACTGAATGGTTTGTTTCTTATATCAAATTATTCAATTCGATGGAAAATTTTGGTCAATCCATTCTCAATTCTATTCTCTATTGTAGTGTGATGATTGTTTCAGTTCTCGTCATTAATTCTTTATCTGGTTATGCTTTAGCGAAAATTAGATTTCCAGGAAATAAATTGATGACAACAATCATTTTGGTTTTAATGATTATTCCAATTGAAACGAGTATCGTTCCAACATATTTAGTTCTTTACTATTTAGGTTTATTAGCCAAACCTTTAAATGTCATTGGTTATTTATTACCTAGCGTTGCGTCTTTGTTTTACACCTATATGTTCCGTCAATATTTTTTAGGAATGCCAGTGGAAATTGAAGAAGCGGCAAGAATTGATGGTTGCTCTCGTATTGGGGTATTTTTCAAAATGATAGTTCCATTATCAAAACCAATTTTTGCGACAGTGGCTATCTTTACATTTATGGGACAATGGAACGAATACATTTTCGCTCAATTGATGTTCCCAACGACTGACCAACAACCTTTACAAGTATTTCTTCAAGTCGTCAATAGTGCAGCGCAAAGAGATATTGGTATGGTCATGGCCTCATTAACTATATCGACGATTCCAATCGCGATCGTCTATATTTTCTGTCAAAAATATATCGTCGAAGGAGTTTCCTTTACAGGATTAAAATAATTATGAAAAAAATATCGATTATTGCTTTATCTTCATTATTATTGTTAACTGGTTGTTCTTCATCAAATGATAATTATAATTCATCGATGATTGCGTATTTTGCTTTTGATAAAAACGATTCTTCTCTTTTAGTTGATTCAACAAAGAAAATTAATAGTGTGGAAATGAATTATCATCTTCATAACTCTTCAACTTTAGAAAGACAAGAAGTTCCTTTTAAAGATGGTGTAGTTAAAGATGCGATGGTCTTTGATGGATATTCAATTTATGGAGAAATCGATAGTGAAAAATTTTCTGTTTCTGGAAAAGAATTCACTATTTCTTGTTGGATTGCTCCAAGAAGTTATAACTGGAGTGATATCAATAATACAAGCGACACGATAATTCAAGCTGTCGCTTCACAATATTATCGAGATGATACCTTTTCTATGGGCTTTACCTTAGGCTATAAAAGAGAAGGCCAAATATATTTTGGTGTTGGCACTAATAATGGCTGGGTAGAAATTACTGATGTCAATAGTCCACTCGACCAATATGAATGGAACCATGTCCTCGCTAAATTTGATGGGGTCAATGGTGAACTTCAATTATTTAGAAATGGAAAAATTATCAATCGTGTCGAAATTGAAAAAGATAGTTATATCCTTCGCGCGGACGATATTCCATTATTAATAGGAAAAAATAGCGTTACTTCTTCAAGTGGAGATTGTTCCAAAGGAATGATTTCTGGTTTATTAGATGAGTTACGCATGTATAAAAAAGCCTTATCGTATTCAACGATTAGAAGTTATTACGAATCATGTCTAGATGAAAATCACAATATCAAAACATGTGATTTTAACGATGTATGGCTACAAAATTCATTAACTGATGATTTATATAAACCACAATATCATGGTGGTCCATATGAACATTGGATGAATGAACCACACGCTCCAATATATTACAATGGGGTCTACCATTTATTTTATCAATGCAATCCTAACGGACCATATTTTAATGACGCTCAAGGAATTGTTTGGGGACATTTAACTAGTACTGATATGGTTGATTGGACACCAAGAAAAGAAGTTGTCGTCTTTAAAAATGGTACCGTGTGCCCTGATGGTGTCTGGAGTGGTGGATCAACTTACGATAAAGATGGAGTTCCTTATTTATTTTTTACTGCCGGTAACTACGCTCATCCAGGATTAGTGAGCAATCAAAATGTTGGTATTGCTTATCCAAAAGATTTATCTGATCCATACTTAACAGAATGGGAAGTAAGTGATCGACTCGCTATCGCACAACTTCAAGGACAAGGTCGAAGCAATGAATTTAGAGATATGACCATCTTAAAAGATGGAGATAATTATTACCTTGTCATTGGAAGTGGTAATGAAAATAATTCATGTGGTACTGCACTTATTTATACCACGAATGTCAATAAAGTCGATTATTTTCATAACTGGGAATATCGTGGTCACCTATTTGAATACAATGTCGCATCGTTAGAGATGGGCAATGTATGGGAACTTCCAGTTTTATTACCTTTAAAAGATGAAAACGGAAATACTACCAATAAGTACGTTTTTATAATTTCACCAGCACCTGCGACCACAGCAGACAACAATGTTATCTATTGGATTGGCGAATTTGACAAAGTTAATTGTCGTTTTATTCCTTCATTCTCCAACCCTCGACGTATGGACTTAGGTCAAAATGTTTTTACTGGTCCAAGTGGATTCATTGATCCGATTAGTAATGATGCAATGATTTTTTCAATCATGCAATCAAAACGCCCTTCCTCACTTCTTTCGGAATCTGGGTGGTCGCATAATGTTGGACTCGTTAGAAAAGTATTTTATGATACTTCCACTAATGATTTAGGCATTGATTTCATCAATACCGAAGGAATTGAAGGTGAAATCATTTATGAAGCAAATAATCCATCCATTTCTTCTTTTAACGAATCATTAAAAGATTTTGATGACGATATGTATAAATTAGAGATGGAATTTGTTCCTAATAATTCAACTTTAAAACTCAATATAAGAGAATCTTCTATCAGTGAAGAAAGAACCATTGTTTATTTTGATGGTTCTACCTCAACTGGAGGAGTTAATACTTCACTCAATCAAGTAAATTCTTCATATACCAGTGGAGATTATTATTATTCTCCATTCACTTATAAAACTAGTGAAAACAAAGTTCAACTCGTTTTATATGTTGATAGAAGTCAAATAGAAGTTAATTTCAATTCTCAAAAAACAATTTCAGCGAGAAGTTATCCAAGCGATTTATATGCGAATGGAATCTCTCTTCTTGAAGAAGGAAACGTCAGTATTAATTACATAAAAATTACAAGGATGAATTCAATTTATGAATAAAAAAATATCACTTATAATTCCACTTTTGTTATTAACAAGTTGTTCTTCCTCTTCAAATGCTAAAAATGAATTACTCAATGGTGGATTTGAAGATGGTTCACTTCTTGGTTGGAAAGCCACTGGCAATGCTTATTCATTAAATTCAGTTCAAATCGCTGATGATTCTGCTATAACAAAGCGTCATGTGGTTGGTAACTTCTTCTTAGATGGATATCAAGCTGGAGATTCGGCGACTGGAACTTTGACAAGTAGTCCATTCAAATTAAAAAAGAATGGGGTCTTATCTCTTCTTATTGGTGGAGGTCGCTATAAAGATAAAGTATATGTCAGTGTTATCGATGCTTCCACGAACGAAGAAGTATATCGAATCACTAATAAATTTTTTAACGAAGAAGCACCAAACGATAGACTTTATCGATTAAAAGTAAATTTAAATAAATATCTCAACAAAGAATTATATTTAAAAATCGTCGATAACGACAATGGCACGGATGGATTCAATCATATCCTTCTTGATGATGTACTTCTCGATTATGAAGGTAGTGAAGATATTGGAACATTACTAGAAGATGCAAGAAATTATGTTTCGAGTCACGCTGGTGATGTTGGTGATACATATCGACATACATATCACCTCATGCCTGATATCGGATGGATGAACGATCCAAACGGCTTATGTTATTACGATGGTTATTATCATTTGTTTTATCAACATAATCCTTATAGTCCAAATTGGGACACGATGCACTGGGGACATGCACGAAGTAGAGACTTAGTTAAATGGGAATATTTACCTGTCGCTTTCGCTCCTGATAAATCATATGACTCTTTAGGAGTTTTCTCGGGTGGAGCCTTAACCATTGATGACAAACTTTATGTCATGTATACTGCGGTCGGACCAAATGGTGTTCAACAACAAGCAATTGCCACCTCTTTTGATGGCGTTAATTTCACAAAAAGAAGTAAAAACCCTGTCATTGATTCATCGATGAGACAAGGTTCAAGAATTACTGATTTTAGAGATCCATACGTCTATGAAAAAGATGGTAAATATTACGCTTTAGTGGGTGGAAAAAATGAAGGTCCAGGAGGCAAGATATTACTTTATGAATCAAATGATTTCTTATCTTGGAAATATCTTGGCACGCTCGTCGATTCAACAATTACCAATACTGGAATGTTTGAGTGTCCAAATTATGTTGAAGTTGGTGGAAAAGACATTATCTTAAGTTCTCCTCAATCTGTGAGAAATGAAGATATCTCAATTTATCAAAATATGCATTCAGTGACTTATCAAATCGGACACATTGATTATACAAATGGAACATTCACGAACGATAATGGCACGGATTACATGGAAGAATTTGATAAAGGATTCGATTTCTATGCGACACAAACACTTAATCATGATGATGAAGCCATTATGCTTGCGTGGATGAATATGTGGTCGAGAAGTTATCCTTCCAGCGTCGATGGTTGGACTGGTGAAGTTACTCTTCCTCGAACCTTAGAACTCAAAGATAATCATCTTTATCAAAAACCAATATCAGCGATAAAAAATTATTTCGTCAATGAACAAGTTGTCGATGAAATATCGCTAGATAATAATGAAGTTGGCTTAGATTTTTCTGGTAATACATTGACATTTAAAGCAGAAATTGATGTTAGTGAATTAAATGGAACAGTTGGCTTCAAATTATTAAAAGGTGAAGATGAAGAAACTAATATCTATTACGATTCTACAATTCAAAAAGTTGTATTCGATCGTCGAAATAGTGGTAGAAAAATTTCCACTGCAGACGATGATGGAGAATTAGATGTTAGATATGCATCTATCACTCCAATCGATAACAAAATCACTCTTGAAATTTATGTCGATGTTTCAAGCGTAGAAGTATTCATTAATGATGGTTATTACACCATGAGTGGATTAGTGTACCCCACAAATAATGAATTAAATTATTCAGTTTATTCGACAGGAAAATCAAAAATTACAAACTTAATTAAAAATACAATTGAGGTTTTATAAAAATTATTTATGTATCGTCCAAAATTACATATTACAGCAAAAAAAGGTTGGATTAACGATCCAAATGGTTTTATTTATTACAACGGAAAATATCATCTTTTCGCTCAACACAATCCCAATAGTGTCAAATGGGACACGATGCACTGGTTACATTTCACCAGTGAAGATTTAGTGACTTTCAATGAAGAAGGAATTATTTTATTTCCAACTGAAGAATATGAAAAATTTTATGGTTGTTTTTCAGGAAGTGCGATGGTTCATGGTAAAACTCTTTATCTTCTTTATACTGGAGCGAATGAAAATGAACAAGTTCAATGCTTAGCGACTTCTGTCGATGGAAATCATTTTGTTAAATCACATTTTAATCCAGTCATTTCTAAATATAATCTTCCAGATGATTTTATTGTCGCGGATTTTCGTGATCCAAAAATTATTGAAAAAGATGATGTCTTCTATGTCTTTATTGGGGCAAGAAGAAAAGATAAAGGAGTCTCTTTACTTTTATATAAAACTTTAGATTTTAGAAACTATGGTTTTATTAATGAAGTGATGAGATTAGAAGATATCAATAATGGAATGATTGAATGCCCAGATGTCATTTTTACTAACAAAGAGAAAAATGAAATTTGTTTGATTTATTGCATGCAATTTAAAGAAAAAATTAAAAACAAATTTCAAAATGTCCATTCGACAGTTTATCAAACTGGAATCATCGATTTAGAAAGTGGTGTCTTGTCACATTTAAGCGATGTCAAAGAAGTTGATTATGGATTTGATTTCTATGCAACGCAAACACTACAAAGAGATGGAAAATCTTATCTTGTCGCGTGGGAAAATATGTGGGATAGAAACTATCCAAGTCAAGAAGAAGGTTATGTTGGACAATTTACCTTTATTCGTGAAATTAAAATCATTGATAACTTGATGTATCAATCATTCATTCCTTCGATTAAGAATTATTACACTGATGAATACTGTTTAAATAATGTCCATATCAATAGTGAATTTAGCGATGATAATTTATCTTCGAGAAATTGTCGTATTGAAATAGAAATTGTTTCAAATGGTGATTATAAAATCAGTGTTGAAGATGATTTTGATATCACTGTCAGTGTTATAAATAACAACATCACTGTGTCAAGAAACAACATGGATATAGAAATAGTCAATAAAGATTTAACTGATGCGAAAAATCGCATCATTGATATTGATGACAATCTCACTCATCTCAAACTAGATATGATTATCGATAATTCTTGTATCGATATTCTTATAAACGATGGAAAATATTCTTTTTCATCAACTTATTTCAAAAAAATTGGAACAAAATTTAAAATCACCCCTATTAATAATAATAGTGAAGTGATAATCAACAATTTAATTAAACATGGTTTAGGAGTCAAAAAATAATGAACAAAAAGATTCTCCCCTTATTGATTCTCCCTCTTTTATTAACTGGCTGTCAAAAAGATACCACTGATACTACTTCTTTCCCTGATAGTGTCACTAACGGAAGCTTTGAAGATGGAATTACAGGCTGGACTGTCAGTGGTGAAGGTGCATTCACAGAAGAAGATATTGTGAACATCGATACTTTTAATGACGGACTTCCAACAAATAAAGAAGGGTCATATTGTTATGTAGGTGGTTATTCTTCTCTTCCATCATTTACTGGTAGTTTAATCTCAGATCCATTCGTTTTAGAAGGTATCGGTCAAATTACCTTAAAAATTGGAGCGATGAAAAATAAAGAAAATTGCTATATTGAATTTTTTGAATACGGCAAAACGGAACCACTTTCATTTATTGTCAATCAAAAACAAGAAACAGTCACAAAATTAACAAATGATGATTTCAATGATTCGACCATTAAATCTCAACTTATTAGACAAGTTGTTGATTTGAGTGATTATTTTGAAAAAGTCATTTATATCAAAGTTACTGATAATGATAGAAATAGTGATTATATCGATTATTCATTTGTCAATCTCGATGATGTTCGCATTTTGAAAAACGCTCAAGAATTAAATGATGCAAGAACTCAAAGAGAAGAACAATTAATTGAATATCATGATGAAGTCATCGATAATGACCCTCCAGTGACAGAATTAAGAAATGGTGGGTTTGAAACTGGCGATTTATCTTATTGGAAAATACTTAAAGGTAATGCCTTTACTCAAGGTTCAGTTAGTTTAAGTAGTGAAAATTTCTGGACCGATAGAAAACATAACGCAAGTGGAAATTATTTCCTTAATGGATATAAAAATGCTGAAAATTTAACCGGCACGATAAGAAGTGAAAAATTCCTCGTCACCGATCAAGGCAATAACACCTCATACGCTTCGGTTTTATTAGGTGGTATTAAAGACGCGAGTGGATATATCGCTGTTAACAACGGTTTAACAGGCGAAGAGTTAATTAAAATTAAAAACATTGCCTTTAAAGACCCAGAATTATCACTTTCATTAGTGAGATATTATGTCGATTTATCAAATTATATTGGTCAAACATTATATTTCACTATTAACGATAATGCGACTAGTGGAGGCTTTGCAGCAATTAACGCTGACGAATTCAGAATTAATTTGAGTCAAGAAACCATCATTAATGAAAGAGCTTCTTTAGTGGATGGTAGTTTATATAACGATGATAGCGTAGCGAAAAACGCCTATATTGATGCTTATAACAATGTTATTTCATTCCCAGTAGGTGGAGACGCTCCTGTCATTTCAGTCGATGAAAACGATTACGCTTATCAAACAATGATTTCTGCTAGTAGTTCATACAATTTAGTGGAACTCATCAAAAATACAACTATTAAAGATGATTACACTGTTAGAAATGATCTCGTCATTCGTTCAGTTTCATTAAGTAGAAACGGAACAACTTTAGAAGATGTCAATTACTATGCTTGTGATTTAAGTCAAAACGGAACATATTTATATACTTTCAGCGCGACTGATGCTTATAACAATGTTTCAGTAGGTACAATCAAAATCGAAGTTGTTACTAAGATGACTTACGATAATAACATCGTTAATGGTGGATTTGAAACTGGAGATGCCACTGGCTGGACCATTACAAGTGGTAGTCCAAATCTCAATGCGGCCATTTGTTCGCTTGATACCTTCTGGAGTGAAGAAATTCCTTATAACAAAACTGGAACATACTTCTTCAATGGATGGGATGCCGGAGTAGAAGAATCAAATGGCTTCTCATTTAAATCCACTAATTTCACCTTAGGTGGTAGTGGACAAATCTCATTTAAATTAGGTGGTCGTTCCACGAGAGTAATTGTTAGAAGAGAAAATGGCGAAATGATTGCAAAATATGAAAATTATAATTTCGCGGATGTTAATTTCCCATCTGTTTCTAATGGTTGTCGCTTAGCAACAATGGTAACTTATGTTGCTGATTTAAGTGATTATATTGGAGAAAACTTATATATCGAATTAGTGGATGAAGTTATCGATGGAGGATGGCAAGTTGTCTTCTTTGATGAAATCGTCACTTATTATGAGACTGAAATTGATGTCTCAACAAAATTTGATACCGTATCCCAAGTTGAAGTTACTGGTAACCCGCCAGTAGTGACAGATATTCCTTGGGCTAACGCTATAAATACACTTTAAAGAAAGGAGAAAACTAGACTTATGAAAAATAAGAAATTATTATTCGTCCCTGTTTTCATGGCGTCATTATTATTTGCAAGTGGTTTGAAAGCAAATAATAGTCATGTTGCAAAAGCAGAAGATGAATCCCCAGTTACTTCTGTGGCATTCAGTAGTGATACATTTGAATATGTCGATGGAACAACTGGTTGTTTTCCTACATCAAACAGCACTAGTAGATGGTGGTCAGTGCGTTCATTCTTTGTACCAGAGGGTATCGATTTTTACCGAAGCGTAGATGATGTTAATTATGACACTGATGGTGAAACAATAACCGCAAGTGGAGACGCTAATACATCAAAGCTTCAATTAAAAACTCCAGTCAAACAAACAGAAAGATATCTTACTTTCTATTTAGGCGGTGGAGCGAATGAAGAAAATCTCTATGTCGAAATTATTGATAATGGCACTGATAATACCAGTAGTGTTGCTATCAAAAAATTCACGAATGTTGGCTTATTTCATGATCCAAAAACTGGTGAAGCTTTATACATTCGTGTCGCTGATTTAGCGGATTATGTCGATCATTATATTTCAGTTCGTGTTGTCGATAATAATACTGGCGGATTTGGTATTGTCAACTTCGGTGGTTTGAAATTCAATCAAACTGCAGAGGATGTTACTAATGATATTAGGGCTTATCGTAAAAATGCTTATCTCACTCAAACAGATGGCGACAAAGACGCTGGTCAATACGCCTATATGATGAGCAAAATCAATGAAACTGAAGAATTTGCATCATTTAGATCAAATGATTGGCAAAGTTATGAGGTTTTAGATTTTGAAGGTATCGCTTTAGCGGATTATTTCACTAATCTTTCTATCAATGAAGATTCATCGACACTTGAATTAACAAATGATATGTGGAACGCTATGATTTCTTCCAGAGATTGTTATGAATGGGCAGAACATATGCCATTTAATAAACACGGTAATAAATTTTTCTCTACTCACCCAACTTGGACTGGAATTGCTGAAACTGTAAAAGTATTATTAAGATCAAAATTTACTATCAATATTACAGATAATTATATGGCATTCCGTATTGGAGCAGCGAAAGCTAATGTTCGTTTAATTGACTCTACTACTGAAGATGTTTTATTTGAATTTACTCCTACTGGAAATAATATGCGTTACTTCGTTGATAATGGTGTAGCCAATATTGTTAGCAGCAAAAGTATGATTAATACTATGACCGAAGTATTTGTTGATATTTCTGGTTTAGTTGGAAAAACCGTTTATTTAGAAATCGGTGAAAATAATACCGGTGATGGATGGGGTTTATCCTATATTGATGAAATTAGATTCAATTTAAATGTTAATGACATTAAAGTTGAACTCGATGACAATATTATTAAACAAACCTGTGATGCGACTCCAGATCAAACATTCAAAGGCGTTGTTTATCCAAAATATGTTCGTGGTGTTTCAAATATTGAAGAAGAAAATGATTCTGTACTCAAAGCATTCAATTTCTTAGATGAATTCTATGCGACAGTGCGTAATTATGGTAGTGATACATTGTGTCAATTATCTACTGAAACAAGAAACGATATAGTTAGTAAATATAATGCGATAAGTGATGTAACTGCGAAAACCATCATTAATAATAGCGATGATTATAATTACAATAATATTGTAGATCCAGGTGAAACTTATTACCTTAATGATGTCGTAGTTACTAAATGTGGTGTAGTTGAAACAATTAACTATATGAATAGTGCCGCTGTTGTTTCTACTTTAGGTTCCGTTTATGTAAACTTCATTAGTAATGGCAACACACTTGTCGGATTTGTTTCAATTATTTCAATTGTAGTTATCAGCGCATTAATTATATTAATTGTCAAAAAGAAAAAGTATTCTCATAGATAGAATATAATTACTCTAACGAAACAATTACTATATAATTTTATTATTCAAAATTAGTTCTATTATACATAATAAGAATTATTCAACGATTAGGGAGGAAGGAGAATAATGTCTAGCATCTTGGATGTAGCAAAATCTGCAGGAGTATCAAAATCAACTGTCTCACGTTATTTTAATAACGGCTATGTCTCTAAAGAGGTTCGCATAAAAATTGAAAAAGCTATCAATGAATTGAATTACAAAACAAATTCAATTGGGAAGATGTTTAAAGATAATTCAACTAAGACGATCGCCTTATGTGTTCCTGTTGTTAGTCATCCTTTCTTCGCGTTGATGATTCAAGCGATAGAAAATGAAGCTCATGCCAATGGATATAAACTTCTAATTACTGGAAGCGCGAATGATGTTGAAAGAGAAAAAGAATTTATTGATTTACTCTCTCATAATCAAGTCGATGGAATTATATTCATTACTCATAATAAATATAGACATTTCGACTCATCGCTTCCAGTAGTGACTATTGATCGTCACTTTGGAAAAAATGTTCCTTGCATAACTTCAGACAACTATGATGCAACTTATAAAGCATTGAAATATTTATATCAAAAAGGACACCGCAAAATCGGGTTTATAGGTGGATGTCCAAAAGTCGAAAGTGAAGTATCAAAAAGATATGATGCTTACTTAGATTTTATTAAAGCATACAATCTTGAATCTTATGTCTATTACGAAGATTTTAGACATGGTGAAGAAATATTAAGATCATTGCAATTCAATGAAAAGTATCCTGACGTTGATGCCTTATTTGCGACAAGTGACGCTTTTGGATTTGCGTTTTATCGAATTTGCAATGATATTAATAAAAAAATCGATATTATTACCTATGATGGATGTATGAATAAGTGGATTCAAGTTCCAACTTTTACATCAGTGAGACAAAATATCGAAGAGATGGCAAAAGTTACTGTCGATGTCTTGCTTAGAAGAATAAAGAAAGAAAAAGTCGATAGTCTTTATAAAATAAAAACAGAATTTGTAATCGGAGAAACGGCCTAAATATGATTTTATGTGTTGGCGAAATATTAGTGGATATATTCGTCGATGAAAATAAAAATGAAACAGTTTTCCCAGGTGGAGCGCCTTTTAATGTTGCCTCTAACTTGACTTTATTTGGTAATGATGTTTGCTTTTTTGGTGCGATTGGAAAAGATCGATACGGGAAATTATTATGTGATTTCGCAAAAACGAAAAATTTTAAGAAATTAGAAATTTTACAGCTTGATTCATATAATACCTCGAAAGCAATCGTCACTTTAACCGATGGGGAAAGAGATTTTAAATTTGACCGCGATAATGGAGCGGATTACCGATTAGATTTTGAAACATTTAAAAAATTTGATTTTTCAAATATTAATATTGTTCATCTTGGTTCTCTTATGCTTTCTTTTAAAGAAGGTAGAGAATTACTTATTAAGATGATTGATTATTTAAAAAATAACACTAAATGTAAAATTTCTTTTGATATCAATTATCGAAGCGATATTTTTTCTTCTTTAGAAGAAAGTAAAAAATATTATTTATCCATCATTCCTAGTGTCGATATATTAAAAATCACCACTGATGAATTAGAAATATTAACTGGAGAAAAAGATATTATTAAAGGACTATCTTCTTTAGTTAATAAAAATATCTTCACTTGTCTATCTGATGGTGGAAATGGTAGTTACTATTTTTATCAAGATAAACTTGAACATATTGATACTTATAAAGTTAAACCAGTTGACACTACGGGGGCAGGTGATGCTTTCTATTCATATTTGTTATCTTCATTTGATAAGAAAGATTATTCTCTTTTATCAAAAGAAGAACTTAAAGAAATATTTACCACAGCGAACATTGTTGGAGGGTTGACTACTTTAAAAAAGGGTGCGATTGATTCTTGTCCAACAATGACTGAAATTGAAAAATTTAAACAAAATGTCAGAAAATAAAAGAGGAACGAAATTATATAATTTCTTCAATAAAAATCGATCAAAAAACGGAGATAAACTTCCATCGAATCGTTTTTATGCGTATTTTGATATTTTATCTCATCGATTTGGAACATTAATCGCTTTATCTTTTCTTAGCGCGTTATTTTTTATTCCGTTTTTCGCTTTTAATTTTATTTGGAAACTTTATATGATGCAGCCAATCGATACCACTTCATTAACTCAAGCCGATATCGATTTAAGAAATTTCTCTTTAAATATGATTTCTTCTTTGATTTCAATTCCTTTATTAATTATTGGATTTATTGGTTTAGGTGGACTATTTTATGTCATTAAGAAGTTAGTGTTTCAAGATCCAAAAATCAATGTCGGACAAGATTTCTTTTTTGGAATCAAAGATAATATAAAATCTTCCCTTTTAAGTGGTGCGATATTTTCTCTTTTTTCATTCCTTTATATTTCCAATATTTATTTTTATCCTTTAATGACTGATATTCCTTCATTTGTTAAAGTGATATTAATAATTTTATTAACTATCGTATATCTATTTTCAATCATGCTGTCCCTCTATCTCCTCGCCTCGGGGACACTATATAATTTTAAATTTATTCCAGCATTAAAAAATAATTTGATGTTATCGTTTGTTTTATATCCATTAAATTTATTATTTGTTGCGATTAGTGCGCTATTTTTTCTTCTTTATATTTTTATTCCAATCGCACTTATCCAAATTATTAGTTTGATATTAATTGTCCTTTATGGATTTTCACATATGAGTTTATGTTTTTGTCTTTATGCCTTCAAGATGTTTGACAAATTCATAAACAAAAAATATTCGAAAGAAATTGTTAACAAAGGGTTACTCACCAAGGAAGGAGAATAATTATGGCGAGTTTAAAATTAGACCACATTTACAAAGTTTATGATGGAGGTGTCAAAGCGGTCAACGATTTGAATTTAAAAATCGATGATAAAGATTTCGTTGTCTTTGTTGGACCTTCTGGATGTGGTAAATCAACAACTTTAAGAATGATTGCAGGTCTTGAAGCAATTACTTCAGGTGATCTTTATATTGGAGATACATTAGTGAACGAATTACCTCCAAAAGACCGTGATATTACAATGGTTTTCCAAAATTATGCCTTATATCCACATAAAACCGTTTATGAAAATATGGCATTTGGTTTAAGACTCGCTCATGTTGATAATGATGAAATTGACCGACGTATTAAAGCCGCAGCAGAAATATTAGGTTTAACTGATTATTTGACTCGTAAACCAAAAGCTCTTTCAGGTGGTCAACGTCAAAGAGTTGCGTTAGGAAGAAGTATTGTTCGTGAACCAAAAGTATTCTTGCTCGATGAACCTTTAAGTAACTTAGACGCAAAACTACGTGTTCAAATGAGAAGCGAAATTACTAAACTTCATCGTCGACTTCAAACAACTTTCATTTATGTTACCCATGACCAAACCGAAGCCTTGACAATGGGGAGTAAAATTGTCGTTATGAAAGATGGTGTCATTCAACAAATTGATACCCCAACAAATTTATATGACCATCCAACAAATATTTTCGTCGCGACTTTCTTAGGCGCGCCTCAAATGAATTTATTTGATGCGAAGTTATCGAAAGAAAAGAATAAATATTATGCGACAATAACAAGTGGTGAATCGACTTGTAAAATCGTTTTACATGAAGACACAATTCACCAATTAGTGAGTTTAGATTATATCGGCAAAGATGTAAAAATTGGTATTCGTCCAGAAGAAATTTATCAAACAGATGAAGTTTCTGGAAGTGACGTTTTTAAAGTTTTTGTCGATGTTATTGAAAAACTTGGTTCTGAACTTATCGTCTATGGAAAAATTAATGAAACAGAAATTCCTATCGTTTGTAAAATTGATGGAAGAAAAGAAATTAAAGAAGGCGATGTCATTACTGTTAAATTCCACACTCGTCACATTCATCTATTTGATGCAAATAATCAAAATCGTATTTCTGGTTTGACTAATTTCAATTATTTATTAGCGAGATATGATGGAGATAATGGTGTAATTACGCTTGGGGATAAACTTATTCCTTTAACAGAAAACGAAAGAGCGTTTGTCCTTCCTTCATATTGGACTGGTGTCCATGATGTGGTTTTAAAAATTGATACAGCGAATTTCTCATTAACAAAAGAGAAAGACGATGATATTGAAATTAAAGCGAAAATCAAAATCATTGAAAAATCAAAAGATTCGATGCTCCTTTATATTTCAACAAGTGATCGTGATACTTATTTAGGTGTTAAATTACCTCTTCTTGATTTAAATGTTGATGATGATATTACTGTTTATGTCAAGAAAGAGAATTTAGTATTAATGAATAAAGAAATGGACACTGTGTTAACTTGTAAATATCCACTTTTAGAAAATAAATTTGATGTTTTAGTTAATACTAAAAATGGTGTTTCTAAGTTCAAATTATTGAATAATAATATCAAAATCGCTAATTCGATATTATTAGAAGGAAAACATAAATATCAAATTACTGTTCCATTTGATAATTTGACGAGAGTGACAAATAAAAAAGAAGTCATTAAAGGTCAAAATTTAAAACTTAAATTCAACAATGAATCCGTTCTTGGAGCGAAAACAGTTTTGTATTTAAATGATAAAGTTTTAGATACTTACTATTCATTTATTTTAGATAAAGCTGCAACTTGCTTCGCTGTTAATAAATACGGATATAATCTCGATGTTTCTCAAATTGATTTCAACCTCATCGATGATAAAGTTGAATAAAAAATATTAATTATTTTATTATTTATATCCTTACTAATATTTAAACAAGAAATATCTTTTCATATCTTTTTAATGGAAAAATATTTCTTTCCCTTTATAATGTTTTAAGTATTTTATTTCGGAGACTAATTAAATGAAAAAAATTATATTTATATCCCCACATTTTCCAAAAACTTATTATCGTTTTGTCGAAGCGATGAAAAAAAGAGGATTTATTACTTTAGGTATTGGTGATTCTCCTTATAATGACATTAGCGATGAACTGAAAAGTTGTTTAGATGAATATTACACATGTCCAGATATGGATAATTTTGATAATGAAATTAAAGCGGTCAAATATTTTGTTGATAAATATCATGACATCGATTATTTAGAATCTAACAATGAATATTGGCTAGAAAAAGATGCGAAATTAAGAGAGATGTTCAATATTAAAAACGGTGTTAGAGGTAGTGATATTGAGTTTTACAATCACAAATCTAAAATGAAGGAAAAATATGCGATTGCGGGTGTTCCTTTTGCTCGTTATATCTTAGTATCAACTTTAGAAAAATTAGAACAATTCGTTGAAGAAGTTAAATATCCAATTTTTATTAAACCTGATGTTGGTGTTGGAGCGTATGGTGATTTTAAAATTAATAACTATGATGATTTAATTAATTTCTTCAATGAAAAAGTTGATGGAGTCAGTTATATCGCTGAAGAATTTATTGATGGTGATATTGTTTCTTTTGATGGTATTTCTTCTTCGACCGCGGAAGTGTTATTTTTTACTTCCAATGAATTTCCTCCTTCCATCGCTGATATTGTCAAAGAGAAGAGTGATGTATTTTATTATACGAACAAAAAAACTCCAACAAAATTAGAAAAATATGGACACGCGGTCATCAAAGCATTCGATGTTAAAAATAGATTTTTTCATCTCGAGTTTTTTAGACTAAAAAAAGGTAAGAAAAATCTTGGAAGAAAAGGTGACTATGTCGCTTTAGAAACTAATATGAGACCCGC
The DNA here is from genome assembly GCA_051872395.1 of Bacilli bacterium. Taxonomy (GTDB): domain Bacteria; phylum Bacillota_I; class Bacilli_A; order RFN20; family CAG-826; genus JBJEDU01. The sequence continues at coordinate 51,248 of JBJEDU010000035.1, read as the reverse complement.
GGGAGGATATACTCCTGATTTAATAAATTTCGCGAATAGTGTGTCTTGCTATGAAATTTGGGGAGACTCTTTAGCGTATGACACTAATAACTTCAAAATGGATTATCCAAAATATTATGCTGGATGTGCCTCAAGAAGAGATATTCATAATTATTATTATGGTGATTATGACATTATTTCTAAGTTTAAAAATAATCTTTGTTGGTATGGAAGATATCCAGATATTTTTTCAGGAGCGATGGGAAATAGATTTTTCATGGCGAAATTTGAAACATTTGAAGAGTTAATGGAATTTAAAGAATTTGTTTCTAAAAGAGTGTAATAATTTTTAAAATTCAGTAATTATTCATTATTATTTTTATTAATCGTGAGTGTTTCACTTACGATTTTTTTATTTTTTAAAGTATAGAAAAAAAGTAATTTTTTATTACTCTTTTTATTTATAAAAAGTATTGATATAATCAAACTAGTATTTATTTAAAACATTTTATATTGCATATATACATTTTCATATGTATAATATCGATGTCAGTAAAAAAATACTGATAAGGAGAGACAAGTGGAAAAGCCCATTTCAGTTAAACAATTAGCGAGACTTCCAATTTACTTAAAGTATTTGAAGGGGTTAAAAAGTGAAGGTATTACCCATACCAGCGCGCCTCAAATTGCTGCGATGAATGGATTTAATGAAGAGCAAGTTCGTAAAGACTTGCAAATTGTTACTTCTAATTCTGGTAAACCAAAAACTGGAAGACAAGTTCAAGACCTCATTGATGATTTAGAAAATTATCTCGGTTATCGTGATTCAACTTCAACAGTAATTGTTGGTGTTGGACATTTAGGTTCAGCGTTCATGAACTTTAATGGATTTGAAGAATTTGGATTAAACATCTTAGCAGGATTTGATATTGATCCAAATAAGATAGGAACTCGCATTAATGGAAAAGAAATATTTTCCATCGAAAGGATTGAAAACTTAATTCCCCGATTAAATGTTCATATCGCAATATTATGTACTCCGACTGAAGTCGCTCAAGAAGTATGCGATAGATTAATTAATTCAGGAGTCAAAGCCATTTGGAACTTTGCTCCGACAATTCTAAAAGTGAATGAGAACGTCATAGTGGAAAATGTCAACTTAGCGAGTTCACTCGCCGTTCTCTCACATAAATTAAATACTAAGTTAAAGGAAGATTGAAACATTATGGCAGAAAAAATTGTAAGCGTTGAAGCGTTTGAAGAAGTTGATCAACTTGTTAAAAACGCAAAAGAAGCCCTTGATGAATTTTTAAATCTCAATCAAGAGCAAGTTGACTACATTGTAGCAAAATGTAGTGTTGCCGGCTTAGACCAACATGGTGTTTTAGCTAAAGCCGCGATTGATGAAACAAAACGTGGTGTTTTCGAAGATAAGGCCACAAAAAATTTATTTGCATGTGAATATGTTGTTAATAACATGCGTCATTTAAAAACTGTTGGAATTATTAGCGATGACCCAGTTACTGGAATTACTGAAATTGCTGAACCTCTTGGTGTCGTGTGTGGTATCACCCCTGTTACTAATCCAACATCAACAGTTATTTTTAAAGCTTTGATTTGTTTAAAAACAAGAAACCCAATTATTTTTGCTTTCCATCCAAGCGCACAAAAATGTTCGAAGATGGCAGCAGAAGTGATTAGAGACGCTGCAGTGAAAGCTGGCGCTCCTAAAAACTGTATTCAATGGGTCGAACATCCTTCAATGGATGCGACAACCGCCCTCATGAATCATACTGGTGTTGCTACTATTTTGGCGACTGGTGGTAATGCAATGGTTAAAGCTGCCTATAGTTGTGGTAAACCAGCGATGGGTGTTGGTGCTGGTAATGTTCCTGCCTATATTAATAAATCTGCGAATGTCGAACAAGCAGTTAATGATATCGTTTTATCTAAAGCCTTTGATAATGGAATGATTTGTGCTTCTGAACAATCAGTCATTATCGACCAAGAAGTTTTTGATGAAGCAATTGAAATATTCAAAAGATTCAAAGTTTATTTCGTTACTAAGAAAGAAAAAGAAATGCTCGAAAAATTTATGTTCGGAGTTTCTAGTCCAAGCGAAGTCGACAAAGCAAAATTAAATCCAACAATCGTTGGTCAAAGCGCGAAATGGATTGCCAATCAAGCTGGCTTTGATGTCCCAGATGACACTTCTGTTTTAGCGGCTTTCTGTAAAACTGTTGGAGTCGATGAACCTCTTTCAAGAGAAAAATTATCTCCAGTTTTAGCAGTATATAAATCGAAAGATGAAGATGAAGGTATTCATTTAGCTGCTTCATGTGTCAATTTCAATGGTTTAGGTCATAGCGCAGCAATTCACTGCAAAGACCAAGCTTTAGCGGATAAATTTGGTGAAGCATGCAAAGCGATGAGAATCATTTGGAATTCTCCTTCCACCTTTGGTGGTATTGGTAATGTCTATAACTCATTCTTACCATCCTTAACTCTTGGATGTGGTAGTTATGGACGTAACTCAATCGGAGGCAATGTCTCCGCGGTCAATTTACTTAACATTAAACGTGTTGGAAAAAGGAGAAACAATATGCAATGGTTTAAAGTTCCAAGCAAAATTTATTTTGAAAGAAATTCAATTCAATATTTACAATCTTGCCGTGATGTCAATAAAGTCTTTATCGTTACTGACCGTTCGATGGTCGATTTCGGTTTCGTTAATAAAATTACTGAACAATTATCTCTTAGAAGAAGTCCTGTTCAAGTTCAATTATTCTGCGATGTTGAACCAGATCCAGATATTGAAACTGTAAGACGTGGTGTGAAATTGATGGAAGCGTTCCAACCTGACACTATCATCGCGCTCGGTGGTGGTTCACCAATGGATGCTGCTAAAGGAATGTGGTTATTCTATGAACATCCAGAAGTCAATTTCGATGACTTAAAACAAAAATTCATGGATATTAGAAAGAGAGCCTTTAAATATCCTGAACTTGGAAGAAAATCAAAATTAATTTGTATTCCTACTACTTCTGGTACCGGTTCTGAAGTCACTCCATTCGCGGTTATTTCAGATAAGAAGAATATGAAAAAATATCCTCTTACCGATTATTCATTAACTCCTACCGTCGCGATTGTCGACCCAGAATTTACCACTAATTTACCTGCTCGACCAACTGCTCAAACTGGTATGGATGTATTAACTCACGCTATCGAAGCTTATGTTTCTGTCTTGGCCAATGATTACACTGATGGTTTGGCTTTACAAGCTATCAAATTAGTGTTCGAATATTTACCACGTGCTGTGAAAAATGGCAAAAATGATTTAGAAGCGAGAGAAAAAATGCATAATGCCGCGACTATCGCCGGTATGGCTTTCGCTAATGCGTTCTTAGGTATGACTCACTCTTTAGCCCATAAAGTTGGAGCGGAATTCCATACTGTTCATGGTCATACATGTGCCATCTTATTACCATATGTTATTCGTTATAATGGCGAAGTTCCTACTAAATTATCTGTCTGGCCAAAATATAATACTTATTGTGCCGATAAGAAATATCAAGATATTGCTAAGCTTCTTGGTTTAAATGCTGAAACTCCAGAAGTCGCTGTCGATTCCTTAGCGACTGCAGTGAGAAATTTAGGCGAAGAAATTGGCTTAGCGATTTCTTTTGAAGGATGTGGAATTTCTCAAGAAGACTGGGATAGCAAGATTGATGAAATCGCTGTCTTAGCCTATGAAGATCAATGTTCACCTGCCAATCCAAGAGTTCCTCTTGTTAATGATATGAAAGAAATATTAAGAAAGGCTTACAAAGGTATTTAATTTATGACTATTCTTGTCTGTGTTGGTTCGAGCTGTCACTTGAACGGTTCTTATGACATTATTGAACTTTTCAAAAAAGCTATCAGCGAAAATCATCTTGAAGAAAAAGTTACTTTAAAAGCGACATTCTGCTTAGGAAAATGTGGAATTCATGGTGTCAGTTGTAAAATTGACGATGATATCATCACTGGTGTTAATAAAGATAACTTCCAAGATGTATTCAATGAACACGTTTTAGAAAAATTATAATTACATTTTACTGATTAACCCCCAATTTGGGGGTTAATAGTCTAATTTTTTGAGGAAATCAATATGGAATATTGTTTATCTAGCAAAACAAATGATTGTAAAAATTGTTATAAATGTATTAGAGGTTGTCCAACAAAATCTATTTCATTTTCTTCTAATCAAGCAAAAATTATCCATGATGAATGTATCTTATGTGGTCGCTGCTATGTTTCATGTCCACAAGGCACAAAAGTCATTCGTGATGATGTGAGATTAGTCAAAAATATGATCGCTAACGGGGAGAAAGTCATTGTCTCTTTAGCCCCTTCCTTTTTTGCCGCGTATCGTAATTGTGGTTTTAATAATGTCAAAGAAGCACTATTAAAATTAGGTTTTTATGATGTTGAAGAAACTGCGATAGGTGCGACAATTGTTAAAAAAGTATATGATCAAATGCTCGATGAAAATAAGCAAGATATTATCATTTCTTCTTGCTGTCATTCCATTAATTTACTTTTACAAAAACATCATCCAAAATGTTTACCATATTTAGCTAATGTCCTTTCACCAATGCTCGCTCATGGAGAAGACATTAAATTACGTCATAAAGACGCGAAAGTTGTTTTTATTGGACCATGTATTGCTAAAAAGGATGAATCGGATAAAAACAAAGCCTATATTGACGTGGTCTTAACATTTTTAGAATTAGATAATATGCTCAAAGAAGCCAATATTGAAATTTCTAAACAAGATCACGATGAAATTAATAACAATAGTAAAACAAGACTATTTCCTACTTCAGGTGGTATTCTTTCATCGATGGAATGTCGTAATAAAAACTATCAATATTTGGTAATTGATGGAATGGATAATGTTTTACGAGCTTTAGAAGATATTGAAAGCGGAAAAGTTCATCATTGTTTTATTGAAATGAGTGCTTGTAGTGGTTCTTGTATTAATGGACCAGCGTTAAATGCAAAAAGAAAAGCTTTATTACAAGATTATTTATATGTCCATCAAAAAGCTGGAAAAGAAGATTTTATAGTCTCTGAAAAATCTTATGAAGATATAAGAAAAGATTTCTATGAAATCAATGTTAAAAAAGCCAGACCAAGTGAAAAAGAAATTGACCGCATTTTAAAAGAAATGGGTAAAAATGATAAATCAAAAGAACTCAACTGTGGTTCTTGTGGATATAATACTTGCCGAGAAAAAGCGATTGCGATTTTAGAAGGCAAAGCCGTTAAAGAAATGTGCTTACCTTACCTCATGGATAAAGCGGAATCTTTCTCGGAAAATATTGTCAGCAATACTCCAAATGGATTGATGGTGTTAGATGAAGAATTAAACATTCAATTAATGAATCAATCAATGTGTAAGATTATTGGAGTTCCTGATTCTTCTTTTGTTACTGGTAAAAATGTCACGACGATATTAGAACCAGATTTATATGCGAAAGTGTTATGTGGTTTAGATACAATTCATGGAAAAAAAGAATATTTGACTGAATACAATAAATATGTCGAACAAACTATTGTATTTGATCATCAATTCCATATTCTTATCGTCATTATGAGAGATATCACTAATGAAGAGATTGAAAAACAAAATAAAGAAGAATTATTAAGAAAATCTATCGAAATAACTAATAAAGTTATCGATAAAAATATGAGAAGTGTTCAAGAAATTGCTTCTTTACTCGGTGAAACCGCAGCAGAAACGAAAGTGGCCTTATCAAGTTTAAAGGATACATTCAAAGATGATATTAAATAATTATGTCACAGAAATTGGTTATTTATCTTTAAATCATGAAGGTGAACAATTATGTGGTGATCATGTTGAGATAATTTCTAAAGATGATAATACCCACATTGTCGTTTTAGCGGATGGTTTAGGAAGTGGAGTTAAGGCTAACATTTTGTCGACTTTGACTAGTCGCATTCTTTCAACGATGATGGCTAATAACATTTCGATTGAAGAATGTGTACAAACAGTAGTGGAAACTCTTCCAGTTTGTAAAGATCGCCATGTCGCATATTCAACATTTACCATTTTAAAAATTACTAATAACACTTCGATTGATATATATAATTATGACAATCCTCAACCCATCATTTTAAGAGATGGTAAGGAATATCCAGTCATGCAAGTGATGTCTGAAATTGATGGAAAGAAAATATATCACTCTCATATTAATGCAAAATTATACGATACTTTCATTTTGATGAGTGATGGAACAATTCACGCTGGAATTGGTAATTCATTAAATTGGGGATGGGATAGACCTAATATTGTCGATTTCATGTCTAATTTATATTCACCAATTTATTCAAGTAAAACTTTAGCGACGATGCTAATTGATCATTGTAATAGTTTATATGGTGGTAAACCTCAAGATGATACGACCGCGGTCGTGGTGAGAGTGAGAAAAAAATCAATGTGTAATCTTCTTATTGGACCGGCGAGTAATAGAGATGATGATAATAAAATGTTATCTTTGTTTTTCGCTAAAGAAGGGAAGCATATCGTTTCAGGTGGTTCAACATCTAATATGGTTTCTAAATTTTTAGATAAACCCTTAGAATTATCACTCGATTATATTGATAAAGAAATTCCTCCAACTTCTTCGATTGAAGGTGTGGATTTAGTTACTGAAGGCGTTATCACTATCAATAAAGTATTAGAGTACGCGAAAAATGTATTAGAAGATAATTCCAAATATTTTTATTGGAGTTACGCGCAAGATGGGGCGAGCCAAATAGCGAGATTATTATTTGAAGAAGCGACAGATATTAATTTCTTTGTTGGATGTGCAGTTAATCCTGCTCATCAAAAAGAAGGATTACAAATTAATTTTTCAATTAAAATGCAATTGATTGATGAATTATCAAAATTATTAAAACAAATGGGAAAGAAAATTAAAGTTAGTTATTTCTAATTTATATTATAAATTAAGGAGAAAATGCCATGTTAAAATTTGATACGAATGTACAAGAATTGAAATATAAAGTATTAAAAGAAGTCGCGAGAGCGTATTTTAATGGTACTTTGCTTGAAGAATATAATGAGATTCCAAAGCGTATTGTCCCTGGTCCAAAACCAACGATGAGATGTTGTATTTATAAAGAAAGAGCAATCGTTTTAGAAAGAATGCATGTCGCTCAAGGTGGGGATAGAAGTAATTCAAACGTTGTTCAAGTTTTAAATATTGCTTGTGATGAATGCCCATTAGGAGGATATGAAGTTACAAGAACTTGTCGTGGATGTATCGCTCATCGATGTGAAAAAGCATGTCATAGAAACGCGATTACATTTAATGAAGTGACTCATACTGCCCAAATTGATAAAACTAAATGTATCAACTGTGGTTTATGTGCAAAGGCATGTCAATATGGAGCGATTATCAACTTTAAAAGACCATGTGAAAGTGCTTGTAAAGTAAAAGCTATTTCAATGGGTGAAGACTTTGCTGCAAAAATTGATGATGAAAAATGTATTCAATGTGGAGCGTGTGTTTATCAATGTCCATTTGGAGCGATTATGGATAAATCATATATTACAGATGTTATTGACTTCTTAAAAGATAGTGATTTTTCCAAAAAATATCATGTTTACGCAGTTGTTGCCCCTTCCATTTCATCACAATTTAAATATGCTTCTTTAGGACAAGTGGTGACCGCGATTAAAATGTTAGGCTTCCATAGTGTTGTTGAAGCTGCTTTAGGCGCGGATATGGTCAGTTATGACGAAGCCAAAGAATTAGAAGAAAAAGGATTTTTAACTAGCAGTTGTTGTCCTTCATTTGTTTCTTTTATCAAAAAGAAATATCCATCTTTGGTTCAATATATTTCATCGAATTTATCTCCAATGGGGGCGATTAGTAAATATATTAAAAGTGTCGATCCAACCTCAAAGGTTGTCTTTATTGGACCTTGCATTTCTAAAAAGAAAGAAATTCAATTAGATAAAGTTAAAAATTATGTCGATAGTGTTTTGACATTTGAAGAATTACAAGCGTTGATTGATTCTCGAGATATTGTCGCTAGCGAATTAGAAGAAAATAAATTAGATAATGCTTCTTATTTTGGAAGAATATTCGCTCGTTGTGGTGGTTTAGTGGACGCGGTTAATGAAGCGCTTAAAGAACAAAATTCTACCTTTGTCGCTAAAGCTGTCGCTGCTGATGGTCTTGATAATTGTAAAGCCATATTAGATAAGGCAAATAAACCTGAATTGAGAGATTTCAATTTTATTGAAGGTATGGCGTGCACGAATGGTTGTATTGGCGGTCCTTGTTGTTTAACTCATGAATTTAGAGATAAATCAGAAGTAGATAAATATGGGAGAGAAGCATTAGAAAAGACAATTACTGATGCGATTAAAGTATTAAAAAATGACTAAATATCAAAACATAATTTCAAATATTTCTTCAGACCAAGAAAGAATATTTTTTAAAAGCAATAAGATTTCATTCACTAACATTTATACTGGTGGTCCTTTAGATGGTGAAAGTGCTTTTAAATTTTCTAAAGATATCGAAGTGAATGATTCTTATTTCGCTCTTCGTTATCCTTTTTGGAATTGTCTTGGTGTGGAAGTTAATCGAAGTAATTTCGCTATTACTTGTCGAGGACCTTTTTGGTATAGCAATAACATCGTTATTAAAGATACTTCATTTAATGGAGATAAAGTTTTAAGAGAATGTCAAAATATTGATTTTAGTAATGGTGTTCTTCTTGGTGATGAAAGCATTATTAAATGTCAACATATTAAACTAATAAATATTAATATTGAAAGCATATATGCTTTTTTACATTGCCAAGATATCAACGCGACAAATTTGAATTTGAAAGGAAAATATTCTTTTCAATATTCTAAAGATATTAATTTAAATGTTGGTCGACTAGAGACGAAAGATCCATTTTGGCATAGTGAAAATATCATGGTAAAAGATATGGAAATCATTGGTGAATATGTCGCGTGGTACGCTAAAAATGTCACCTTTGTTCGTTGTAAAATTAAATCTAAACAACCATTTTGTTATAGTGAAAATATTAAATTTATCGATTGCGAATTAGTGGATTGTGATTATCTTGGTGAAGAGAGTGACTTAAAAGGTAATGTTATCACTTCAAATTGTTCTATTTATAATCCAAAAGATATTTCCTCTTTAGCGATTAAAGGAACTTATAAAATTATTAAAGAATAATTTAATAAACAATTATATTTTGTTATAATAATACGTGAGGAAGGGCGATAATCTTAATTTTTAGGAGAAAAGATTTATGGTTAAAGCCCAAAAAATAACAAGAATTACTTATTTCTCTTTTTTAATTTGTTCATTTTTGTTTGCGTTTATTTCTTTATTAATTCAATGCATTAGTAATATCGCTAACGCGGAAGGATTAGGCAAAACTTATGAGACATTAATTTTAATTTTTGTCAGTGTTACTAATCTTTCTGGAGCGGTTATTGCGTGTTATGGATTAGTTAAACTAATAATAACTAATAAAGTGGATAATAAATTGATTAATATATCCTCTCTTTCTTTATTAGCGAGAGATGTTTTATATTTGATTACTTATTTGTTCTCTTTCTATTTTACTTTTTATCGTTTAGGTTATAACACATTAGATACAAAAGGAATTCTTCTTGTCATGCTTTTAATTTATGATGTTGTCTTCATTTTTGTTTCTTTGTTTATTAACTATAACTTAAATCGAAAAAGTAAAGGATTCATGGTAACTATTTCAATGGTTTTCTCTATTTTAACTTCTGTGGTCTTTATTTTAGGGCATGCGATTTATTTAACTCCAATTGAAATAATTAGACAAATTGTCACAATTTTGATGTTTGTATTTACAGTTGTTAATGTTTACTTAGAAGATTTATTTTTAAAACATCAAAAGAAAAAAGATTAGATATAATCAATAAAAACATAAATAAAGAATATAGAGAAATCTATATTTTTTTATTTTATTTTAAAAAATAAGATACAGGATTTTAAAATCCGTGTATAATTTATTTTGTATTTTTCATATTACATTGGAGGCAGGGTTATGGATAAAAATACTATAAAAGAAATATGCGAGAAAGAGGAAGTGAAATATATTCGACTTCAATTTTGCGATATGTTAGGCACAATCAAAGCGGTAGAAATTCCAATTTCTAAACTTGATGATGCTTTAGATAATAATATAAATTTTGATGGCTCAAGTGTTGAAGGCTTCGTTCGTATTAAAGAAGCGGACATGGTTCTTCATCCAGATTTATCGACTTTTATGGTCCTTTCTTTTGAAAATAGTAGTTATGGGAAAGTTGCTAGATTCATTTGTGATGTCTATAAAACTAATGGTGAACCATTTATGGGTGATCCAAGATATATCCTTAAAAGAGAAATCGAGAAAATGAAAGAAATTGGTTATGAAAAATTCTGTGTTGGATTTGAACCTGAATTCTATTTATTTAAACTCGATGAAGAAGGTAATCCAAAATTAGATTTTGTCGACAATGCTTCTTATTTTGACTTAAGTCCACTTGATGGGGCAAATTATGTACGAAGAGATATTACTTTAGAATTAGAAAAATTAGGTTTTACTGTTCAAACATCCCATCACGAAGTTGGTCCAGGACAAAATGAAATTAATTTTAAATACGATGATGTCCTTGCGAGTTGTGACCGTGTTTTAACTTTTAAACAAGTAGTTAAAACCATCGCTCGTAAACATGGATATTTAGCGACATTTATGCCAAAACCTGTTCAAGGTCAAGCTGGAAGTGGAATGCATACGAATTGTTCCATTTTCTCAAAAGATGGCAAAAATCTTTTCTTTGACGAAAAAGACCCAATGAAATTATCCATGTTAGCAAAAAAATGGATTACTGGTGTATTAAAACATTCTCGTGAATTAGCCCTTTTAACTAATCCTAGCGTCAATTCATATAAACGTTTAGTGTCTGGTTATGAAGCTCCAATTTATGCTTGCTGGAGTGATTCAAACCGTAGTGCGTTAATTAGAATTCCTGCTGGTAGAGGCTTAGCGACGAGAGCAGAAGTTAGAAATGTTGACCCAATGGCCAATCCTTATTTAGCGTTAGCAGGAATAATCGCTGCCGGACTTGAAGGAGTTACATCTTTAAAAGATGATGAAATCATTGCTCCAATTTACGACAATATTTTCTCACTTACTGAACAAGAAATTGAGAAATTAGGTATTATTCATTTACCAGAAACTCTTCATGAGGCTGTTCAAGAATTTAAAAAATCAAAATTATTACGTGAGACTCTTGGAGAACATACTTTCACTAAATATTTAGCCGCGACTGAAATGGAATGGAAATCTTATCATAATTCTATTTCAAAATGGGAACTCGATAGATATTTAAGGAGATAATTTATGTGTGGAATTGTTGGTGCTATCGGACTAAAAAACACCAAGAAATTTTTACTTGATGGTTTAAAAGAACTTGATTATCGTGGTTATGATTCCGCAGGAATTGCTCTTTTAAATAAAGACACTATTGAATGTTTTAAAGCTGTTGGTGCTGTGTCAAATTTGGAACAATTAGTTGATTCAAATTTAGAATCAACTTTAGGCATTGGCCACACGCGCTGGGCCACTCATGGTCGTCCTTCAACAATCAATTGTCATCCACATGCTTCAATGCATAAATTGTTTTATATAGTCCATAATGGAGTAATTGAAAATTACTCTACTTTGAAATCAAATCTTATCGATAAAGGTTTTATCTTTAAAAGTGAGACAGATACTGAAGTTATTGCTAATCAATTAGAAGATAATTATTTCATTTATCGTGATGTTAAAAAAGCGATGGAAGAAACGATGAGAATGTTAAAAGGTAGTTTCGCAGTCTCTATTATTACTGAGATGCATAAAAATCATCTTTTTGTCATGAAAAGAAGTTCACCATTAATGATTGCTATTTCTAATGATAATTTCTCTTTAGTGGCTTCAGATGCTTCTCCAATGATTCGATATTGTTCAAAGTTTATTGATTTAGAGGATGAACAATATGGTTCAGTTAGTAGAACGAGTGTTCATCTATACAAAAATGGAGAAGAAGTTGAATATACTTTCACTGAAAAATCTCCAGATTTAAGTAAGAGAGATTTAATGGGTTACCCACATTTCATGCTTAAAGAAATTGAAGAAATTGATAAAGTCATTCGTCGATTGACAGTGGAATATTATGATCATGGCGAATTTTGTTTTGATAAAAAATTACTTCATGATATCGAAGCAAGTGACCACATTATTTTCATTGGCTGTGGAACGAGTTATCATGCCTCTTTAGTGGGTGCGAGATATTTTGAAAAGATTGGAAAAACTGCAAGTTGCTATATTGCTTCAGAGTGGGCATATTATCCAAGATATTCTGGTAATAAACCATTCTTTATCTTTTTATCGCAATCAGGAGAAACTGCGGATGTTATTCGTTGCTTAAAAATTATTAAAGAAAAGAATATTAAATCATTAGTGTTAACAAACACTAAAGGTTCTTCTTTAGAAAGAGGATGTGATTATTCTCTTCTTTTATTCGCTGGACTTGAAGTTAGTGTGGCTTCAACCAAAGCCTATGTCGCAGAGGTTGCCACTTTAGCGTTATTAACTTCTTCTATTACAAAAAATATTGATGTTATCAGTGATTTAGAAAAATGTGTCGAAGTCATTACTGATATTAAACAAAACAAAAAAGAAAAGATTATGTTTTTAGCGGAAAAGCTAAAAAATGAAAAAGATATTTATTTCCTTGGAAGAGGATATGATTATGATTTATCTTTAGAAGCTTCTTTAAAACTTAAAGAAATTTCTTATATTCACTCTGATGCAGTGCCAGGTGGAGAATTGAAACATGGTCCGATTGCTTTAATGGAAAATAACACTCCAGTAATTGTCACTATTTCTGATCCTGTAACATCTCATTCTATGAGAGGAAATATTTGTGAAGTTGAATCTCGAGGCGCGGTCGTTTATACCATTTCTACTTCTTCATTATCAAAAGAAAGTGATTATTTAATTATTAAAGACCATCCTTCTTATCTTTCTCCAATTGTTTTATCATCTTTTGGTTTTTATTTCGCTTATTATGTAACGACATATAAAGGCTATAATGTCGATAAGCCAAGAAATCTCGCGAAAGCGGTTACAGTTGAATAATTTTATATATATAAAAAATCTCTTATTATTGTATAATCTTTAAAGAAATGAATAATTTTAGAAAGATTACTTTAAATGACGATTTTAATGAGATAAGTTCCACTTTGCTTTTAAGTGACTTAGAAAACTATCCTCTTTTATTTAAAGAAGATAAAAAGAAAGATATTTTTAATGCGCTTTTAAAAGAAAGTAAATACTTTTCTTATAAAAATGTTTATGGATATTTCACTGATGAAGGTAAGATGGTCGCTTCAATGATGTATTTTACGAAGAAGACTATTTTTGATGAAGATAAAATCAAAGAAATTTTACTTCGTTTTGATTCTTATGATGAGAATATATTTACTTCAATTAAAGATGGCTATTTTATTAAACTATTGAATTTTCATGAAGATATTTATATTTATAATTTAGCAGTTAATGAACAATATCAATCTCAAGGATATGGAAAGAAACTTTTATCTAATTTTATTAATAAATATAAAAATCATTCAATTTCTTTAGAATGTTTAAAACATAACGAGAAGGCTTTTCATTTATATGAATCGTTGTCTTTTAAACCTTTATATTCTTTTAAAACATATACTTATTTTGAAAGTAATTACATGTCTTATCATATGGTTTATTCATTAAAAAAAGAAAATAATTTGAAGATAAATAAGTCAAAAATCATCATATGTTCACTATTTATCTTCATTTTGCTAGTAATTCTTATTTTAATTCTCGTTTTATATTTATTATGAAAGCATTAATAATTACTAATAAAACTATTAAGAAAAGCCAATATAAAATCGATAGATTAATTTATGAAGGAAGAAAATTAAATATTGATTTCGATATAAAAATTAATGATGGCACACTGGCGTTTATTGATGAACAAGGTTTAGTCAATGTTAGTAAAATCAAGGCGTATTCTTTTGTTATATATTTAGATAAAGATTTCTATTTAGCGTCTTTAATTAGTAAGGCAAAAATTCCAATATTCACTGATGGAATGTTTCTTCATATTTGTAATGACAAAGGTTTAACTTATTTATATGGTTTAAATCATCAAATCCCTTTAGTTAAAACGATTTTCGCTCCATTAAGATTTAATGAATTAGATGAGTCAGATTTAAAAATCTTAGATTTTATTGAAAAAGAACTCTCTTATCCATACATTATGAAAAAATCATTTTCCTCTTTAGGAGAAGGAGTGTATTTAATCGATAATAAACAAACCGCGATAAATGAATATAAAAAACATTATAAAGACACTTTGATATTTCAACAATTTATTGAATCAAGTGTTGGTAGGTCTTTACGTGTTTTAATAATCGATGGACAAATCTTTGGTGCGATTATTAGAAGAAATGATAACGATTTTAGATCCAATTTTTTAAAAGGGACATATTCTGAAATTTATAATCTTAATAATGAAGAAATTGAAATTATTAATAATATTATTAAAGTATATAATATTAAATATGCAGGTCTTGATTTTCTTTTTGATAAGAACGATAAAATTTTGCTATTAGAAATAAATTCTAATGCGTTGTTTTATGAATTTGAAAAGACCACAAATAAAAATGTTGCTCTAGAATATTTAAAAATGTGTATAAAATATATTTAGAAAGTGATGGTAGTTTAATGAAAAAATTTAATAAAATTGCACCTTTATTTTTAGTAGCCCTTTTGACTTCTTGTCAAAAAGTTAGTAATCCTCCTTTAACTGATTACATTAATGAACTTGATTACAAAGAAAATTTTACTATCTTATCTTTGAATGATATTCATTTATCAATTCTCACAGATTTAGATGAAGAATTTAATTATATTGAAAACGTTATTTTTGCAAGATGTGAAACTGAAGGTTTAACCAAAGAAGAAGCTAAGCCCGACCTCATCGTTTTAAATGGCGATACTTTCATGGATGTCAATAGCGATATCGTTTCTAAATTTTTCTCTTTTATCGATAGTTTTAATATTCCTTTTGCCTATACTTATGGCAATCACGATTTACAAGGATTATATGGTAATAAATATATTGATAAAGTCGTAAAAAAATGTCGTAATTCAGTTCTTTTAAATCCAAGTGATAATGTATATGGAAACGCGAATTATGTCATCAATTTAAAAGAAAATGGTGATACGAAATGGCAAGTATATGTTTTAGATTCTAATACATATTATGGCTTAGGTTATGATGTCATTCATGATGATCAAATTGAATGGTATAAAAAGCAAATTAGATACGCAAATAATTTAAGTGATGATGTCAATAAATCCGATGTTGATTTAATTCCCTCAATCGCGTATTTCCATATTCCTTTAGAAGAATTTCAAGAAGCTTGGGAAGAAGTTGGTATGAGTGTTTCTGGCACGGATAGAGACAGTTATTGGAGAATGGAAGAATCAAGTGGTGTTGCTTCTGGATATCGTAGTAATTTATTATTTGAAACGATGAATGCCTTCCGTTCGACGAGAGGAATTGTCTGTGGTCATGACCATATTAATTTTTCTGATTTCCATTATATAAAAGGTGAAAATACCGATTTTCCAATTCGTTTAATTTATGGATTAAAATCATCAAAAGGGATATATCATGATCCATTTTTAATGGGTGGAACTTTCATCACATTAAAAGATGATAAGACTTTCTCAATGAAACCAATCCAGGTTACCTATAGTGGACAATTTAATGAAATGAGTGTTGAAGAAATTGTAAATAAGGAGATTAATGAAAATGAATAGAATATTGAAATCTTTTGAAAATAAAACTATTTTCATTACTTTATTTTGTATCTTATTTGTCATAAGTTCGATATTTGCCTTTAAAGGTTTTTACACGATGTTTCCAATTATCTCTCATTCTGGGAGAGGCTCTTTAACTTATTTACCAACAATCATTTTATTTATCATTCCACTCATTACTTTATGTTACCTTTTCATTTATAAACATTGTTTAAATTATGCGAGCAAGCATCGTGTTTTGAAGTCTTATTCAATTACAATGACTATTATTTCTTTCTTCGCTTTCTTAATTCAATTTATTAATATGTTCATTTCTTTTGGATGGAATTCAATTGGAAAAAATATTTCTCCTTTATTCCCTTATGATGTATTAATTATTCTTCTTGCTATTTTATGTTTATCAATTTATTTAATTGTCTATTCATTTAAGACAATCAAAGAAGAAAAAATTGAAAAAACCATTGAAGAAAAAGTAAAAAAGAGATATTTGGTTTTATTCTCTATTTATCTATGCGTTGCAACTTATTTCTTTGGTGCAGCGTTCCATTCTATATATTTACTTATTGGTGGAATAACTGATACTTGGTATTTGTCATTACCATATATTTTCATTCTTGTATTAATGACGATGAATGGAATATTTTATCTTGTTTATAAACATAAAAATAATGATAAAAGATTATTTCTTCTTTTCTATATTATTTCGATTTCTGTGACAGTCTTTTTTGTCACATATGGAATCATTTCAGCCTGTGTTTGTCCATATATTATTAGTAGAGATTTGACACCATTATTTTTCATCGATCATTCCTCTTCTTTACCTATCGCTGGAGTGTTCTTGTTTATTGGTATTGTCATACCAGAAATTACCGCCTTCATTTTCTTAATAAAATCTTTTAAAAAGAGTAAATAATTTTATTAGATAACTTCTTAAAAAAATTACTATTAAGAAGTCATTTTTATTTGCTTATTTTTTTACTTATATCAAATAAAATCAATTTTTATTTAATTTATATAATTTATATATTAAAATTAAATACATGAAACAAGTTATCGTAAAAAATTTATCTAAAATTTATAACCAAGGACAATCAAATGAAGTTGTGGCCTTAGATAATATTTCTTTTGAAATTGAAAAAGGTGAATTTATTGTTATTCTTGGCGCTTCAGGAGCAGGAAAATCCACTTTATTGAATCTATTAGGAGGTATGGACAAAGCTACTTCTGGTTTATATCAAGTTGAAAATGTTGATGTCACATCTTTAAATGATAAAGGTTTATCTAAATTACGTCGCGAAGACATCGGTTTTGTCTTTCAATTTTATAATCTCATGCCTAATTTAACCGCTTATGAAAACGTCATGGTCGCGGAGTTAGTTTCTAATGGGAAAAACGAAAACTCTTTAGCATCTTTAAAAGCGGTAAACTTAGAAGATAGAAAAAATAATTTTCCTTCACAACTTAGTGGAGGAGAACAACAAAGAGTATCTATCGCTCGAGCGATTGTTAAAAAACCAAAATTATTGCTTTGTGATGAACCTACTGGAGCGTTAGATTCAAAGACCGGTACCTCTGTTTTAAAATTATTAAAAAATATTAACAAAACTCAAAATACCACAATTATTATTGTGACACATAATGCGAAAATCGCTGAAGTTGCCTCGAGAGTTATTCATATTCAAGACGGCAAGATTGAAAGCGATAAAAAGAATCGCAAAATTAAAGAAATCGAGGATATCAGTTGGTGAAATTATCAATGATTTTCTTTAAAAAATGTACGAGAAGTATTAAACATAGCTTAGGTCAATTCATCGCTATTATCGGAATAGCGACAATTGCGGTTACGTTATTTTTAGGTTTGGCTAGTAACTCTTTATCTCTCAGCGAAAGAACCAATAGATTTTATAATCAAGGAAACGCTGCTGATGTTTATGTCACCTGTCAAGGATATAACGTTGATGAAGAGTCTGCGATAAATAATATCCTCCTTTCAAATGGTGGAGGAGAAGTTGTTCATCGTGGATATTTGCCAACTTTTTTAAATAGTTCATCCGCGGTCGCCTGTATTTATGATGAATATCCGATTATTAATAAGCCAATTGTGATTTCACAGTTAGAGGATACTGGTTTACCAGACGATTGTTTTTTATATATCGATGATACTTTAACTCATGAAAAGAATTATAAAAACCCAGTTAAACTCGGTGATGAAGTAACTCTATCTATTGAAACAAGTTATATTTTGATGGCGTTAAAATATCAATTTCCCGACCTTGATTTATCTGATTTAGATGAATTCGAAGGAACTTTATTTGAATTACCTTTTAAAGTAACTGGGACGATGCAATTTGTGGAAAATATTCAAAATGGTGATTATTCATCTAATAGTTATGTCATTTCTAAACAATATGTTACATATGTTTTAATCGATTTAATTGTTGAAGGATTAAAAGAAAATGGAATGAGTGATGCTTTCGCGAATTTCGTTAAGGCATATTTAGAAAGTTATATGAATGATTCGGTATTCGCGAATCAGTATTTAGTAAAAGTTAAAAATCAAAAGAAAGTTAATCAAATTGTTAACGATATTTCTTTTTATTACGAAAATAAATATGCGAATAACCCTGATGAATCAACACTTTTATATGTTAGTTCCTTAGAAAATCAACCATTTAATTCCATTATTCAAATGGATATTAACCAATCATATCAACTGATGATTGTTTTTCCGTTTTTATTTTTCTTTGTCGCTATCTTAGTTATATTAACTACCATTTCTCAACTCATTATCAAAGAGAGAACAGAAATTGGAACACTAAAAGCTTTGGGCGTTAAAAATTCTTCTTTATATGCTTATTATATGATTTTGATGCTCGTTTTAGTGGGCGTTGGTATTGTATTAGGCTCGATTATTGGACCATTATTAATTCCATATATTTTAAATATAAAATATTCGATTTTATATACGTTACCAACGATGACTTATGTTTTCCCATTCTTATATTTCTTTATTATTGTTTTAGCAATGTGTGGACTTACTTGTTTATGTGTCTATTTCTCAACAAAGAAAGAGATTTCATTATGTCCATCTGAATCAATGCGACCAAAGAAAGTAAAAGTATTGAAAACTAAATCGAAAGTCAATGTCAAAAAAGAAAAATTAGCCAACAAACTTATTTCGATGAAAATGGCTTTAAGAAATATTCGATTAAATTTATTAAAATCAATCATGGTTGTTGTTGGTGTAATGGGTTGTACAGCGTTATTAGTCGCTGGATTTGGTATTGAAGATACCTTAAATCATTCAGTCGATTATGATATGGAACATTTTTATCAAGGCGATGTCATGTTGACTTACAACACTGGAAGTAGTTCTAAAAAAGATGAGATTTTATCATATTTTTCTGATGAAATTGAATCGATTAATGAAATGAGAACTATCTCGATAAATGCTTATGGCAAAAAACAAATTAAAACAACTCTCTTCGTTTTAGAAGAACAACATGATTTGATTGATGTTGATTTTGATATCAATCAAGTGATGATTACTCAAAAAGTCGCGAACGATGGAAATTACAAAGTTGGCGATACGATTGAGTTTGATATTTTAAACAACCATTATAGTGGTGTTGTTGGAAAGATTGGAAAAACTTTCTCTCGTCATGGTATTTATGTTTCAATAGCAAATGAACAGTATGCTTCTTTGCTAGACACTGTCAGTGTTAGTTTTGTAAAAATGAAATCTAGTATTGATGAAACTCCTGAAACTTTTGGTAATCAAATTATTGATCAAGTTGAGGGTATATCAATTTTCACAACTCAAGATATGATTAGAGTTAATATCAATAGCGTTCTTTCAAGTGTTTCAACAATGACTTTAACAATTAAAGTTTTCGCTATCCTTTTAGCGGTTGTTGTTTTATATAACTTAGCGTTTTTAAATTTCAAAGAAAGAATTAGGGAGATGGCCACTTTAAAAGTATTAGGTTTCCCTCATTCTCAAATTGCTAAATCTTTGATTTATGAAACGATGATTTTAGTATTTATTGGGGCGATTTTAGGATTATGTATTGGATTCCCTGTCGAATATTTAGTGTTATTCGTCAATCGTAATTCACTCATTGAATTCCTCTATACAGTATTTACTAGTAGTTACATCATCAGTTTCGTTATATCTTTTATAACTGGACTTCTTATCAACGTATTGTTATCCCTATCAATAAAGAAAGTAAAAATGGTAGAATCATTAAAGAGTGTTGAATAATGAATAAAAATTACGTTAAGAAAAATAATCGTACCAAAGATTTTAAAAATCTAAAAGAATATAAGGTCAATGAAGATATTGAATTATTACCTTTCCTTTTAAAAACTTTTCCTTCACAATCAAGAAATTCTATTAAGTCACTTTTAGGTAGTCATCGTGTCTCTATCGATGGCGCGCCTATTACTCAATTTAATTTCAAACTATATAAGGGAGACACGATTATTATTAGTTCCACTCCTATTAGAAGGAAGACTAGAAGTAATTTACCTATCATTTATGAAGATGATGATTTGATTGTCATCAATAAACCAACTGGGTTACTTAGTATCGCTAGCGATAAAGAAAAATGTTCGACAGTTTACCGTATGCTCACTGATTATGTTCAACAAAAAGATAAACATAATCGTATATTTATCGTCCATCGACTAGACGAAGATACTTCTGGAGTTTTGATGGTTGTTAAAAGTCCAAAACTCAAAGAATTATTTATGTCTAATTGGAACGACATCGTGAAAAAAAGAGGATATTTCGCGATAGTGGAAGGCCACATGGAAAATGAAAGCGGAACTTATAAATCTTATTTAAAAAAGAACGCTCAAAATATGATGTATTCATCTATGAAGTCAGATGGACAATATTCAATTACCCATTATAAAGTAATGAAAGAAATTGAAGATTATTCACTTTTGGATGTCAATATCGATACTGGAAGAAAAAATCAAATTCGTGTTCATTTATTTGAACATCATCATTCCGTTATTGGTGATGATAAATATGGGGATCCTTCTAATCCAATTTCTCGACTTGGATTACATGCTTATGAACTTGATATCGTTCATCCTATAACTGGAAAGTTAATGAAATTTTGTGCGCCTATGCCAATAGAATTTAAGAAAATGTTTAATATAAATTAATTGGGAGAAAAAACAATGCAACAAAATGATTTATTAGAACCATTAAAAGTTTACAAATCGGTTTTAAAATCCCTTCATCATGAAAATAGCATTAAGTTTTTTGATGAGCTTGTCAAATCTAATAAAGTCGATGAAGAGCTCAATAAAGAAACAGTCAAAAAACATTACGCAAAATTAAAAGAAGCTTCTAATACAGATAAAAAATTAAAAAAGAAGAAGGCTATTAAAAATTTCATCATTGCATTAGCGATTATCTTTTTCTTAGCCGCTGTTGTGGGTTTAATTTTATTAATTGCTTTTAATTCTAGTGTTTCTTTAGCGATTTCTATCCCTCTATTAGTAGGTGGATTAATTATTGGTATCATTATTTGTGTCTTTGGTTTTAAAGACATCAATAAAGATATCAATGACTTATTTTCGTTAAAAAATAAACTGATTGAAGAAGCCAATAATTTAAAACAAGAAGCCTACGCTCAAATGGCGCCTTTAAACGCTTCGTATGATTGGAATATTCCAGCCTCTTTAGTGTCTAAAACTTGTCCGCTTTTCCAAATGGATAAATATTTAGATACCAAAAAATTTGAATATTTACATGAAAAATATGGTTTAGATTCCAATACGAATGTCAATCAAAGTACTCTCGCTGTGCAATCTGGTTCTATTTTAGGTAATCCATTTATTATAAGAGAAAATTTTGTTACAGAAATTGTCGATTATACTTATCGAGGGGCGATTACAATTCATTGGACGACTACTGAAAGAACTAGCAATGGTTATCGCACGGTTAGTCATTCTCAAGTTCTTGAAGCTTTCATTACAAAACCAAAACCAATTTATTATAGAGACACATGGCTCATTTATGGGTGTGATGCCGCGCCTCATTTAACTTTCTCACGTAAGCCAACTGATAAAGCTAAATTAGATGAAAAAAATATTGATAAAGAAGCGGCAAAATTCGATAAAAAATTAGATAAAATGGTGCAAAAATCATTAACTGATGATGATCCATCAACATTTACCAGAATGTATAATGCTGAATTCGAAATGCTATTTAATGCTTTAAATCGTGATAACGATATGGAATTTAGATTGCTCTTTACTCCACTTGCGCAAAACAACATTATGGAGTTAGTTAAAGACCATGACTATGGATATGGTGATGATTTCTATTTCTATAAATATAAATATTTAAATTTTGTCAAAGCAGAACACGCGCAAGGGTTTGATATTACCGCGGATCCAAGAAGATATATTAATTTTGATCTTGAAGATGCAAGAAATAATTTTGTCTCATATAATGACGAATATTTCAAATCATTCTTCTTCAATTTCGCTCCTTTATTATCTATTCCTTTATATCAACAAACAAAAACTAAAGAATATATTTATAAATATGATTGGCCAAGTAATGTTACTGATTATGAACATGAAGTAGCAGCGAACACATTTGATTCCAAGCATTTCCTTCATCCAGAAAGTGTTACTCCTGGAATTTTAAAAACCAATTTCATCAAGAAGGACAAAACAGTGGATGAAGTGAATGTTACTTGCTATTCATATAAGACTATTAAACATGTTGACTTTGTTTCAGTTTATGGTCGTGATGGACACTACCACAACGTACCAGTTGAATGGTATGAATATATTCCACTTCAAAAGAATTCAACTATTTTAGTTCAAGCAACAAACGAAACAAATGAACAATATAGTAAAAATACCAATGTTGATAAACTTAAATCAATTTTCAAACGTGGTATTCTTGCGACTTTGATTTCGCCCAGCAAATAATCAATTATTATTTAATAATTCAAAAATATAATTTATTATAAGTATGTATATCTAATTTAGGGAGGATAAATAAAAATATGGCTAATGAATTAGATGAATTAACTGGTCCAGTTAACGAAAATGGACGTGATATTAATGTTATTGAAAAACAAATCCAAGTAAAAGTTGGTTGGGGCAGCACCCTTTTTGAAGTATTGTTATGGGTGTTATTTATCATCCCAGGTATTGTTTTTACTTTTATGAAAATCAATGCAAAAAAATATTTTCAACAATTACAACAAAAAATCCAACACGATGCATCAACAATTGATAATTATCTTGAACAAAGAGTTGTCATTTTACAAAACGTTGCAAGATTATTAGATAAAGCAATCGCTCTTGATAAAGATACATTCTCAGAAATTGCTAAATATCGTAGTGGAAACGCTGCTAACAAAGATTTAAATGCGATGGCAACTGAAATTGAAAACGTCAATGCGAAAATCAATGTCGCAGTGGAAAATTATCCAGATTTAAAAGCTCACCAAGAAATCGCTGATGCGATGCAACAAAACTCTTATTTACAAAGAGAAATTACTGCCGCTAGAGAAGTTTATAACGATACAGTGGCGACTTGGAACCGTGAAATATTTGCTTGGCCAACTAAGATGATCGTGGCAGCAAGAGCAGGATACACTACACGTATTCCATTTACCGCAAGTAAAGAAATGAAACAAAAAGCGAGAGATGTCTTCTTTTAATAGATAGATATTTCTTACTAAGAATATTTGAAATCATGTCTTTATCAAAAAGAGACATGATTTTTATTTTGCATCTATAAACAATTAGATATTTTATTTATAATAAAAACGAGATGAAGAATTTATATTTAAAAGCTTTTCTAACTAGTTGCTTATCAATCCTTCCAATGATTGGTATCGTCATTATTTTGTCTTTGACAGGCTTAACTCCTTTACCATCTTCTAATTATCCAATTTTATTAGTTGGTGCCTTAGTTTTAATTGTTGGGTTAGCACTCTTTCAAATTGGAGCCTCTAGTTCCTTATCAAAAGTTGGAGAATATATGGGAAGTTCTTTATCAAAACAAAAAAATATTTGGATAATTATAATCTTTTCATTTATTTTAGGTGCGCTTATTACATGCGCTGAACCATCGATTATCGTTGTCAGCGAGCAAGTAAATATTAATAAATTTTTATTGATTGGCTCTATCGCTGTTGGAGTGGGAATATTTGTCGTTATCGGAATTATTAGAATTATCATTCATGGTTCTTTAAAAGTTTGGTATTTATTTTTCTATGCGATAACATTTATGCTCATAATTTTATGCGCACTTAATAATCCGACTTTCCTTCCATTTATTTTTGATAGTGGTGGAATTACTACTGGTAGTGCGACGGTGCCTTTTATTTTATCTCTTGGCGCTGGTGTAGCGATTGTTCGTGGTGGTAAAAATTCCACGAATGATTCTTTTGGTTTAGTAGGAATGGCCTCAATTGGACCAATCTTTACTATGACATTACTAATTATCTTAAATAAAAATATTTCAGGTTACTTTGAATTCGCTATTAATAATCCTCAATGGTCAAACTTTATTAAAGCTCTTTTACCAAGCAGTGCAACTTCATTAGGTTCTCTAATTGAAGTCTTAATGGCGATTCTACCAATTTTAGTCATTTTCTTTATTTATGAGTTAATATTTATTAAACTTCCAAGAAGGAAAGTATTAAAGTTACTTACTGGTTTTGCTTTTACTTATGTCGGATTAGTTTTATTTTTAACCGCTGTTAGTGCAGTGATGAATCCTATCGGAGGAATGATTGGTTCACTTTTAGGAAAACATGAACCAATAGTCATTATCCTCATTTGTTTTGGTATAGGTTTATTAACTATTTTATGTGAACCCGCAGTCCATGTTTTAACTGGACAAATTGAAGCAATAAGTGATGGAAGAATTAAAAAGAGAACAGTTTTAATTACTCTTTCTATTGGTGTTGGTTTAGCCATTATGCTTAGTGCGATTAGGGTGATTTATAATTTCTCAATTATGTATTACATGGTTCCAGGATATATTATTTCTTTAGTTCTCATGTTCTTTTGTAATGATATATATACAGCCTTTGCTTTCGATAGTGGTGGAACGGCTTCTGGACCAATGTCTGTTAGTTTTGTCTTACCTTTAATTTTAGGTGTAACATTCACTTTATATGGCGAATCCGCGGATTACTATTCAACTTCTTTTGGTGTTGTCGCACTTATTGCGTTAACACCAATTATCGGTATTCAATTATTAGGTATGGTCGAAAAGGTTAAAGAAATGAAGATTATCTTCCACAATAGAAAAATTGTTTACGACCAAGATGATAATCAAATTATTCACTTTTAAGGTTTAATTTTATGGCGAGAATAATTAAGAAAAAAGTTGAGAAAGTTAAACAAAAATACGAAGATCGAAGTGATATTAAACCACTTTCTTTCTACATCGCAATCGTTCCTCGTGGAGAAGGCAATTCTATTACCAAATTATTTAATTCACTCGGTTCCATTTTAACTTTTTCTCAAATTGGTTTAGGAACAGCAAGCAAAGATGTCTATGACATTTTAGGAATTGAAAATAATAAAAAAGATATAGTTTTTACATTATGTCGAAAAGAAGATTTACCTCTTTATAAAGTTGAACTTGAAGCCTATTTTAAAATGGATGATTCAAGTAAAGGAATTGGATTTTCAGTAGACTTAAAAGCCATATCTTCCGTTACTGCATATCGCATATTTTCAAAGATGTAAGCGAGGATTATTTTATGAAAAAAGAAACAAAAAAAGAAGAGATTATTACAGAAGAAAATGAATATGAATGTCTTGTTGTCATTATCAATTCTGGCTATTCAGATATTGTTATGGACGCAGCGAGAAAAGAAGGAGCGAAAGGTGGCACAATTCTTCACGCTAGAGGAACCGCTACTAAAGAATTAACATCCAAATTTGATATTACCATTTCTCCAGATAAAGAATTAATTTTAATTCTCGTTCATCAATCAATTAGAGATAATGTTTTATTAGCGATAAATACCGCGGCGGGATTAGGAACTGATTGTCAAGGCATTGCTTTTTCTCTCCCT
The DNA here is from genome assembly GCA_051872395.1 of Bacilli bacterium. GTDB lineage: Bacteria > Bacillota_I > Bacilli_A > RFN20 > CAG-826 > JBJEDU01. The sequence continues at coordinate 25,206 of JBJEDU010000035.1, read as the reverse complement.
GTCAGTGATGTCGCAGGTATAAAAAAAGATAGCGAATAATTTAACTTTTAATAATTAAAGTTAATATAAGAAAAAACTAGGCGAATTGATACAACCTAGTTTTTTTATAAATATAGTTTGTTTAATTAATAATTAATTTTCATTATCTCTTTTTTGATGAGCGTCATATTTCTTTCTTTCGACCGTATTTAATATTTTCTTTCTCATCCTATAAGTTTTTGGGGTAATTTCCACTAATTCATCAAGATTAATGTAATCCAAGCAACCTTCAAGAGACATTTTACGAGGTGTTTTTAAAACGACAGTGTTATCTTTTGTTGAACTTCTAACATTTGTTAAATTCTTTTTAGTAACCACATTGACCGCTAAATCGATGTCGTAGCGATTTTCACCAACTATCATTCCTTCATATACTTCAACACCTGGTTCAATAAACATTGTTCCTCTTTCTTCAACGTGTTCTAAAGCGTATGGAGTGGCTAATCCGCTTTCAGTAGCGACTAAAACACCTAATAATCTTTCTCCAAGCTCTAATTTTTTATATGGACGATATTCTCTAAAAGTGTGAGAAATAATTCCATAACCTTTGGTTAATGTTAAAAATGAAGTCGTATATCCTAATAAACCGCGAGAAGGAATAATATAATCGATTCTTGTTGTGACATCACCAGCGTCCATATTAATGAGTTCGCCACTTCTTTCTCCAATTGTGGTCATGACATCTCCAACATAATCGTTTGGAACATCGATCATTAAATCTTCGTATGGTTCGCATTTTACTCCATCAATTTCTTTGATAATTACTTGTGGTTTTGATACTTGAAGTTCATAGCCTTCTCTTCTCATATTTTCAATTAAAATTGATAAATGAAGTTCTCCTCTACCTGAAACTATCCAACTTTCAGTATTAGGAATTCTTTCGACTCTTAACGCAATATCTTTTTGAACCTCTTTAAAAAGTCTTTCTTCAATTTTTCTAGCAGTTAAAAGTTTTCCATCTCTTCCTGAAAATGGAGAGGTATTTGTTCCAAAAGTCATTTGAAGAGTTGGTTCATCTAATTTAATTTTTGGTAGTGGTTCAACATTATCGACACTGCAGATGGTTTCACCAACATTAATATCACTAAGTCCAGCGACAGCGACAATATCACCAGCATGAGCTTCTTCGATTTCCACTCTTTTAAGACCTTGATAACCAAATAATTTCATTACTCTAAATTGTCTTACAGTGTCATTATTTCTCGCTAAAGCGACATTATCATTGACTTTAATCGTTCCTCTTTTAATAGTGCCAACACCAATTCTTCCAACGAAATCGTTATAATCTAATAACGCTACTTGTAATTGAAGTGGTCCGTTAATATCAGCATTAGGTTCAGGAATTTCTTTAATAATTGTTTCAAATAATACATCCATTCCTGGAACTTGTGATTCGAGTTCAGGCGATAATGATGATGTTCCTTTTAAAGCGGAAGTATAAACAACTTTGAAATCTAATAAATCATCATCAGCACCTAATTCTATAAATAAATCTAAAACTTCATCTAAAGTTTTTTGTATATCAATATTGGCGCGGTCTATTTTATTAATGACGACAATTGGTTTGATGTGAGCTTGTAATGCTTTCTTTAAAACGAATCTTGTTTGTGGCATCGTTCCTTCAAAGGCATCCACTAATAAGAGAACGCCATCAACCATGTTCATAATTCTTTCAACTTCGCCTCCAAAATCAGCATGACCAGGAGTGTCTAAAATATTTATTTTATAATCATGATAAAAAATTGAAGTAGTTTTTGCGAGAATAGTAATTCCTCTTTCTCTTTCAATATCATTGCTATCCATGACACGTTCATTAACTTCTTCATTGCTTCTAAATGTCCCTGCAGTTTTTAATAATTGGTCTACTAGGGTAGTTTTTCCATGGTCGACGTGAGCAATAATGGCGATATTTCTTGTATTCATATAATTTTCCTACTTTTTCTTTTCTATATTAGAAAAGTGAAAAATAAATTACAAGAATATTTTTATAAAAAATTATAAAAATCCTTATTTGAATTAAGTGCAATTTATTCTATTTGATTTTATAATAATGAAGATGGATATTGCTTTTAAAAATAATCAAAAGAAATCTAATAATAAATTTTTATTGATGATTACAGATTTTTTTAAAAATCATAAATCTCAATTTGAATATTTTTTATTCCTTTTAATAATGGGAATATTATTTTTCTTTTCCATTTTAATTACTAATAATTTTACAACTCCATATTCTGGAGATTATTGCGCTCAACAATTTTCCTTTTATTTAAATGGATATGATGATTGGCATCATTTCTTTAAAACTGGTGAATTTGTTTTTTATGATACTAATACATATTTAGGGGCAAATAATATTGGTTCAAATTCCTTTTATTATTTATTTGATCCCTTTTTCTTATTAACTTTGATATTTCCTCGCGCCATTATTCCACAAGTTATGGCGGCGATGACTATACTTAAATTAGCTTGTTCAGGATTAGCGTTTTATTTTTACATTCGCTATTTCAAAGTTAAAGAAGAGACTTCGATGTTATGCGGTTTAGCGTACGCTTTTTCTGGTTGGGTTAGTTGGTATTTATGGTTTAACCATTTTTCTGAAGTTGCAGTCTTTTTTCCTCTTATCTTATTAGGTGTAGAAAAAATATTAAAAGAAAAACGCCCATTTGTTTTAATGGTGTCATTACTTTTAATGGGTGTAACCAATTATTTCTTCTTTATTTGCTTCGTTATTTGCGCTTTTATTTATGCGATGTTTAGATATTTCCAGAGGTTAAAATTAAACAATGCAAAAGATAATCTAATTATCTTAGGAATTGGCTTTATTGGATTTTTAGTTGGCATTCTTTTATCACTAGTAGTTGTCCTTCCTGGCGCGATGATTGCTATTAATAGTGATAGGGCTACTAGTTCTACTTATTTAGCAAACTTATTATCAGCATTTAAAGAAGGAAAAATTGTTGATGCTTTAAAATTATTATTTTCTTTTAATGATGTTGATGGGGGAAATAAAGGATATCGGGTTTTATATCCAATAATTGAATTTTTCTTCCCAACCACAAGCGATAGAGGTACACCGTTAACTGTTTTAGGTAATGAATCTTATGATAATGTTGCGGGTTCTTTATTTTGTTTTTCTCCATTTATTGTATTATTAGTGCCGACGATTATTGACTCATTTAAAAGAAGAAAAATAAGTCATTTTATTGCCATAATTTTCTTTATCCTTGCAATTTTCACTCCATTTTTCTATTATTTGTGCTTTGGTTTTACTAAACCATATTCGAGATGGTATTTGTTTGTCGCCACTTCTTTAATTACTTATGTTGGTTTATATATTGATCGAATTAAAGAAATGAAACCTCTTCATTTATTATTTGGTTATTTATTTGCATTTATAGGTGGAGTGGCATCAGTGCTCATCGCTTATTATCTTGTTAATAATGAGAAATATAACTTTAGTGAAAGAATGCCTTTATTTATACCTCTCATCATTTATTTAGTATATGTAACTGTTTTCTATTTTGTCGTTCGTATCGCACTTAAAAAGGGTTCTTATTATAAAGCTTTTAATATATTTGTTTGTATCGAATTAGTGACGATGGGTTCTTTAATTACTATTTTCCATGGTTACACAAATTATAATTCTGTCAATAATGGATTAGAAAAAAATGAAGATTTATACGCCTTAACAAGTAGGATAAAAAAAGATGACCCTACATATTATCGATGTTATTCTTCTTTAGCTACTGATTCTGCAAGAAATGATGGGATGAGAAATAATTATAATGGTGTTAGTTTCTTTCATTCTATTTATAACTTTAACACTGTGGAATTTATTACTTGGAGTCGTTTGACTCAAAATATTAATGGGTGGAGTGGATCTTACGTAGAAAAAAGAGCCAACTTAGATACATTCTTAGGTATTAAATATTACTTTGTTGAAAAAGATACTTGTTTAGATGATGTAAACATCAACGTTCCATTTTATTTTGAAGATATTTCTTCTTTATATCCTAATGATTCATTTTATGTTTATCGAAATACGAAATTTATCGATTTAGGTTTCTCTTTTGATAAAATCGCGACATATAATTCAATGGAAGATAAACAAACTACTTTAGCGAGTTCATCATATTATCCTTTAAGAAATGAAGAACTATATTTAAAATGTGGACTTTATTCTTATGAGTATTATGATCGACTTCTTGAATTATCTAACAATACATTAACTGAACAAACTATTTATAATTTTGGTAATGAGCAAGCTTTAAATAAAAATATTTCATTACAATTTGATTATTATTCGACAGGTTCTTCAAATCCATTAAAAATGAGTTTGGATGAATTAAAAAATATACCTGCTAACTATTCTTTAACTAATCCAACTGCTTCGAATAGTTCTACTAATCACATCGTAATCTTTTTATCCAATAGCGGATTTTCTTATTTCCCATTTGATGAAGAAGGAAATATTTTCACTCTTCAATATTCTTTTACAAGCAATAAAAAGATTAATGTTTATTTTTTAGATGAAAACGATAATATTTGTTTATTTGATAATCATAACGATGATAATACGACATCATCAAATAAATCATTAAGAACTTTTTATACCAAAAATAAAATTAAAAATATAATTATTGTTCCACGTTTTAGTGAGATTAACGCTCAATCATCAATTCGCTTATATTATGAAAGTGGCACGGATTTTTATAATACTTTATCTACCTTAGAGGAAAACAAATTAAACAATGTTAATTATTCAACAAACCATTTTGATTTTGACACTAATTATTCTTCTAAGAGAGTAATTGTCACCCGTATTGCGTATGAAGAGGGTTGGAAAGTTAAAGAAATTGATGAAAATGGTGAAAAGAAAAATATTGAAGTATTTCCTGCTCAAGGTGGTTTCGTTTCCTTTTTAGCTAATGAAGGAAATAATCATTATGAATTAGACTTTTATCCACCATATTTAAAAGAAGGCAATGCCTTGAGTTTTGTTGGTATGGTTTCTTTTATAATAATGTATTTAACTTATTCCTATTTCGATATTAAGAAAGTCGATAAAGAAAATAAAAAATTATTCTTTATCGATTAATGAAAATAGATTATAAATAACTTTTTTACTTATTTTATATTGTTCGATTAATAACGATGTTATCTCAGTTTTTGTTTTGTTTTCTTTCAATAATTTTTTGATGATTAATTTAATTTCTTCATTATCGATTGAAGATTGTTCTTTTTCTTCTTTTTTGCCTTCAATTACAATGACAATTTCTCCTTTTAAAGATGAGAAATCAATATTAACTAATTCAGATAATGTTCCGTAAATATATTCTTCATTTAGTTTGGTTAATTCTCTCGCTAAAGTGAACTTTCTATCACCAAGTACTTCATAAAATAAATTTATCGTTTTCTCAATTCGATGTGGCGATTCATAAAAAATTAAAGTATGCTCATAATCTTTTAATTTATTTAATTCACTTCTCGCTTTATTTGTTCTAGCGTCTAAAAAACCATAAAAAACAAAGTGATTAGTGTCAATATTTGAGGCGACTAAAGCGCTTAAAAAAGCACTAGGTCCAGGAATGACCGATACTTTAATATTATTTTCGATACATTTTTCTACTAGGATATGGCCTGGATCGCTGATGCCTGGATATCCAGCGTCAGATACATAAACTACATTGATATTTTCTTCTTTAATTTTATTAATTAATGATAAAGAAGCTTTAACTTCATTATGTTCATGTAAAGAAATAATGGGTTTATTAATTCCAATTCTATCTAATAAAAAATTTGTATTTCTTGTATCTTCCGCGGCAATTAAATCGCATGAAGAAAGAATTTCTTTGGCTCTTAAAGAAATATCAGATAAATTCCCAATTGGAGTGCTAAGTAAATATAAAAGAGGTTCTTTATTATTGAACGATTTGTTTCTTTTCATCTTTATCTTTTCTATTTTTAATCGTTTTATTTAAGTTATTAAATTCTTCTAAAGAAATATTTTGAATGGTTTCTTCGTTTCTTATTTCCACTGTTTTAGAAATTATATTGATGCTTGAAACAGTAAATTGAATTTTATCCATGAAAAATTTTGTTCCAATTTCAGGGAAATCTTTCTTTAGTTCAGTATAAGCATCATCTTCATATTTTAAACAACAAAATAATTTACCACACGCGCCTGATAATTTTGGAATGTTAATAGCGAGTAGTTGATTTTTCGCTCTATTGATGGAAATACCATCAAATTCATTTAAGAAAGTGGAACAACACAAAGGAAGTCCACATACTCCTAGACCACCAACCATCTTTGCTTTATCTCTCGCTCCAATTTGACGGAGTTCAATTCGTGTATGAAGTTTAGCGGCTAAAACTTTTAGTAATTCTCTAAAATCAACTCGATCATCTGAAAGATATGAAAAGATGACTTTAGTTTTATCTAAAGTATATTCGCAACTTAAAAGTCTCATATCGAGGTTGAGCTTTTTAACTTCTGCTCGACATATTTCCATTGCAAAGCCAGCGCTTTTTCGATTTGCCTCATAAGCCTTTTTATCAGCGTCAGTCGCACTTCTTAATATAGGTTTCAAACCTAATTCGCTAGTATATTTTTCCATTGGAATAGGGGCTAAAGTGATAAAACCAAGTTCTACTCCTCTTAAAGTTTCGACTACCACTGAATCACCAATTTTTAAAGTATCATCGTTAGTGCCAAAAAAATAAAATCTAATTCCAGTTTCAAATTTCACACCAGCGAAATGGGTAAAATCTTCATTTTTATATTCTTTTACTTCAGTTTGATTATTCGAAATCATATTGATTGTTTTCCTCCTTTTTGAGTATGGTAAGGGTAAGATGATCTAATAAAAGAGAAGAATTAATATTTAAATTTAATAAACTTCTCCCTTTCATTAATTCTATTAAAGAATTATCAATGTTTTCTAGTTTGTTATTTAATGTAGTTATGATTTCATCATAACTTTTTAGTAATACTTCTCTATTATTTTGTTTCAATAATATTTGTTCAAAGAAATTGATTAATAAATCTAAGAAAAATCTCATTGATTCTTTATTTTTCACTAATGGTTGAATTTCTTTTTCTTCAATGTATATTGCTTCTTTTTCATCTTTTTCAATGGCGTTTAAAAATTTTATTAAAGCTTCTTTGGCATTAGTGTATTCTTTGATTTTATCTTTTTCGAGAGCGGATTTCATTAAATTTATATCGTTATAAAAATACGACAATAATTCAGCGTCCTCTCTAGTAATGCCTTCCTCTATTGCTTCTTCTATAATTATTTCTCTTTTGATTGGTTTTAAATGCATCACTTGACAACGAGATATAATCGTTGGTAATACAGCGTTTTCATTATTAGAAGTTAGTATCGCGTAAATATTACTTTCTGGTTCTTCTAAAAATTTTAAAACAGAATTAACGGCCTCTAATGTCATATTTTCAACAAGATGCAATATGTATATTTTGATTCCTTTGTCATCTAAAGCGGTTTTTTCAAATTGCGATTCAATAAATGTCACATCTTCTTTTTTGATTATTGATTTTTCACCATTAAAAATCATTAAATCTGGATAATTATCGCTATCAACGCGCATGCAATTAATGCAACTATCGCATGCGAAAGGATCACCATCATTACATAAAATTGATTTTGCTAAAAATTTCGCGGTATCAATTAGATTGGTTCCAACTTCTCCCACAATTAAATAAGCATGAGATAATGTTTGATTATTTAATGCGTTTTTAAATGTATGGAATATTACTGGTTGATATTTTTCGAGATAATTTTTTATTTGCATAGTCTTTCTAAAATGACTCGTAATGTTTCTTCTCTAACTTCTTCTCTTGATTTAGAAGCATCAATTACAACATAACGGTCTTTGTAACGTTCTGCTAAAAGTAAAAAAGTATTTCTTACTTTGTTATGGAATTCTAATTTTTCTAAATCTAATCTATTAACTTCTCTTGAAGAGTTTTGACTAATTCTTTCTAATCCAAGTTGAGGGTCTAAATCAAATAAAAGAGTTAAATCTGGAAAAGTATTTTCTGTCGCGTACATATTGACAGATAATATTTCATCAATACCGAGACCTCTCGCTCCACCTTGGTACGCTAAAGAGGAATCTAAATAACGGTCACAAACAACAATTTTGCCTTCTTTTAAAGCCGGCCAAACTTTTTCTACTAAATGTTGACGTCTACTTGCCGCGTATAAAAGAGCTTCAGTTCTAGGATCCATCTTTTTATTATCTTTATTTAAGATAACTTCTCTGATTTGTTCAGAAATTTCTGTTCCACCTGGTTCCCTTGTTCTTACTATTTGATAATTCAATTTTTCTAATTCTTTACAAGCCCAATCAATCGCGCTTGTTTTTCCTGAACCTTCTGGTCCTTCTATAGTAATAAACATAATTCTCTCCTTAAATTTTTCTTCTTCCTTCGATGGCTTTTGATAAAGTTATGGCATCGACATAATCGAGATTTCCACCCATTTGTAGACCATACGCTAAACGGGTAACTTCAACATTTAATGGTTCTAATATTTTTGAGATATATAACGCTGTCGTTTCTCCATCGAGTGTTGGATTAGTGGCGATGATGACTTCTTTAATATTTTCTTTTTCAATGCGAGATACTAAAGAAGCAATATTGAGTTGGTCTGGTCCAATGCCTTTAGATGTTTGAATTACTCCATTTAAAACGTGATATAAACCATGATATTCTTCTGATTTTTCAAAACTGAAAATATCTTTTGGGTTACTAACTACTAAAATGACACTTCTATCTCTTGAATCATTAGAACAATATTCGCAATTTTCTTCCTCTTTATACGCTCCACAAATTGGACAATATGAAATGGAAGATTTTAATATTTCAATATCGTTTATTAATGTTTTAACTTCTTCTTCGTCCATGTCTAAAAGAGAATAGGCAATTCTTTCAGCACTCTTTTTCCCAACAGAAGGAAGTTTAGATAATGATTCAATAACTTTATCTATTTGTGGTAAATGGTCCATTAAAAACCAAGACCTCCTGCTCGTCCAGTTATTTTTTCTTCAATTTCTTCCTCGACTTCTTTGATTTCTAAATACAGTTCATTAATCGTGGAAGCAATTAATTCTTCAATCATTTCTTTGTTATCGGCTTCAAAACCATCTTCTTCAATATTTATTGATTGAACTTTATAGTCTCCAGTCATTACAACAGTAATAAGTCCACTTTTAGAAAGAGTGAATTCTTTTTTAGCAAGATCTTCTTTAGCTTTTTTGAGTTCTCTTTGCATTTTTTGTGCTTGCATCATCATTTGTTGAATATTCATTTTTTATTCCCCCACCATATCTAATGTGATATTTGCTTCTTTTGGCAATTTGTTAATTTGTAATAAGTTCATGTATAAATTTTGGAATTTGATGCTATCCATTCTCGATAAAGCGTAAACAAACATTTTTCTTCCAAAAGAGTTAAAGACAACATCTTGAAGAGAATTTTGCATTTCAATTTTGTTAACTTTTTCAGCAAGTGTTTTAGTTTGATATTCCATAATCAAAATGTTTTTACTGGCGACGAGTGGATGACCATCAAATAATAGTGTCGCAGTTTTTCCAAGTACAGGGTGCAACGCTAATTTTTTGATATTGTTCCATTTATTCAATAATTCTTTTTTGATTTCTTTTTTTGATAAGACCATTATTTCTACTAATTTTTGATCTGATATCACAAAAGATTGATCAACACGAGAATTATTTAAATAAATAATATTATTACTAATAACTGGATTTATGTCTTTAATATCTTCATCGAATAAAGACATTTGTTCATCTTTTTCTTCTTTAGTTTCTTCAACTTTTGTTTTGATTTCTTCTTTTTTCTCAACAGTTATTTCTTTCTTTTCATTACTAGGTTTACTAACTTCTTTTTCTTCGATGATTTCATCGTTTTTATTTGAAACGATTGTTTCAATATTAGCGAGTTTTAATAAAGTAATTTCAAAGAGAGTATTAACGCTATTAACGTTTTTAAAATCTTTAATTGCTGACATTAATTCATCGACCATTTTTAAAGCAGTTTTGTTATTTAAAAATGTTTGCATGTATCTAACATCATCTTTTTTAATAACAGTTAATAGTTCTTCGTTTTTGGTCGTTAAGAATATGACAAAATCTTTTAATATTTGTAATAAGTCATTAGTCAATCTTTTAATATCAGTTCCTTTATTAATGTAGTTATTAAATCTTAATAACACATCGCTTAAATCTTTTTTAGCAATAGAGCTGATTAATCCGATTTTTTCTTCTTTACTTTCAATAGAAAATACTTCGAGAATATCTTCGGGGTTAAGTACATTATTTGAATACGCTAAAACTTGGTCTAATAAAGATAATGCATCTCGCATTCCTCCATCGGAAAGAGAGATGATTAAATCGACAGCTTCTCCGTTATATTCAATATTTTCTTTGACTAAAACTTCTTTGATTCTTTCTTTTATTTCGTTATCGCTTAATTTAGAAAAGTCATATCTTTGACATCTAGATAAAATAGTGGGAAGAATTTTATTTGGTTCAGTTGTCGCTAAAATAAATACGACATGTTCTGGTGGTTCTTCTAAAGTTTTCAATAGAGCGTTAAATGCTCCAGTCGACATCATATGAACTTCATCGATGATATAAACTTTATAGCGACCTAAAATCGTTCCGTATTTAACTTTTTCAATTAAATCACGGACTTCTTCAACACCATTATTACTCGCAGCATCGATTTCAATGACATCTGGATGTGAACCTTCATTTATCGCTAAACAGTTTTTACATTCATTACATTGACAACCGATTCCATGTTCGCAGTTTAAAGATTTCGCTAATAATTTAGCCATGGTTGTTTTACCAGTTCCACGAGGACCAGTAAATAAATATGCATGCGCAATCTTGTTATTATTAATTGCGTTTTTTAAAGTTTTAACAATATGTTGTTGCCCTGCAACTTCTTCAAATGTTGTGGGACGATAAGTTCTGTATAATGCTTTATATGCCATAATTTATCACCTAAAAAGATTATACATAAATTAGCAGTTTCTTTAAATAGTTAATATATAATATTAATTAACTTTTATTAATTTTATCAAATTCAAAGCAAATAATACTCTTAACTACTTTTTTATATCTTAAAGATATGTTATTATAAGTTGCGATTTGGAGGTTCTTTTATGGACGATAGCATGTATCAAAGACTTTCTACTGCAGAAAATAGGTTAAAAGAAATCGATGAAGAATTATTGAATGAAGAAACATTAAAAGACATTAATCACTTTAAACAAATATCAAAAGAAAGAGCGGTTTTAGATGTCCAAGTTTCGAAATTTTTAAGATACAAAAAAATTATTGAAGAAAAAGAACAAGCACTTGAAATGAGTAGTGATAGCGACGCTGAAATTTCTGAAATGGGAAGAATGGAATATAAATCATTATGTGAAGAAGAAGATAATCTCATTGAAGAACTTCGTACCCTTTTATTACCAAAAGATCCAAATGATGATAAGAATATTATTGTTGAAATAAGAGGGGCTGCTGGTGGAGATGAAGCAAATATTTTTGCAGGTGACCTTTTTAGAATGTATACCCGTTACGCAGAAACACAAGGATGGAAAATTCAAATGATAGATGAAAATCCATCAGAAGCCGGGGGTTTTGCGTTAGTTTCGTTTATGATTAAGGGAGATTCTGTTTACTCTAAATTGAAATTTGAAAGTGGTGCACATCGTGTTCAAAGAGTTCCTCGCACTGAAGCGAGTGGTAGAATTCATACTTCAACAGCGACCGTTCTTGTCATGCCTGAAGCAGATGAAATTGATGTTCAAATTAATCCTAACGATTTACAAATTGATACATATCATTCTCAAGGCGCTGGTGGACAAAACGTCAATAAGACTGAATCAGCAATTAGAATTACACATATTCCAACTGGTATTGTTGTCGCTTGTCAAACAGAGAAGAGCCAACTTCAAAATAAAGCTATTGCTATGCAAATGTTAAGAGCGAAAATGTATTCGACACTTCTCGAAGAGCAACAAGAAAAAATTGGCAATGAGAGAAGGTTAAAAGTTGGAACGGGTGAGCGTTCTGAAAAAATTCGTACATATAATTATCCTCAAAATCGTGTTACTGACCATCGTATTGGTTTTACTATTCAAAAATTAGATCGTGTAATGGAAGGTGAATTAGAGGAAGTTATTGAAGCTTTGATTCACTTTGACCAAAAGCAAAAGATGTCTCAAGAATCATAATGAAAATTCGTGAACTATATTTTCAATTAAAAGAATTAGATAATGAATATTTAAACGATAGAGTAATTAAAGAATTGTTTTCTTTTTGTTTAAACATTTCTTTTAATGAACTTCCTTTTCATTTTGATGATGAAATAAAAAAAGAAAATATCGATAAAATTGACAAATATTTATATTTAATAAAAGATGGATATCCTATCCAATATATTACTAATAATGTTTCGTTTTGTTCTTTAAATTTTTATGTTGATGAAAGAGTTTTAATTCCTCGAAATGAAACTGAAGAATTAGTGGAAATATCTAAGAAATTAATTAAAGAAAGATTCAAAGATAAAAAAATAAATATTTTTGATGTTTGTTCTGGAAGTGGAGTAATTGGATTATCTTTAAAAGATTATTTTAAAAATTCGAATGTGTATTTATTTGATATTTCTTTAGAGGCTATTGAAGTTAGTAAAATTAATGCATTAAATAATAAACTTGAAGTTAATATAATCAAATCAGATTGTTTAGAATATCCATTAAAAAATAATTTAAACGCTGATGTGATTATTTCTAATCCACCATATATTTTTAATCGAAATACTGTTGACAAAAATGTTAATAAATATGAACCATCAATCGCTTTATATTGTTCTAATCCAATTGAATTTTATGAGCGTATCATTTTAAAGGGAATGGATTTACTTAACGATAATGGTTTATTCGCATTTGAAATTGAAGATACTTCTGTTAATGATTTAGAAATATTTTTAAAAAATAATTTAAGTAATAATATGTCATATATCTTTAAAAAAGATATGTATAATAAATATAGATTTTTATTTATTTTTAAAAATTAATTATGAAAAACATCGATTCAAAAAAAATTTTAAATGCTTTAAATAATCATGGTGTTATTGCTTTTCCTACGGAAACTGTTATGGGACTAGGGGTAATTTATGATGATTTTTTAGCGTATCAAAAATTGAACAAAATCAAAAATAGAGAAGAAAATAAGCCATATACTTTAATGTTAAAAAATGTTGATGAAATCGAAAAATTTGCTTTATTAAATTCAAGAGATAAATTAATCATTAATAAATTTATGCCTGGAGCTTTAACTATTTTGGTAAAAGCAAAAGATAATATACCGGGTTATGTCACTCATAATAGTGGAATAATTGGTATAAGAGTTCCTAATTTTGATGTCACTTTAGAAATATTAAATATTGCAAATAAACCATTATTAGTGCCGAGCGCTAATAAAAGTGGTGAAAAACCTTGTTTAACTTATCAAGAAGTAAATGAAGTTTTTAAAGATGAAATTGATTATTTGGTTCAAATTGATTCAAATAAATCTGTTGCGTCCACTATTGTTGACTTAACGCAAGATGATATAAAATTAATAAGAGAAGGAAGTATTAAATTTATTGATATAAAGGAGGCTATTAAACATGGTAATTAGCATTGGTTCAGATCATGGCGGATATGAATATAAACAAGAAGTTATTAAATATTTAAAAGAACATAATTATGAAGTAATTGATGAAGGAACACATTCATTAGATTCTTGTAATTACGCAGAATATGCTTATAAAGTCGCTAAAGATGTTCAAACTAAAAAGGCTGATTATGGCGTAGTTATTTGTACGAGTGGCGAAGGTGTTTGCATGGCTGCAAATAAAGTTAAGGGTGTTAGATGCGGCTTAGCGTATAATGATCAAGTTGCCTCTTTAATGAGAAAGCATAATAACGCGAATGTTATATCATTTTCACAAAAATTTATGGCTTTAAATGATATAATCACCCGATTAGAAATATTCTTAAATACTAAATTTGAAGGTGGAAGACACCAAGTTCGTGTAGATTTCATTGATAATATCAATGATTAATAAAAAATTAATATTCTGGTTATTCCAGGATATTTTTTTGTTTACAATATGAACAACTATTCATATAATAATAATTGAAATATGAACAGTTATTCATATAGAGGTAAAATTATGATTGATAAAATTAATGAAGATTTATTGACAGAAATGTCACAGTTATTACAAATAGCCGCTGATGAGACTCGACTAAAAATATTATTATGTTTATTTGAAGGGGAAAAATGTGTTTCTGATATTCAATTTGAGATTAATGCTTCTCAATCTTTAGTGTCACATCAATTAAAAATATTAAAGAAAGCGAAACTTGTTTCATTTAGAAAAGAAAAAAATTATGTCTTTTATTTTTTAGATGATGAACATGTTCAACTTTTAATTTCTGTTGCTTATCAACATGCAAAGGAGAAATTAAAAGATGAAGAAGATTAAATATAAAATTAAAGGGATTGATTGCCCTAATTGTGCTTTAAAAATTCAAAATCATATTGCTACTAATAAAGAAGTTGAATCTTGTAACTTAGATTTTTTAAATGAAAAATTAACAGTAGTTTATAAAAATAGCGAATTAGAAAACGAACAATTACTTTCTTTAATTAAAGAAATTGAAAACGAAGATATTACCATTACAAAATTTGAAAATGATAATCGTAGTAGTGGTAAAACAAAGATTATTACTAAGCCAATAATGATTTTGATTGGAAGGATAGTTTTATCTTTAATTATCTTATTAATAAATATCTTTGTTATTAGTCCATTAAGTAAAAAGTCTTACGATGTAGTTTGGTGGATAAGTTTTACTTTATATATTATTGATTATTTACTTATTAGTTATGATTTTTTAATTAAATTCTTTAAAGGATTTAAATCTATTAAAACTATATTTAATGAAAATACACTTATGGTCGTTGCTTCAATTGGTGCTTTTTGCATATTGGAATTTAATGAAGCGATTCTTGTTATTATGCTTTCTCAAGTCGGTAATATTTTTGAAGAAATTTCTTTGATTAAATCAAAAAATATTATTGTTAATACAATTGATATGAGAAGTAAAACCGCATCTAAAATATTAAGTAATGGGGGTATTCAAGAAATAAGTTGTGATGATATTAAAGAAGGAGATTTACTCAAAATAAAAATTGGTGAAGTTCTTCCAGTTGATGGAATAGTAAAAGAAGGAAAAGGAACGATTGATCAATCATCTTTAACTGGAGAATTTGTTCCAGTATTAGTAAATGAAAATGATGTTGTTTATTCTGGGACCATTTTAAAAGATGGGTCTTTATCCATTGAAGCTACTTCAACATTTACCAATTCTAAAACATCACAAATTTTAAATATGGTTTTAGAAAGCGGAGAACATAAAGCCAAAGCTGAATCTTTTATTAATAAATTCGCTAAAATATATACTCCTATCGTCTGTTTATTAGCGCTTATTATCGCTATATTTCCACCTTTATTTACTTGTTTATTTACAAATGTTTGGGCCTGGAGTACTTGGAGTAATTATCTTTATACTGCTTTAACCTTCTTAGTAATTTCTTGTCCATGCGCAATAGTCATATCGGTACCGCTTAGTTATTTTAGTGGTGTGGCTTTAGGAGCAAAGAATGGAATTATTATTAAAGGTGGTAATTATTTAGATCGTTTAAATGAATTATCAACAGTGGTTTTTGATAAAACTGGAACTTTAACAACTGGTCAATTTTCTTTAGTTGGTGAAAAAATATCTGAAGAAATTTCTAAAGAAGAATTTTATAACTACATTGTCATGGGTGAATCTTTGTCTTCTCATCCAATTGCAAAAGCTGTTGTTTCTTTGTTAAAAAATAGTGTAAATGTTGCAAATGTTAAGTCTTTTAACGAAATTCAAGGTCATGGAGTGGAATATACTTATCTTGGAAAAGAAATTAAAATTGTAAATGAATCATATTTGAAACAACACAATATAGATTTTGTTTCAGCTGAGTATAATCTACTTAATATTTATTTAGTTATTGATAATAAATGTTATGGATATATTTCTTTAGATGACACAATTAAAGAAGGTTCATATAAGACTATCGAATATTTAAATAATCATGATATTAATACAGTAATGTTAACTGGAGCGAAAAAGGAAAGCGCGTTATTTACCGCTGATAAAATTA
Organism: Bacilli bacterium; assembly: GCA_051872395.1. Taxonomy (GTDB): domain Bacteria; phylum Bacillota_I; class Bacilli_A; order RFN20; family CAG-826; genus JBJEDU01. The sequence continues at coordinate 8,853 of JBJEDU010000035.1, read as the reverse complement.
ACCTCAAATCAGTTAAATATGAATTATTACCTGAAGAGAAATTATCTTCTTTAAAAGAGGTTATTGATAATAATAAAGGAGCGACTGGCTATGTCGGCGATGGAGTTAATGACGCACCAAGTATTGTACTTAGTGATGTTGGTGTCGCGATGGGCTCATTAGGCAGTGATAGTGTTGTTGATAACGCTGATATTGTTATCATGAATGATGACCCTTATAAATTGGTTAGCGCGATTAAGATTGCTAAAAAAACTAGATTCAAGGCTATTTCTTCTATCGTTTTTGCGCTTTCAATAAAAGTTATTATTATGGTTTTATCTTTAATTCCATTTATTAAGCTTCCGATGTGGGTCGCAGTGTTATGTGATACTGGCTTATCGTTAGTATTAACAATTTATGTTTTGCTTCTTTTAGTTAAAAAAATTAAATAATTTATAATCAAAAGACAAAAAATGGGACTACTTAGATAGTATGGGTAGTCCTTTTATTTGTCCTATATGTGGAAACAAAGATTTAAACTTAACCGGCATAAGAAAGGGGGTTAGATATTGTCGGGTATGTATTAAATTTCAAAACAATAGACAAATAGAAAAAACTAACCCAAAGGGATATCGAGCGTATTTGTCTTATAAGTTATCGAGGGAGCAAGAAGTTTTATCGGATAAACTTTTATCAAATTATAAAAATAATGTTAATAGTTTAGTCCATGCTGTCTGTGGAGCAGGAAAAACAGAAATAGTTTTAAAGGTCATATCATATGCATTAAAAAATAAATTATCTATTGGTTTTGCTATTCCTCGAAAAGATGTTGTGATTGAAATATATCAAAGGTTGAAAGAAATATTTTTAGATAATACTGTCGTCGCAGTATATGGTGGAAATACTTCGATTTTATCAGCGGATATTATATGTTTAACTACACATCAACTATATCGATATACTTTTTATTTTGATCTATTGATTATGGATGAAATCGATGCATTTCCATTCAAGGATAATAGGCTGCTCAATCATTTCTTTGTATCTTCTTTAAAAGGCCCCTATATTTTGCTAAGTGCAACCCCTAACAAAGAAACAATTGACTACTTTTCCCAAGATGGATTTGAAGTATTGCATCTTAATCATCGTTTTCATGGTTATGATTTGCCAATCCCAGAATTTAAAAGAATCGCATCCCCGTTTGATTATTTTTATTTAGTTTTCATAATGAAAAAATTGATAAAAAACAAAAAGAGATTATTTGTATTTTTCCCTACTATTCTTCTTTCAGAGTCTGGTTATAAATTTATCAAATTTTTTATCCCAAACGGCAATGTTGTTCATTCTAAAAAAGAAAATAGAAATGAAATTATCCAATCTTTTAAAAACGGGAATCTTGATTATTTAGTTACTACTTCTGTTTTGGAAAGAGGAGTAACTGTCAAAGATTTACAAGTGATAGTTATGCACGCTAATCACGAAATATACGATGAATATTCATTAGAGCAAATAAGTGGAAGAGTGGGCAGAAAAAAAGATGCTCCAACTGGAAAGGTAATTTTTATTGCTAATGAGATTAATGACAAAATTGAAAAGTCTATTTCCTCAATCAAAGAGAAAAACAATTCATTGTGAAATTTGTTTATCTACTTTTAAAAGTAATTTGTTCACTTTTATTTTTGCTCACTCTTCAAAGATTTGCCCATCTTGCTTAACAAAGATGAATCCAAAATTTTTTAAATTTAAATTTGAAAATATCCAATGCTTATCCATATATGAATACGATGATTTTATCAAAGAATTATTGTTTCAATTTAAAGGTTGTTATGATATTTGTCTCAAAGATGTATTTTTAATAAATTATCGATCATATCTAAATTTTTTATTTTCAAATTATATTTTGATTTGCGCTCCATCAAGTAAAGAAGATGATTTAGATAGAGGTTTTAATCATGTTCAAGAAATGTTTAAAGTAATGAAAAACAAACAAATAAACATCATTTTTAAAGACATAATTAAAAGACAAGTTGACGTCAGTAAAGAGGAAAGAAAAAATATTTATAAATATTTAAGAATTGAAAACGGGGAAATGTTAACGAATAAAAATGTTTTAATTGTCGATGATGTTTTTACTACTGGTTCAACTGTTAAGGCCATGATTAATTTAATAAAACCCTACTCTCCAAAAAAGATTAAGGTCTTAGTTATGGCAAAAACTCCATATAAACTATAAGTATAAATATACTATTTATTATTAGACTAATTTATATAGTTAGTGTTATTATATTTAACGAATAATTTAATAATTTAATTTTTATCTAGAAAGGCACGCTTCAAGTGAAAGGTGATATTAGATGGGTTTCTTTGATAAACGCATGTTAAAAAAATATGATAAAGAAGCGAATAAAGTTATCGCTTATGAAACAGCGATGAGTCAATTATCTGACGATGAATTAAGAGAAAAGACAGCTTATTTTAAAGAACAACTAGCGAATGGAAAAACATTAGAAGATATTAAATATGAAGCTTTTGCAGTTTGTCGCGAAGCTGCGAAAAGAACTCTTGGTGAATTTCCATATAAAGTCCAAATTATTGGATCATTAGTTTTACATAATGGTGATGTCGCTGAAATGAAAACCGGTGAAGGTAAAACATTAACTGCCACGATGGCGGTTTATTTAAACGCTCTCGCTGGGAAGGGTGTCCATGTTGTTACCGTCAACGAATATTTATCACAACGTGACGCCGAATGGATGGGCCAAGTTTATCGTTTCTTAGGTTTAACCGTCGGTGTTAACTTAAGAACAAAAACAACCTCAGAAAAACGTGAAGCATATTTATGTGATATCACATATTCTACAAACTCGGAATTAGGCTTTGATTATCTCCGCGACAATATGGCCGTTGATTTAAATGGTCGAGTTTTAAGAGGACTTAATTTCTGTATCGTCGATGAAGCTGACTCAATTTTAATTGATGAATCTCGTACACCTCTTATTATTTCAGGTGGTGCTAGAGCCAGCGCTAGTCAATATACGGTCGCAGATAGATTTGCTAAAGCATTACGAAAAGAAAAAGATTATTCCATCGATGTTAAGATGAAAACCATTAACTTAACTGATGATGGAAATACTAAAGCCGAAAGAATGTTCGGTATTAAAAATCTTTATGATCCACAATATGCTGATTTAGTTCATAGAATTCAAAATGCTCTTAAAGCAAATTACATTATGATTCGCGATGTTGATTATTTAGTGGATCAAGAAAATCAAATTCAAATTATTGACCAAAATACAGGTCGTGTTTTACCTGGTAGAGAATGGTCTGATGGTTTACATCAAGCTATTCAAGCTAAAGAAAATGTCGAAATTAAACAAGAAACAGTCACGATGGCGACTATTACATATCAAAATTTCTTTAGATTATATACCAAGATGGCAGGTATGACTGGTACAGCGAAAACTGAAGAAGAAGAATTTAGAAAAATTTACAATATGCGTGTTATTTGTATTCCAACAAATAAACCAGTTATTAGAGTAGATGCGACAGATTTTGTCTATGCTCATAAAGGACCAAAACTTCGTGCTTTAATTGAAGAAGTAAAACAAAGACACGAAAAAGGTCAACCAATCTTAATTGGTACTGTTTCAGTCGAATCGAGTGAAGAAATTTCTCGTTTATTGAATGAAGCAGGATTAAAACATGAAATCTTAAACGCTAAAAACCACGCAAGAGAAGCTGAAATTATTTCTCACGCTGGTGAAAAAGGCTCTATTACTCTTGCTACTAATATGGCAGGTCGTGGTACCGATATTAAAATTAATGATGAAGTACGTGCTCTTGGTGGTTTATGTGTTTTTGGTACAGAAAGACACGAATCTCGTCGTATTGATAACCAATTAAGAGGTCGTTCTGGTCGTCAAGGTGATCCAGGATTCTCTCGTTTCTATGTTTCATTTGATGATACTTTATTAGTGAGATTTGCTGCTGATAATATTCGTTCTTATATCGAAAAGAATTTCGGCGAAGAAGCATTAGAAAATAAGATGATTACTAGTGTTATTACATCTGCGCAAAAAAGAATCGAAGGACAAAACTTCGATACTCGTAAATCATTATTAGATTATGATGATGTTTTATCAAAACAACGTGATATTGTTTATAAACGCCGTGACAAAATTATCTTAGGTGAAGATATTGGAGAAATTGTTGACGATATTTTCCTTACAACTGGTAATTTCTTAGCAAAAAGATCTGTTCCAGTTAATAGTAATGAAAATTTAATTTCTGCAGATTTATTAGTCAAAGAAGTTGAACCTCGTTTCTTACCAGTTGGTTCTATTAATAAAAATTTATATGATGAATCTCCTGTTGAAGATTCTGGTCCAGATTTAGGTTTAGTTATTCAAACAAGATATAACAATTTGAAAAAAGAATGGCCTAAAGAAATGGTCGATAAAATCGAAAGAAGTATTATCTTAAGATGTATCGATAATAACTGGACAAAACATATTGACACGATGGCGAGATTAAGAGAAGGTATTCACTTAAGAAGCTATGCGAATGTCAATCCATTACAAGATTACGTTAATGAAGGCTATTCATTATTTAGAGAATGTCTCTCTTTAGCGTCTGTCGATGCAGTTTTAAACCTTGTTAATGTCAAAGTGACAAAACAACCTGCTCCAGTAGAGAATAAAGAAAACTCCACTGATAGTGAACCTACAAAAGGTGATAAATAAGATGAAAGATGTAGTTCTTTTAAGACAAGAATTATGTGCTGTCGAAGAGATAATCCTTCGACTCGGGTCTAGTCTTTGACTTTCCTAAATTAGAAGAAGAACATCTTGAATTAGAAAAATTAATTTCTCAAGAAGATTTTTGGTCTAATCCAAATAAAGCTCGTGAAGTTATTGATAGAAACAATTATTGTAGTGAATTAGTTAATACAAATAAATCATTACTTTCATCTACTCAAGATATTAAAGATTTAATTTCAATGTATGAAGAATCCGTAGATGAAGAAGAATCTACTTTCTTATTTGAGGAAATTAAAAAATCTATTAGCGAATTGAATCAAAAGGCTAAAGAATTTCAAATCGATATTCTCTTTACTGGTAAATTTGATCATTTAAACGCGATATTAGAAATTCATCCAGGCGCAGGGGGCACTGAAGCACAAGACTGGGCAAATATGCTTTACCGTATGTATGTTCTTTTTAGTGAAGAGCATCATTATAAAATGACGCTTCTTTCTTTTGAACCAGGTGAAGAAGCTGGAATTAAATCGGTAACGATTAAAATATCTGGTAAAAACATTTATGGTCTATTGAAGGGCGAAAAAGGGATACATCGTTTAGTGAGAATTTCCCCTTTTGATGCCAATAAAAGAAGACATACAAGTTTCGCTAGTGTCAATGTAGTTCCAGAGTTTAAAGATGATTCTATTAACATTGAAATTAAAGATAGCGATTTAAAAATTGATACATATCGTAGTGGTGGTGCTGGTGGTCAAAATGTCAATAAAGTTGAGACCGCAGTTAGAATTACTCACTTGCCTACTGGCATTGTGGTTTCTTGTCAAGTTGAGCGTTCTCAACTGATGAATAAAGAAATGGCAATGAATATGTTAAAGGCGAAACTTTTCCTTCTTGAAGAAGAGAAAAGAAAAAAAGAACTTAACAACATTGTAGGTGAAAAGAAAGACATTGAATGGGGTTCACAAATTCGTTCATATGTCTTCTGTCCTTATACATTAGTAAAAGATCATCGTACTGAATATGAAGTTGGTGATGTCAACAAAGTGATGAATGGGGAAATAGATGGATTCCTCTATTCATATTTACAAATGGAGTCGAAACAAAATGGTTAAATTAAAAGAAAAATGGTCGAGTTTAGATAAGAAAAAACTATTTTTTAATGGTTTATTTATTTTTGTAGGTTCTGTTCTTATCGCTTTCGGCACAGTTATATTTTTGAAAAAATTGACAATTATTTCAGGTGGATTAGCAGGTCTTGGCATTTTAATTAACGTGCTTGTTAATGAAGCTTTTCCTGCCTTTAATTTTGATATTACTGATATTATTGTCTTCGTTTTGACATGGGTTCTGTGGGTTATAGGATTTTTCGTGATTGGTAAAGAATTTGCATTAAAAACTTTATTCTCGTCTATCGTTTATCCTATCGCTATTTCGATATTTGTTCGTGTATCAGTTTTTGATGATTTAGCTTCAAAAATATGTTCTGATACTTCGACTGGAAATATTTTACTTTGTGGTGTTTTTGGTGGCACTTTCGTTGGCGGAGGTGTCGCTTTAACTTTCGTTGGTGGAGGTTCTTCTGGCGGAGTGGATATTATTTATTTCATTATCGAAAAATATCTTAAAATCAAACAATCAATTTCTTCATTTTTCATTGATGCAATAATTATCGTTTTAGGTATGACTTTGATTAAAGATAATCTTATCAATGGTTTATGTGGCATTATTTCAGCCTTTATTTGTGCACTGATGATTGAATATATTTATATCGGTTCACAGACATCTTATCAGGTTGATATCATTTCTGAAAAATATGAAGAAATTTCTAAATACGCTCAAGATGAATTGGGACGGGGCGCAACAATTATTCCCGCGATTGGTGGATATAAAGGTGAACAAAGACCAATACTAAGAATTGTTTTTGATAAGACTCAATTCAACAAAATAAAAAATTATATTGCGAAGGTTGATCCTCATGCTTTTATAACATTCACACAAACTAACGCTGTCTATGGTGAAGGATTTAAAAAGTATTCATCCAAAGAAGAAAAGAATGTAAAAAATGATAAATAGTGATCATAAATTTAAAATAGAATCTAAATTTAAACCAACTGGTGATCAACCTCAAGCTATCGAAAAGATTTGTCAAAATTTGCATGACGGCAAAAAGCTTCAAGTTTTATTAGGAGCAACTGGAACTGGTAAGACTTTTACGATGGCAAATATTATCGAAAGAGAACAAAAACCAGCTTTAGTTTTAGTTCATAACAAAACTTTAGCGGGTCAATTATATAGTGAATTTAAAGAATTGTTTCCGAATAATCGTGTTGAATATTTCGTTTCTAATTTTGATTTTTATCAACCAGAAGCATACATTCCAAAATCAGATACATATATTGATAAAACCGCGTTGATGAATGAAGAAATTGAAATGCTTAGGACCAGTGCTATTAATTCTATATTAGAAAGAAAAGACACTATTGTGGTTGCTTCTGTTGCTTCAATTTATGGTTTAACTGACCCTGATGAATATCGTAATTTAGTATTTTCGATTCGTGTTGGCGAAGAAATTGATAGAAAATTATTTGCGAAAAAACTTATTGAAGCTCAATATAGTAGAAACAATTTTGACTACAAACCTGGAACTTTTAAAATTTTAGGTGACATCATAGAAATTTCACCATTAAATGTCGATAAAAATATTGTGATTAGAATTGATACATTCGGTGATGAAATCGAAAAAATTATTGAAGTTGATGCTTTAACTGGTGAAGTTAAACACACCTATAATACTTATCCAATTTTTCCTGCTTATGATCACGCTTCAACTTATGACCGCGTTAAAGACGCTACTAAAACAATTCTTGTTGAATTAGAAGAAAGACTTAAATTTTTTAAAGAACAAGGAAAATTATTAGAAGCTGAAAGATTAGAATTAAGAACACGTCAAGACGTTGAAAGTATGTTGGAATTTGGAATGTGTCCAGGAATTGAAAATTATTCTCGACATATCGATAAAAGAAAAGAAGGAGAAAGACCTTTCTGCTTATTAGATTATTTTGAAGATGACTTCTTATTATTTGTTGATGAAAGTCATGTTACATTGCCCCAGATACGCGGAATGTTCAACGGCGATAGATCAAGAAAACAAACTTTAGTAGAGTATGGTTTTCGACTTCCATCTGCGTTAGATAACCGACCATTAAATTTTGAAGAATTTGAAAAATTAATGCCTCAAACTATTTGCACTTCCGCAACTCCTGCCGCATATGAAATGGAACATACTGATTGTCCGATTATTGAACAAATTATTCGACCAACAGGACTTTTAGATCCACTTGTAGAAGTACGTTCTAGCAAAGGTCAAATCGAAGACATTATTTCTGAAATAAATAAGACCATTAGTAAAAGTGAAAAAGTAATTATTGTGACTTTGACTGTTAGAATGAGTGAAGACCTCACTAATTATTTAAAAGATAGAGATATAAAAGTTTGCTATTTGCATCATGAAACAAAAACATTAGAAAGAAGTGAAATTATTTATCAATTAAGAAAAGGTAAATATGATGTTCTAGTGGGTATTAATTTATTAAGAGAAGGTTTAGATATTCCTGAAGCTTCTTTGATGATTATTTTAGATGCTGATAAAGAAGGATTTTTAAGAAGTTCTTCTAGTTTGATTCAAGTTATTGGAAGAGTAGCGAGAAATGAACATGGACATGTCATTATGTACGCGGATAGTATGACCGATTCGATGAACAAAGCGATATTTGAAACGAATAGAAGAAGAGAAATTCAAAATGAATATAATGAAGAAAATGGGATTGTTCCTCGAACAATTGTCAAGCCTATTACCCCACCTATTCATAATTCTGATGATGAAATTTCTTCAATTATTGAAATTAGTAAACATGGTAGTAGAAAAGAAATTGAATTACGAATAAAAGAACTTCAAAAGCAAATGAAACAAGCAGCGAATGAATTTGATTTTGAAAGAGCAGCAGAACTTAGAGATATTATTATTGAAATGAAAGCAAATTTATAAATTTATATTATATAATGTTAGATGACAAAGTTATTGCAACAAAAAAATATTAAACAGATGACATCGGCA
>JBJEDU010000034.1:0-17609 GCA_051872395.1 Bacilli bacterium | reverse complement strand
GAACAATCCCAAAAGGTAAAGTAGTAACTTATGGACAAATAGCAGAATATTTGGGGAATAAAAAATTGGCAAGATTTGTCGGAAATATTCTTCATAATAACCCGGATGAAAATAAATATCCGTGTTATAAAGTTGTTGATAGTAAAGGAAATTTATCAAAAAAATTTGCTTTTGGTGGTATAGAAAAACAAAAGGAAAAGTTAGAGAAAGATGGGATAATTGTCATTAATTATAAAGTTAACTTAGATGAATATAAAATGTTATAAATTACAAATTATCCATTTTAATTAATGCACTCTTTGGAGTGTCCCTAATCATACTTTTATAAGAAAACTACTGAAAAAAGCATAAACAATATAGAATTATTTGAGGAAAAACATAATGAAACAATTAGTCCTATATGTGCATGGTAAAGGCGGTAGTGGTGATGAAGCAAAACACTATCAATCTTTATTTGTAGATTCTGACGTTATTGGCTTTGACTATAAATCACAAAATCCATGGAATGCAAAAAAAGAATTTTCCGATTATTTTGATTTAGTAAGTGTGGGATATGATTCTATCATTTTAATAGCGAATAGTCTTGGAGCGTTCCTCTCAATGAATGGCTTATCAAATAAAAAGATTACTAAAGCTTTTTTCATTTCCTCAATTGTTAATATGGAAAAATTAATTATGGATATGATGAATTGGTCAAATGTTAGCGAACAAGAACTATGCAACAAAAAAGAAATAGTGACCAATTATGGAGAAACATTATCATGGGAATATCTTTGTTATGTTCGTAATAATTTAATTAAGTGGAATATTCCTACTCATATTTTATATGGTGAAAATGACAATTTAACTCCTTTAAACACGATAACATCCTTTTCAAAACATATTGGGGCTACTCTTACTATTATGGAAGGTGGAGAACATTGGTTTCATACTGAAAAACAAATGAAATTTCTTGATGATTGGATGAAGAATTTAATTTGAAAAATCAAATTATTTATTTTAAAAACTCGTAAAATAAAAAAGATATAAAAAATGTATTGACTCTCCCCTTTAGGGTAAGGTGTATAAATAACTTCGGAGGCAAAATAGTGTTAAAAATAGGTGATTTCTCTAAACTATCAAAAGTAACAATAAAGGCACTGAGATATTATGAAAAAGAGGGAATCTTAATTCCAAAACACGTGGATGCATACACGGGTTACCGATATTATGAGACCAATCAATTAATAGAATTATCTCGAATCGTGTCTTTAAAACAGATTGGATTAACCATCGATGAAATAAAACAAATCATCATTGAAAATAAATCCTTAACTGAATTACTTAGAAATAAAAAAGATGAATTAGAGCATACCATTTTTGAAAACTATAACAAGCTCTCCAAAATAAATTATTTATTGGAGGAAAATGTGATGCATGAAGAGATTTTTGAGAAGGTAATACATGCGTGTTATGTTTATTTTAAAGAAGGAACAATTAAAGACTACAGTAAGACATCAGAATTTATCGTTGATTCTGGAATGGAATGTTTAAGTCTTAATCCAAACATTAAATGTGTTGATCCTGATTATTGCTATGTCAATTATTTAGATGGCGAATATAAAGAGAAAAATATCAAAATTAGATACTCTCAAGCCGTCATTAAAGAAGATGTTCCATTTAAGGAAAATGAGAATATTAAATTCAAAGATGTTCCTGAAACAAAGTGTATTTGTATTTATCATAAAGGTGCTTATGACGAATTAGGAAAATCATATGCTAAGATAATGAAATATATTGAAGAAAATAAATTAGAAATTATTGATTTTCCAAGGGAATGTTATATCGATGGGATTTGGAATAAAGATAATCCTCAAGATTGGTTAACTGAAATTCAAGTGCCAATTAAATAATTGCTCATTGATTTTGACCTCCATCATTATGATGGAGGTTTTTTAGTTATGAATAAGTTGCATTTTTTAATTTTGGTAGCGATAATTAATAAACTTGTTTTTAGATAATTAATAGTCAGTTTATCTTTAACAAGCATTTTTGAATATATTGTTTTAAATGGACACATATTTAATTATGTGTCCTTTAATAAAAATAGTACTTTTGATAACATATTTATGAGGGTGTTTATATGAAAAGTAAATTTGTAAATATGGTCAAATCAATATCTAAAAGAGTTGTTGAAGATAAAATAAATTTAGTTCTTTGGATTTTATATGTTTTGTTTTGTATAGGTTCAGGAATTTATTTTTCTTTTAAAGGTTCCTTAACCTCCGCTTTATTACCTTTTGCGTATATTTTCCTTCCAATTTTTATTCTCATTTTCGAATATTTATTTAAAATTTATATACCTACATTTATAAACGCTGTATTTACTATATTTCTTGCTGGTGCGCTTTTAGGCACAGTCTATGATTTTTATGTTATCATCCCAACTTTTGATTTGATTTTACACTGTGTCTCTGGTGTCTTATTTACTTCATTTGGATATGGCATTATGCATCGATTAATAAAAGATAAAGAACATACTTTTGTTCCATGTTTAGTTTTTGGAATCTTCTTTTCATTAGCTATTGCTGGAATATGGGAATTAATGGAATTTTCTATGAGTTATTTATTTAAACTCGATATGAATGAAGACAGCGTTATCCATACTTTTTATTCCTATTTACTTCAGGGTTCTCATGATCATCCCTTCGCAGTGCAAGATATAGTTAAGACAGAAATTTATTTAGCCAGTGGAGAAATGATTACTATTCAAGGATATTTGGATATTGGCTTATATGACACGATTTCAGATATGGCAATTTGTTTATTAGGAACAATTTTGTCTTCAATTACTTTCGTTGTTATTGAGAAAACTCGTCCTTCAATAAATGATTTATTATTAGTTAAATCTTCAAATTAATAAATATTTTTTATTATCTATAACTTTTTATAAATAATTTGTTAAAATAAATAATAGAATATAAATAGATTATAAAAAGGTAAATAAAAATGAATAAAATTTGTTATCAATATGATAATACATCTCATACGATTATTTTTGATAAACCCATCAAAGTTTTTAATAATAAAATAATTGGTGAAGAAATAAAAAATGAAGTAGAAAACATTATCTTTGAATCATGTGATAAACCAATCAATGTTATTGAAGGCTTATCTTTTAATTGTTATCCAAAACTTAAAAAAGTTGAATTTAATCGCGATATAGATTTTATAAATGCGAATGCCTTTTTATTTAATCCTTTATTAGAAAATGTCCTCTTCTGTGGTAATGTTGCCTTTATCAATCACGAAGCATTTTATGGATGTTTATCTTTAAAAAAAGTTACAATTAATTATCACACTATTCGTTTTAAAGATTCTTTCGATGAAATTACATCAGTATCTAAAAAATATGATAATGACATATATTTTGAAGATAATCCTTTCATTAAAAATAATGTTGCGTATACTTCAAGTGATTTTTATCTTACATGTGGAAAAATTAAAAATTTTAATAGATTTTATCTAATCCATGTTTTAAAACTTACCCAAAAAGGGAAAAGAAAAAAATATTTAATAACCCCCGCAAATGATTTGCGGATACCAACATCCAAAGAAAAATTAATTTGTTATGACTCTTCTTATTATTTAACAAAAGATTCTTTTAAATCATTTAATTTATTTAATAAAAAGAAATGCTTTTATTTATCTTCGAAATGTGCAGTAAAAACTTTCGATGCTTTTAATAAAAAATCTTTTTCTTGTGTTTATATTTCTCATAAAGCATTTGAAAGTTATTATATTAAAAACGATGTTTTAAATTATTCTCCTCTTGTGATTTTTAAATATAACTACACTAATAGAAATAGATACCCGTATGAAATTTCTATTCCAGAAGAAGAAAAAGGACAATATGAATTAATTGGAGAAAAGTATTTCAAATATTTCGTTTCAAAAGGCAAAGTGGAAACTGATTATTTATTGATGAGTGCTTATTTAGGATGTTATGACGCGAAAGAATTTTTAATAGACCAAGAATATTATGAAAGAAATTATGTTAAAAATACTTTCCCAAAATCAACTTATGAAAAGAAAGTTGATTCATTTAATGGGGAAGATTTAAAAAATTATTATTTAGAAAAATTAAATAAACAATCAGGTCTATTCATTGATTATGAAGTAATAAAGAAATGGTTTATCAATGATAAAAATTATATCCAACACTTAGAAGAATTAAAGCCAGATGATATTGTGTTAGATCTTTCGCTATATCTATTTGAAAATAATTGCTATGCAATGAAAGCTCCGTATTTTAATGAATATGAAAAATTATTATTTGCTCTTGAATTATATAATGTTTCAAATAAATATTTTAACCTTTCTTATAAAGAAAAGTTCACCATTTATTTAAAGAAAAATAAACAATTAAAAAAATTTATTATTGATATTTCTTCTAATCAATATTTATATGACAAATATGATTCTATTATTAAGTCTTTGCCTCGTGTTTTTTCTGTTGCTAATAATGATGATAAAGAAGTTAAAGCTTTATTATATAAAACTAATGCAAATAATTTATTTAGTGAAATTCAATCGAAGTGTAGTGATGAACTAGATATCACATATTATTACGAGACAAATCTCGATAAAAAGACTGATAAAGATACTTTGTTCAATTACTATTATGCATATGTATTACATATTTCCCCACTACATTTAACTGATGAAGATTCTTTAAATTATATTACTCGCGCTTTAACGCACATGGGTTATTTGATTAAAGAAAAGATTAATAATAACGAACTATATGCGAAGATGTATTTTGAAAATATAACAGATATTTTATTTGAGACGGATTATAAAGATATCTGCTATATTTTGACTACTTTTGTTGATGAAAATTATATTAAAGAAAGCAAAAAACAAATTGAAATAAAAGAAGAAAACAAGCAAAAGTTAACTGAAATATTCAATAAATGGATGGTTTTAACAATTAAGCGACTCAATAATGGTCAAATAAGTGAAGATGAAATTTTGCTTTATGGATCAAAAGAAGAAAAAGCGCCAATTCTTTTAAAACGTGAACAAAATAAACGACAAAAAGAAATGGAAGAACAAAAAAGAAAACAAGATGAATTAGAAATTGCCCGTTTAAAAGAAGAACAAAAAATCCTCAATGATTATATTAACGCGGAACTTACTGCCGTTAGAGAAGATAAAAAACGCCGAGACGCTATTGAAGCTGAAAGAAAACGTAAAGAGGAAGAAGAAAGAAAGAAACAGGAAGCTTTATTAGAAGAAAAGCGACAAAAAGAAGTCGAAAGAAAAAGAAGAGAAGAAGCTGAAAAAGCTAGACTTAAAAAAGAGGAAGAAGAAAGAAAACTCGCTGCTGTATCTAATACTTCAAGTTCAAGTTCATCAAGAACTACCTCTTCTATCTCTAATAAAACTACATCATCTTCTCAAAGAACACTTGAGTCATATTTTAATGATGTAGTTTGTCCTTATCCAAAAGAAGTAATTAAGAATGATGATAAAGAAAGCATTGATATTCTCGGTGATTTTAAATGTGCGGAAGACCGTAAATTTTTATGGAATGTCTATTGGGATTATTGGAAAGAAGCTGATTATCGCAATGCTTTTACATGTTTAAAATATTTGAAGAGTAATAAAAGACTTGGCATCCATTATTATTATGGTTTAGGTGTTAAAAAAGACATTAAGAAAGCTTTTAAACATTTGGAAGATTATTATTTCGATACGAAATCTTCTGAATACGTTAATTCACAAACTTTTGATAAAGACTTTTTGGAAATTGAAAAAATATTACTTAAAATAAATTCAATTTCTCCTTTAGCGTATCGCGCGAAAGTAAATAAAAATTATATTAACTTTTATAACTTTATTCATGATTCTAGTACCGAATTAGCGAACATTTACACTGATATGTATAGCCCAAGTTATGATTTTAAATATTTTTCAGTCGATGTTAGATTTGAATTACCACGTTCTTACGCTTTTGATTTATACGGTAATAAATTTATACCTTACGCAATAGTGCATTTTTATCCATCAAAATATAGTAAAGATCATTGGACATCAATAAGATTAACTAATAGTGCTTCAAATGCATTAAAACAAACGATGAACTCCGCAGCTTGGAATGCTTCGTATTTAGATGATGAATATAAAACTTCATCTGATTATAAAGATGCAGTTGATACGATTAATATTAGAAAAAATAGAGCGGATGAAATTGATAGATATTCTTCAAGTGAGATCGTTGCTAATGATTTTAAATATTATGGTATCCAATATTTCAAAGAAAAATTTGCGAATATCGAAAAAGACACATATTTCGCTATGCGTCCTTATGATTTAAGCAAACACGGTATAATGTATTTTGATAAAAAATACTTAAAAGAAGACGATTCTTATAAAATGATTCCTATTAGAAATATTGATATTAGATTCCATTATAAATTTAATCATTAATGTATTTATTTATGATTAATTAAATCTTGATATTTTTGATAGAGTTCTATTGGAAGGTTGTTGTTCGATATTTCTTTTGCTTTATCTTCATCTATTTCTATTATTTGAAAGTCATGTAGTAATTGTGAATATGTCAGTTTTGTTATTACCCAATCTTTTTTATTGATATCATACATTCTAAAGAAATCATAAAAATCACCATGAACAAATAGTGTTTCTTTATCTAATTTAGCTAAATAATATGTTAATTTCTTTGATTCGTTCATTGAATAAGTTCCTTCTTAATTATTTTAAGTCTTATTATCTTTTATTCTCAAGTTAATATAAAATTAATAACAAATAACTTATATTATATTAATATAAAGATAAAATCTTAACTTAGAGGTAAAGGGAAAAATGAAAAATGTTGTCATTATATCTTCTTCATTAAGAAATGGAAGTAATTCAGAAATTCTCGCTAAAAGTTTTTTAGAAGGTATCAAAGAGAAATATCATGTTGAATTCATCACACTAAAAGGGATGAATTTGAATTTTTGTAAAGGCTGTCTATCTTGTCAAAATACAGGTAAGTGCATTATTAATGATGATGTTTGTAAATATTTAGACGTCATATCTAACGCGGATATTTTAGTGTTTTTCACTCCAATTTATTATTATGGAATGTCTGGTCAATTAAAAACTCTCTTGGATAGATTAAATCCTTTATATATTAAAGAAAATAAGTTTAAAGAAATATATCTAATCGCGACATGTGCAGATAGTGAACCTTCTTCAATTGATAAAACTATCGTATCTTTAAGTGGGTGGATTGAATGCTTCGATGGTGTAGAATTTAAAGGCAGTTATTTAGCAACTTCGACGAATGAAGTTAATTCCGTTAAAGAAAGTGATAAAATCGCAGTTTATCAATTAGCGAAAAGTCTATAAATTTAATTTTTCAAAAATGGACACAAATTAGATTTTGTGTTATTCGAATTACATTTTCATTTCGTTAATATTTTCTTGTAATCATTAAAGGAGGAAAATGTAATGAATACAAACAAAACAGTAGCAGAAAGAATCGCTAGCGATTATATCATCAAAGAAGAAAGCAAATTAACAGCGTTAAAAAAGCTCGATAGAAAAGCTAAATTACCAGCAGAAGTATTTGCTTATACTTTTGGAATTATTATGGCTTTAGTGCTTGGTGTTGGAATGTGCTTAGCGATGAAAGTTATTGGAAGCGGTGATGTCGCGTTTATTGTTGGCATTATCGTTGGAGTCGTTGGTATTTTTGGTGTATCGATTAATTATCCAATTTATAGTAAAATTTTAAAAAGTTCCAAAAGAAAATATGCGAACGATATTGTTGAATTAGCGAAAGAAATTACTGACGAACAATAAGAAGGAGGGGGATTCATTTGAATAAGAATGAAAGCAAGTATTTTAATACGGCTTCTTTGATGAATGAAGCCCTTTTAATTTTGCTTGAGAAAAAAGATTTTGAATACATTACTGTTAAGGAAATATGTCATAAAGCAGGTGTATCTCGTTCAACATTTTATTTACATTACGAGTCAATTGATGATTTATTAAAAGAAACTATTGAAAATGTTAATAAAGATTTCATTTCTTATTTTGTCAATTCTAGTAAAGTAGATTTATCCAAGAAAGTATTAACAAGAGAAGAATTTTTATTACCATATTTATTGTTTGTTAAAGAACATAATAAGATTTATCGTTTAATGCATGAAAAACATTATTTATTTGGCATCAAACCGATAGCGGTAACTTTATATAACAACATATTTAGTCATTCTTTGACTTATTTTAATGTTCCAGAGAATGAAAAAAAAATATATTTTTTCATTTTTTACTTGCGGAATTCTTTCCATTATTAAAGTTTGGGTTGATAATGATTGTAAGGATGATATTGAACTGATTATTTCTTTAATAACAAAGTTAACTGAAACAAATGACACTCAAAAAGATATTTAAATTTTATAAAGAAAAAGAACTAGGCTTATATTTGTCTTTAATTGGATTATTCTTTCTGGCAGTAGTTAATACAATATCGACATTTAAAAGTTTTTCTTTTTTATCTCTTAACTATGCGATTATGTATTATTTATTCGCAATAGCGAGAACAATTTTTCGGTTGAATAAAAATAGTAAATATATTTATCTATATGGTATTTTATCTTTTGTTTTGATTACGCTCCCTTTAGTCCTTTCAATGGTATTGACTGTTTTAGAAAAAGATAAACCTGTCTATTTATTTGATTGGATCATTTATGCATATGCGTTATATGCGACAATTAAAATGGTTACATCAATTAAAAATGCGACGAGGAAACATAAATCACAATATGATACAGTCATCACATTATTTGGTTTATTATCAGCGTTATACACTATACAATCATTACAATTTTCTTTGATTTCAATCTTTGGTGAAGGTGAAAAGTTGTTGTTACTTCAACTTTTCTATCAAGGATTTGTTGTTATTTATATATTTTTCTCAATCATATATTTAATAGTAATAAGTATAAAAAGTGCCAAAGTTAAGAAGGCAATAAAAAATAATCGCGAACTTATTGAATAAATATTTCGCGATTATTTTTGTTCATTAAACTGTAAACGATATAATTTGTAATAATACCCTTTAAGTTTTAATAATTGTTGGTGATTACCGCTTTCGATAACTTCACCATTTTTAATAACAATAATTTTATCTGAATGTTGGATAGTGGATAATCGATGCGCGACGATTAACATCGTTCCAATATTTTTTATTTTTTCTAACGATTCTTGAATGACGACTTCCGTTTCAGTATCGATGTTCGCTGTCGCTTCATCTAATATCATTATTTGTGGTTTATGCAATATTGTACGAGCGAAAGATAATAATTGTCTTTGGCCTGCTGAAAAATTATCTCCTCTTTCGATAACAGTTTCGTTAAGTTTATTTGGCAGTGCATCGATAATTGGAGTGAGATTGACATAGTTCGCAGCTTCATAGACTTCTTCATCAGTGTATTTATCATCAAATAATGTGATATTTTCTTTAATCGTGCCACTGAAGAGGAATACATCTTGTAACATTTGTCCAACACTTCTTCTTAGTGATTCAATAGTAATATCTTTAATATCGATATCATCAATTAAAATTTGACCTTTTTGTATTTCAAAATTTCGAACAATTAATCCTAATATTGTTGTCTTTCCTGCACCAGTTGGACCAATAAAAGCAACTGTTTCTTTTGGGTTAACGACAAATGAAACGTCTTTTAAAATCCAATTCTCTTCTTCATAAGCAAACCAAACATGTCTAAATTCAATTTTCCCAATAAATTTATCGATATCTTTCGCACCTTCTTTATTTATGACTTCAGGAGGAATATCTAAAAGGGCAAATAATTTCTCGCTACTAGTCACCGCGCGTTGGATATCATTTAATTTGTCCGCTAATTCTTGAACAGGATTAAAGAAGTTTGATAAATATAAATAGAAAGCAACAATTTCCCCGGCATTGAGGTCGAAAATTGTTCCTAAATATAGCACTGCTCCTATACTAACGATGTATAAGAAAGAAATAAATGGTCGATAAAATGAGAACGCTCTTGTCGCACGAACTCGAATGTTATAAAAATAATTATTTTTCTCATTAAATTTCTTTTCTGATTTATTCTCTTGGTTAAATATTTTAATGATTTTCATTCCAGATAATGATTCATTTAAATAGGTATTTAAATCACTTAAAGCGTTTCTTTCTTCTTTAAATGTTTTATTGATTTTCTTTGAGAAGAAATATGAAGTGAAGAAAATTATTACCACGAAAATAAGCATTATCAAAGATAATTTCCATGAAATGAAAAACATGATGACATAGACAGAAATTACTGTTAATAAGTTTTTAAGAATATTAACTAAAGTATTCGTAAAGAAATTAGACATGTGATTTGTGTAATTACAAACTCGTGTCACTAAAGAACCAACCGCCATTTCATTGAATTGATTTTGTGACATTGATTCAATATGTTCAAATACTTCCATTCGAAGATTATAAATAATTTTTTGTCCAGCTTTTGTTAATGTCATCGATTCAAAATACAAGCATACTTGACTGACAATATTGAGCAATAAATAACTTACAGCAATAATGATGATAACTTGTAAACTAATAGTATCAGCATCTAATTTTAATTCATTAGTAAGTTTCGCTACTAAAAGAGGGAACGCTAAAGCGAATAACACGTTAGCGATAATTAAAATGAAAGCAATTATAAAACTAGCAATTTCTTTTTTGGCATAGCCAACTGTTCTTTTTAATGTAACTAGTAAAGGAACGTTTTTCTCTTTTAATATGTCTTTTTTATTTTCCATATTATTTAACTTCCTCCATTTCTAGTTCTTGTAATTTGACCATTCTAATAAATGAATCGCATGTTTTTAATAAGTTTTTAGGAGTGTCGAAAGCTTCTAATTCCCCATTATTTAAAACGATAATTTTATCAGCATTTAAAACAGTAGAAATACGGCTAGCGATAATGATTGTAGTCTTGCCTTTTCTTTTGTCTTTTATATTTTTTAATATTGTTTCTTCAGTTTTGATATCAACAGCAGAAACTGAATCATCTAATACCATGATTGGTGCATCTAATATATACGCTCTAGCGATGGCGATTCTTTGTTTTTGTCCACCAGAAAGAGTTTGTCCTCTTTCACCGCTGATGGTTTCATATTTTTCACTAAATTCTTCAATATTTGAATCCACATCAGCGAATTGAGCAGCGTCTTTTATCTTTTCTAAAGGTAAATCTTCATCGATATAAGCAATATTATTTTTGATTTTATCTTGGAATAAAAATGTTTCTTGTGGAACGAATGCAATATTCTTTCTTAATGATGCAATATCTAAATCCATAATATCGACACCATCAACAAATATTGAATTGTTATCGACATTATATAAACGTAATAAAGAATTAAATAAAGTTGATTTACCACATCCAACTTTACCAACGACTCCGACTAATTCGCCACTTTGAATGGATAATGAAATATTTTTTAATACGGTATTATTTGAGGATGGATATTTAAAAGAAAAATTGGAAAAAGTAATTTCTCCTTTAACGTTTTCTAATTTAATTGCATCTTCTTTATTTTGGACTGCTTCTTCAGCGTCTAAAAACGCTGCTACTCTTTTATATGATGCTTTGCATCTTGAATACATAGTAACAACTTGTCCTAACGCCATCATCGGCCAAATTAATGTATCAGTGTATCCGATGAAGGTAATGAGTCCACCCGCATCCATACTAACTTCATAACTTAATATTTTAATTGGCGAACCAACGATAGTTTTGTATACCAAAAATCCTCCGAATCCCATTATTAAAACGAAGGCAATGGTGATAACTAAAGAAACGATGACATCAAATAAAACTGATATACGATAAAAACTTACATTAACATCTTTATCTCTTTTGGCTAACTTTCTAAATTCACTAATTTGTTGAAACTCTTTTACAAAAGCTTTAATTACTCTAATACCAGTAAATCCTTCTTGAGTGAAATCGTATAAGCGATCAAAACTCTTTTGTCTTTGTTCCCATTTCATTCCCATGAAGCGTTCTACTAAAGCGCCCCAAACAGCAATTAAAATAATTGGAATCATGACAATTAAAGTCAAACCCCAATAATTACTAAACATTTTAAATAATGTAAAGACACCTAAGAATAAGGCATCAACCATCATCATTGTTCCCCACGCTAAATAATCTTCAATTGTTTCTAAGTCAGTAGTGAACCAACTCATGACACTTCCAATCTTATTAGTGTGATAATAATCAATGGCTAAGGCTTCAGCCTTGATATACATGTCGTGACGTATCATCATTTCAATTTTCTTTGACATAGTAAGTAAAGTAATACGCCATAATAATCTTCCAATAAACATGACGACACCAATAATTAAAATATTGAGTAATAGTCTTAATAAAATGTTGTGATCAATTTCACTTCCTCTATTAGCGTTATTAAATAAATTAACTAATTTACCTAATTCTTCAGGTAAATATAGTTGGACCCAGTCAACAGAGATTAAGGCTAATATCCCAATAATTAATAGTGGGAGATATTTAATGTAGTATTTGTTAATGTGTTTTCCGAAAATCATAATGTTGTCTCGTTTAATAATGATACAAAATATCGATTATTAAATCTATTATATTTTTTTAAACATAATTATGTCATAATAATGTTGAGGTTAATATTATGAAGATTATTCCAATTAAAGACTTAAGAAACACTCAAGAAATATCAAAATTATGCGCTGAATCATTTGAACCTGTTTTTATTAGTAAAAACGGATATAACAATTTAGTGATTATGAGCGACAAATATTATGAAAACTTGTTAAAAAGAAATAATAATCGTTGTCACGAAAAAATTAAATCTGAAATAAAACCGATTTTAAAATATAAACAATATGATGGATTCGGTTTTGTTAGAGTAGCATCAATTAACTTTAAATTAAAAGTTGGAGATGTTTATTATAATCTTGAACAAATTAAAGAAAAATTGATTGAAGCTAATAAATTAAATATAAAAATTGCGGTATTCCCCGAGTTAGCGCTTACAGGTTATACGTGTAGTGATTTATTTTTTAATAGAACTTTATTAAATCAAGTTGAAGATGCATTAGTTAATTTAAAAGAATTTTCTAAAAATTTAGATATGCTCTTCTTTGTTGGTGCACCTATTAGTAAGGATTATTCAATATTTAATACAGCAGTAGCGTTTAATCGCGGTGAAATTATTGGCGTAAATGCTAAAAAGTATTTACCAAATTACAATGAATTTTATGAAGCTCGACAATTTAAACCATGTCCAGAAAATAATTCAACAATTACCATAAAAGATAAATCTTATATTTTTGGAAATCGAATTTTATATTCTTGCCTCGATTATATCGATTTAAAAGTTGGAGTAGATATTTGTGAAGATTTATGGGTCAATGATTCATTCAATACTGAATTAGCGATGAATGGTGCGAGTGTCATTGTTAACCTATCAGCGAGTAATGAAATCGTTGGAAAAGAGCAGTATCGAAAAGATTTAGTTAAAATTACTAGTGCAAGAAATATATGTGGTTATATTTATTGTTCTAGTGGTGAAGATGAAAGCACAACTGACTTAATATATTCAGGCGCAAAACTAATTTATGAAAACGGATCTTTAATTAATGAAGGTCAATTATTTAGTAATGGAATTTTATATACTGAGATTGATATTGAGAAATTGATGAATGAAAGAAGAAGGATGACAACGTTTGTCTATAAACAAACAAATTTAGATATAATTCCTTTTTCAATTCAATTAAATAATGTTGAGTTAAGTCGTAATTACTCTCAAAATCCATTTATTTTGCAAGATTTTGAATTAGGAAAAGAGAGATATCGCAAAATTATTGAAATGCAAGCTCGAGGTTTAAAAAAGAGACTAGAAGCTTGTAATATTAAAAAAGTTGTCGTTGGTTTATCAGGTGGTCTTGATTCCACTTTAGCGCTTTTGGTTTGTTATCGTTGTTTTGAAATCATGGGATATGATTATAAAGACATCACAGCGATTACTCTTCCTTGTTTTGGAACGAGTGAAAGAACTTATAATAATGCTTTAAAATTATCTTCAAGTTTAGGATTATCTTTTAAAGAGATAAATATCTGCGATTCAGTTTTATCCCACTTTAAAGATATTAATCATGATGTTAATAATCATAATACGACATATGAAAACGCTCAAGCGAGAGAAAGAACTCAAGTGTTACTTGATTACGCGAATGATATAAATGCATTAATGGTTGGAACCGGTGATTTAAGTGAACTTTGTCTAGGGTGGACAACTTATAATGGTGATCATATGTCTAGTTATGGAGTCAATGCTTCTATTCCAAAAACTCTAGTCAAAGAATTAGTTAAAACATTTGCTTATGATTACGAAATTGTAAAAGATATTTTATTAGACATTATCGATACTCCTATTTCTCCAGAACTTCTTCCTCCTGTCGATGGAGAAATATCTCAAAAAACCGAAGATAAGATTGGTCCATATGAGCTTCATGACTTCTTCATTTATCATTTCCTTAGAAATAATTTCTCTTGCAAGAAAATTTTCTTTTTAGCGGCCTATACGTATAAAGGAAAATACACTAAAGAGGATATTAAAAAATATCTAACTTTATTTATTAAAAGATTTTTTCAAAATCAATTTAAAAGAAGTGTACTTCCTGATGGAGTGAAAGTAGGAACAGTTTCTATTTCTCCACGTGGTGATTTTAGGATGCCATCTGATGCTTCTTATAGTTCATTTTTAAAAGAAATTGATGATATTGTTATTGATTAATATTTATTAATAATAATATTTATCGAAATTAGATTTTTTGACATAGCGAATAATATATTAGTTAATAGTAAAATTAACTCTTGCATTATCATTGTATTTTCATATAGAATAATCATTGCATTCAGTTGCCGACTTAGCTCAATTGGCAGAGCAACTGAATCGTAATCAGTAGGTTGTAGGTTCAATTCCTATAGTCGGCACCAGATTATTTGGATACTTAGCTCAGCTGGGAGAGCATCTGTTTGACGTACAGAAGGTCAGGGGTTCGAATCCCTTAGTATCCACCATTTATGAGAACACAAGCGATATCAAAAATATCGCTTTTTCTTTGTTTTTTGCACTTTCTAGAGCAAGCGTAAATGATTCCCTAGCTCGAACTAGTGAACAGTTCGAGTTTTTAATACCTGTAAAACATTAACACTTACTAATTTTTGCATATATGTTTTATTGATTCTTCGCTTTTGTCTACCATTAAAATGAAGTGTGTCTACTTTTAGGTTATTAGTACAGACTCTAGCGTAGTTTTAAAAGCGAACTCGACAAATATTTAATTAATATTTATAATAATTTTGTTTTATTAATTTATGCATTAGTAGTTCAATGGTAGAACGATAGCTTCCCAAGCTGTATACGCGAGTTCGATTCTCGTCTAGTGCTCCAAAATAAAAATATTTCTCTGGTTTAAAACAGAGATTTTTTATTTTTAATGTTAATAGAGATGCATCATTTTTTTAATTAGATTACTTTTATATTCTATTTTGCCTAATAAAACATCGTCATAATACTGTTGTTTTTTATCGATAAAATCAATAGATTTTTGTATTTCTTTTTTATTATTTAATAAATCCTTTTTCTTTTTTGCGAGCATTATTTTTCTTTCATTTATGCTATCTTTTCCTATTAAACATAATTCCATATAGGTTTTCATTTCTTTAATGCTCATTCCACATTTCTTTAAACACTTTAATCCTTCAATCCACGCGATATCATCTTCGTCGAAAACTCGATAATTATTCGTGTCTCTTTTAACGTTAGGAATTAGACCTTCATTACAATAATATTTTAATGTTTGATAACTCATATTTACTTTCAAACATACTTCTTTCATTGAGTACATAATTTTCTCCTATTGACCGATAGTTACTATCGGGTTTTACAATTATTTTAGACATCAATTTATTAGACGTCAATAGGAGGGAGAAATACTTATTATGAATAAAGTTATTGTTTACTTTTCTTATTCAAATAATACGAAACAATTAGTGAAAAAAATAAGTGAAGAACTATCAATAGAAACTTATCGAGTCGAAAGAGTTATTCCTTATTCAAAAGTATACGATACATGCGCATATATTGAAGCGAAAGAAGAATGGGAAAAATGTATTTATCCAGATATTAAAAATATCGATGTAGATTTTTCTAAATACGAAAAAATATTATTATTTTTCCCAATATGGTGGTATACCTTCCCAATGCCAGTTGGTAAATTTTTAAAGCAACTTAAAGGTTATAAAGGAGAGATTATCTTTTTTGAAAATAGTTATACGAATGATTTAAATTATGTATATAATTCATTAAAGGATGCTAAAAAGATCGATAACAATTTAAATATTAAACAAGGTTTATTTAATAAATCGATTAAAGAACATATTAATTTTATTAAAGGAGAATAATAGTGATGGAATATGTAACTTTATCTAATGGCGTGAAGATGCCAATATTAGGATATGGAGTGTATCAAGTATCTAAAGAAGAATGTAAACAATGTGTATTGAATGCATTAAAAGTTGGTTATCGATTAATAGATACCGCGCAAAGTTATTTCAATGAAGAAGAAGTTGGTGAAGCAATCAAAGAAAGTGGAATCGATAGAAAAGAAATATTTATTACAACAAAAGTATGGATTGAACATTATGGTTATGAAGAATGTAAAAAGTCCGTTCTCGAGTCATTAATTAAACTACAAGTTGATTACATTGATTTAGTGTTATTGCATCAACCATTTAGTGATTATTATGGTGCTTATCGCGCTTTAGAAGATTTGTATTTGGAAGGTAAAATTAGGGCTATAGGTATTTCTAATTTTTATCCAGATCGATATGTCGATTTGCAAGCTTTTAGTAAAATTAAACCAATGGTAAATCAAATAGAAATTAATCCATTAAACCAACAAATTGAAGCAGAATATTGGGCAAATAAATATGGATGTTTATTAGAAGCTTGGGCGCCATTTGCGGAAGGTAGAAATAATATTTTTAATAACGAAACATTAATATCTATTGGTAATAAATATCATAAAACTTCCGCTCAAGTAATTCTTCGCTGGTTAATTCAAAGAGGAATCGTGGTTATCCCTAAGTCAGTTCATGTTGAAAGAATGAAACAAAACTTTGAAATATTCGATTTTTCTTTATCTAATGATGATATGAATTTAATAGCCTCATTAGATACAAAAACTAGTTCTTTCTTTTCCCATCAAGACCCAAAAATGGTGGAATGGTTTGTTAAGATGGTCGAAGAGAGAAAACAAAATAAGGACCATAAAAAAGAGAAAAAGAATTGGTAAAGACATAATATTCATTTATTTTATGAATATTAAATATTAATAATTTTTTAAATTTTCTTATTTTTTCTTTATTTTTAAAATTTGGAAAATGCGCTCCAAAATTTAAAAATTTTTTTTCTTTGTAATTATCGACACAAAATGAGGTTAAGAAAAAATAAGACTTGTTTTTTTTTTTTTTTTTCTA
>JBJEDU010000033.1:0-19320 GCA_051872395.1 Bacilli bacterium | reverse complement strand
GAGGAAAGATAAAAAATGAAAAATGATAAATATATTGTCTTATTATTGATTTCGACATTATTTGTATCTTCATGTAATAAAACTAATGATGATTCTTTTTCATCTAGTTCTAGCATTGAAGAATCTAGTATAGAAGAAGAATCGAGCATCGATGTTTCAAGCGAAGTTGATGTCATTAAAGAACAATTCTTAAGTTATGATCAAATTGGTTTGAGTGTCAATGTTAATAAATTAACTAAATATCAAGAAGTTAAAGAAGATGAAGTAGTGACTTTACAAGATGGATGTGAAGATGTCTCTTTTAATCTCGATTTGAATTACACTGATTTTGATAAAGATGATTTAACTAAATTAAATGCTTCTTTAGAAATTGAAAATATTGATGGAACTTTTTATTTGGATGAAGTTAAAAATTTAGATGATGCTTATTTTGCTTCTTACGTTTATGAAAACAAAGTATATGTTGATTATTCCTCTAGTGATTTAAGAGAAGTTGTTAATTATTATTTAGAAAAACATCAAATAGAAGAAGGAGTGGTTGATCCTTCTTATGATGACCTTCCTTTAAAATTTTATATTTCCAATTATACTTTTGACGAATTAGTGGACATCGCTTTATCAAGTGGAGACGAAGCTTTAGAATCTTCCTCTTTAACCACTGAAGAGATGTTTGAAATATTAGCAGTTATTATTCAATTAAATAATGAATATAATTTCCTTACTTTCGAAGCGACGAAAGAAGGTAGTAAATTCACTATCACATTAGATAAAGAATTAATTCAATCTATCATTGTTGATTTAATTATCGCGCGTATGAATAACGCTGCGGTGAATAAAGAAGTTGTCGAACCTTTCATTGAAGAAGCGATGAGTGATTATGAAAAGATTGATATCGTCGTCTCTTTTGTTATTTCTTATCAAGGTGATTTGATTAATGGTGATGTTTATGTGGATGTTTTATCTATCAGTGAAACGGAAACTGATATTACAACGAACCAATTATGTATCGATTTATCTTTTGATGTCATTTATGAAGGTGTAATAACTTCAATTCCAGTCGATACTTTATATCTCTATCTTCCTTATGAATTAAATATCGAAGAAAATAAAGAAAATTAAAAATGTTTTTTAAAGAAAAAGATATTGTCTTTGTTTTAAATAAAAAATACGAAATTATTTCTTTTCTTGGAAGAGGAAAAGGTGGATATTCATTTTTAGTGAGAAATGAAGATACTTTTTATGTTTTAAAAAAGATTCATCATGAACCTTGTTCTTTCTATACTTTCTCTAACAAAATTCAGTCAGAAGAAAGAGATTATTATCGACTCAAAGAATTAAATTTAAAGATGAGTAAACTCATCGCAATCGATAGAGAAAATGAAATAATTATCAAAGAATATATCAAAGGAAAAACTATATTAGATTTAATATTATTAGATATTGATGTTTCAAAATATAAAAAGCAATTATTAGAAATATTACCTAATTTATATAACGCGAATATCAATATTGATTATCACCCATCTAATTTTGTTGTTAACGAAGAAAATGACCTCATTTATTATATTGATTACGAATGTAACATATATGACGAAAGATGGAACTACCAGACATGGGGGAAATCGACTTGGAATAAAGAATACATATTAAAAGAAAGACAAAATAAATCATGAAAAAGATCGCTATACTAGGAGATTCAATTACTGAAGGATGTGGAGCGAGCAATATCAATTTATCATTTGCCTCTCTTTTAAAAGAGAAATATGAAGTATTAAATTATGGTGTTGGTGGAACTCGTATCGCGCGTCAAGTTCATTATTTTGAAATTATGAGATGGAATTGGGCGTTTGTAGACCGCGTTAAAATTATCGATTTAAATGTCGATAAAGTTATCGTTTTTGGTGGTACGAATGATTTTGGTAGTGGAGACGCTCCGACATATGGGGAAAGTGAAGAAGATATATATTCTTTTTCGGGGGCTATTAGATATATTATCCATTACTTAAAAAAGAGGATTGATACTAATAAAATATTATTTATTCTTCCTTTACATCGATTTATCGAAGAAAAGGAAGATAAAAAATTTATTGATTATATCAATATATTAGAAACCATTCTTCAAGACGAAGGTGTCGAATATTTAGATTTGTATCATCACGGTTTACCTCGACCAACCTCATCTAGTAGTAGTGAATATTTTCTCGACGGCTTACATCCAAATGATAAAGGTCATTTATTTATCAAACAAAGATTAATTGAATATTTAGAAAAATAATTATTTAATATTAATAATATTATTATGGAAAACGAACAATACAAAGATATTGATATATACGAAAAAAGTTTAACGACGACTTTTCGTATGAAGTTATGGTCGAGATTTGTTAAAGCACTGAAAGAATATCAATTATTAAAACCAAATGATAAAGTGTGTGTTTGCATATCAGGTGGTAAAGATTCATTTGTCATGGCTAAATTATTTAAACTTCTTCTCCGTCATAGCGATTTTCATTTCGAAGTTAAATATTTAGTAATGGATCCAGGTTATAACAAAGAAAATTTAGATTTAATCAAACACAATTTAAAGTTATTAAATATCGAGGCCGAAATTAAAACAACAAATATCTTTGATGTCGCTTCTATACAAACTAAAAGTCCATGTTTTTTATGTGCAAAAATGAGACGAGGCGCGTTATATAAATTTGCGAAAGAAATGGGATGTAATAAAATCGCGCTTGGTCATCATTATGATGATGTTATTATCACTACATTAATGAACATGTTAAATTCTGGTTCTTTTCAAACGATGCTTCCTAAACTTCATAGCACGAATTATGAAGGAATGGAATTAATTAGACCGTTATATTTTATTCGAGAAAAGGACATCTTAGCTTATCAAAAACATCATGATTTAAAATTTTTACAGTGTGCTTGTAAGTTTACAGAATTAACGAAAGAAGAAGATAGTCCTTTATCGAGCAAAAGAAAAGAAACTAAGGAATTAATTAAACAATTAAAAAAGACTAATCCACAAGTGGAAAAGAATATTTTTTCAAGTGCGAACAATGTCACTTTAGACATGATTTTAGGTTATAAATATAAAGGAGAATATCATTCATTTTTAGATGACTATGATAAGAAAGAAAATGAATAACGATATTTTTTCTCGATATATCTCTCTCATCGGTGAAGAAGATTTTTTAAAACTCCAAAATAAGAAAGTTTTAGTTTTTGGTTTAGGCGGTGTTGGAGGATATTGCGTTGAAGCTTTACTTCGAAGTGGAATATCTCATTTCACATTGGTGGATAATGACACCTTTTCATTTTCTAATCTCAATCGTCAATTATTATCAGATTTAACTAATATCGATAAATATAAAGTCGATGTTTTTAAACAACATATATTATTGATTAATAAGTCCGCGGAAGTTCATACTTTAAAATTATTTTATTTACCAGACAATAATCAAATTGACTTTAGTCAATATGATTATGTCATCGACGCGATCGATACATTAACTTCAAAAGTTGATATCATTACTAAATGTATAAAAAATAATGTCAAAGTCATTTCTGCTTTAGGCTGTGGAAATCGCATTGATCCAAGCGCAGTTGAAGTATGTGACATATATAAAACTAAAAATGATCCATTAGCGAAAAAACTTCGTCAACAATTAAGAAAAAACGATATTAAAAAACATAAAGTAGTCTATTCAAAAGAACTACCAAAAAATGTCGTTGTTGAAACAAAAAATAATAGACATTCCCCAGCGAGTAGTGTCTTTGTTCCAAGCGTCTGTGGAATATTTTTAGCCAGCGAAGTAATTAAAGATTTTTTATCTAATAAATAAGTTATTAATCTGTTGCCTATCACTATTTATTGTTCTATAATGTAGGTGAGAAAAAG
Organism: Bacilli bacterium; assembly: GCA_051872395.1. GTDB lineage: Bacteria > Bacillota_I > Bacilli_A > RFN20 > CAG-826 > JBJEDU01. The sequence continues at coordinate 15,413 of JBJEDU010000033.1, read as the reverse complement.
TTTAGGAGGAATATTCATAATGAAATTTAAAAAACTTGTCTCTTTATTTGGGGTGCTACTCTTAACTGGTTGTAGAGCAGAAAACCCAATCACTCTTGAAACCACTCACGAAGCATATAACGCTATCGAAGAAACTGTATCTGATGAAAATTATGAGAATCCAGATAAAGTTATCGTTACCGGCAATTATAATGTTAAGTCAAATGAAGATGATGACGAAGTTATTAGTGAAACAACTCAAAAATTCACTTATAAATTCGATCACGAAAATAGCTTTTATTATTTTGAAGTGACATTTATTGAAGACGCTGAAGATGGTTCACAAAAAGACGAAAATGTCATTAAGGAATGGTTATATAAAACAGATAACGAAATGGTAAACGCTGTTGAATACATTACCAATGGAGAATCAACATATAAAGGTGTTTGCACAATTTCTCTCGATGGTAGTGAAACTTATACAAGCGAATGGATTAACCTTGCATATTTATCAAAGTATACTGACTTTCATTCAATCGTTCTTGAAACTCTCCTTACTTTAAAATTAGTAATCGGTTATGCTCAAGACGCTGAAGATGAAGGAGTGACAGTCGGAGATATTATTACTAGTGGAAATGGCCTAGATGATTATGGTCCATTAACGACAGAATCAAGTTTATCTTTCTTTGGTGATACTGAAGGTAATTTAAAATCTAAATTATCCGTTTCTTCTACTGGTGGTATTACTCAAGATGATGTTACTATCTCTCTTTCATTTAAAGAAAATGTTGAAATTGAATTTAAAAACTATCTACCTATTTATTTTAATGGAGAAAATGATTTAAGATTGGATGCCACAAAAGGTAGTCAAAATCTTGCGTTCGCTTATCAACACTTTGACCAAGAGGTGAAGTTTTCATATAAATCATTTGCGTTAGATTATCCTGATTTAACTGATTTCGTAGAAGTTGAACCAGTAACTGTAACTGAATAAGTTAGTATTATTTTATCTTTTATCTTAAAGCGTAGACCTTTCGTTTCTACGCTTTTTGTTTTGATTATTGTATGTTAGTATATAATCATAAAATAATCATATTTGTATGATAAAAATAAAAATAAGATAAGGACAAATAAATATGTACTGTACTAATTGTGGAAAAGAATTAAAAGAAAATGCGAGTTTTTGTTCTTCTTGTGGGCATGTTTGTAATAACGATACAAATAATAAGATAGTAAATAAAACCAAAAGTAGTGGAGATATGGCCTCCTTTATTTTAGGTATTATTACTTTATCTATTGGGATATTACCAACTTATTTTACTATCGCCTTATCATTCATTCTTATTGCTTCTGGAATCGTTGGTATATCTTTTGGGGCGATTGGATGTAAAAGATCAGTATTTGCTAAACTTGGACTAATATTTTCCGCGATCGGTTTAGCGTTTACTATTGCGTATTGTATTTATATGATTATTAAATCTGGAAGTGGGATATTCATCTTTTAAATGACAATAAATTAGATAAAGGAAGAAAGTAATTATTATGAAACTCAAAAAAATTATCTCTTTAGGAATGATATTTTGTCTTGCTGGATGTGCAATGAGAGAAAAAATCATCACATTAGATGAAGCAAAAGAATCATATTCAATCATTGAAGAAACTGTTAATGGTGAAGATTTTTCTTATCCAACCTTATATTCTTTAGAGTATCATTCCGATTTTTATTCTGTTGATGAGAATATGAACACAAATCATAGAAAATATGATATTGAATTAAAACTCGATTTAGAAAAAAGTCAATTATATTACGCAATCGATAATTATTATTTAATTGGATATACCCAAGAAACTGTTGAAGAACATTATAATGAATATCGTTATTACACTGATGAAGGAAATCTTGTTTCGATGATATCTTTAACTGTAAATAATGAAACTGTTTATCGTTATGTTTGTACTTGTGACGATGTGACAACCTTTATTCCAGAAGCGAGTGTATTTCCTTCTCGTATTGCTGAAATTGAAACACTTTTTCAATTTGATTACTTTTATAAATTATATTTATCCACTCTTAATAGCTTCTTAATAAACAGTTATAGTAAAGAAACCATTGATGAAAATTATGAAGTTGATGGTTCTTTAAGTACATATGAGTTGAAATTTACTGGCGATAATAACGGCAACTTATCTATAAAAAATAATTATGAAGCGTCCTTCACTAGCGTGGATAGTGAAACAGAAACAAATGTAGAAACTAAAATTCAATTAAATTATTATGTTTCGATAAAAAATTATTTACCTGTCGATTTAAGTATTTCTTCTATGCAATATATGACAATTATGGACGGAAAAGAAAATCTATCATATCAAACAGGTAATGTCGCTTCTTTAAAAATTGATTATCACAAATTTACATATAATATTCCTAATATAAATGGATATACAGTTGTCGATCCTGTTAGATAAACACTAATTTATATAATAGAATATCGTATATAATACGATAATTAACACAAAGGGAATATAAGATTAAATAAGTATGACGAAAGTCAAAAATTATTTTCATCAAGTTAATTATCTACATATTAATATAAAAGCGTGTTAAAAAGCGTGTTAAAAGCGTGTTATAAATTAAGCGCCTATTAGAAATGGTAGACGCTTTTATTTTTACTGTATGAAAAGAGGAAGATTATGGATAGTGAGAATTTAGATCTAAAGGTTGGATAAATAATATTAAAAACATATTATATGTATATTCTTAATCTAAAGTCATAATTTAAATGCCAATTAGGGGGACTTTAATAAGGAATAAATAGCGACCAAATAAGGAACGATTAAGAAACAGAAAGTGTCTACAAAATGTTGACTATTGTACAGTAGCAATATACAGAATAATGGATTTTTTAAAGTAACAAAACCTTTAAGAATTTTATTTTCGCCTTGCTTGACACTATAAATATTTATTTATAAACTTTAAGTGCTTATGATAAATGAAATTTTTGCGAGTATTATTTCGATAATAATGATATTTCTTGGAACAACTTTTGGTTGTTTAGTTGTTTTCTTTTTAAATAAAAAAACACTTAGTGATAAATTCCGCGCTTTAGTTTTAGGTTTAGCAAGCGGAATTATGATCGCTGCCTCATTTTTTGGTTTATTGTTACCAGCGATTGAAGAAGCAAAAAATACTGATTTATATAAAAATATAAGTTTTGTTCCTGTTGTAATTGGCTTTCTATTAGGATGTTTATTTTTGAGTTTGATTGATAAATTAGTTCCTCATTTCCATCAAAACAGTAATAAAGAAGAAGGTATACCCACTAAACAAATGTCCAAACAAACCAAATTCTTTTTGGCTGTTACTATTCATAATGTACCAGAAGGTTTAGCGGTTGGTTTTGCTTGCGCTTTAGCACTTCAATATAAAACTGATGCTTCAATTATGTCCTTATTATCACTTGCGATAGGTATTACAATCCAAAATATTCCAGAAGGTGCTGCTGTATCAATTCCTTATTACGAATTAGGAAAAAGTAAGACTAAATCATTCTTATTAGGTACGCTTACTGGGGTAGTGGAACCTCTTGCAGCGATTATTGGTTTATTATTAGCTAGTAGCATGTCTTTCCTTTTACCTTGGCTTTTAGCGTTTGCCTCCGGTATGATGATATTTGTCACTGTCGATGAATTATTACCCGATTCAGTATTTAATGACAATAGTCATATCGGTATTTGGAGTTTTATTATTGGCTTTGCTATTATGATGATATTAGAAATGGTACTTTAAGTTATGAAAACATTATTAAAAAATTGTCGCATTTTATCAATGAAAGATGGTGAAGATATTTATATATCAAATATTGTCATCATCGATTCTAAAATCAAATATATTGGTGAACATTATGAAAATTATCAACCATTTGATAAAGTAATTGATATCAATTTTAATTTGATAATGCCAGGATTTAAAAACGCGCATGCGCACGCTCCAATGTCTTTTGCTCGTTCTTTAACTGATGGAGAAAGACTCCATGATTGGTTGAATAATACAATATTTCCTCTTGAAGAGCATTTAGAAAAACTCGACAGCGAGATTTTTTCTAAAGTTAGTTTTTTAGAATATTTACAGTCAGGTATCGTTGCATCTAGCGAAATGTATTATAATCCTGACTACATCGCGAAAGCGGCTAAACAAATGAATTTTAAAACTCATCTCATTTTAGGGGGAGTGAAAAACTTTTTAGATGCGGAAGCTATTATTGATGAATTAAAAAAATATCCAAGCGATTTAATTACTTATAATTTAGGACTTCATGCGGAATATTCTTATGATGAACCTTTCTTTTTAGAAAACGTTAAATTATTTAATAAATATCATTCCCCTCTTTTTATTCATGCTTCAGAAACTTCTGATGAAGTGGAAGGATGTAAAAAGCGACACAACGGATTATCTCCAATTCAATATTTAGACCAACTTGGTTATTTTAATTATGGAGGAACAATATATCACGGCAATTATTTGAGCGATGATGATATTGATATATTACTTAAAAGAAAAATCAGTGTGGTCACTTGTCCTGGTAGCAATTCCAAATTAGCGTCAGGTATTTGTCCTGTTAGAAAATTATTAGATAGTGGTGTTAATGTCGCGATCGGAACCGATGGACCAGCTTCTAATGATGGACTCGATATGTTTTATGAGATGAAATTAGTGGCCTCTTATCAAAAAATCTTATATAAGGATGCTTCAATTATTAAACCAAAAGAAATATTAAAGATGGCCACTGTTAATGGCGCTTTAGCGATGGGTTTAGTGGACTCTTTATATATCGATGTCAATCAAAACGCTGATTTGATTGAAATCGATTTAACTAATCCAAGTAATCAACCAATTAATGATATTGTCTCTAACATTGTCTTTTCTGGCAATAAGATGATGATTAAAATGACGATGATTAATGGTGAAGTATTATATAGAGATTTTCAATTTAATAAAAATTACGATGTTTCTAGTATTTATAAAAGTGCGAATGAAAGAAAAGATAGCCTTTTAAAATACCTCAATAAAAAATAAATCAATTTTTTATCAATATGTAATTGATTAATAATAGTTTTATTGTATAATTTTATTTTGACAAAAGTGTCAATTAAAAAATTATGCCAAGAAATCAATTAGAAAATGAAAGATTAAAAAAATTAAAAAAAGAATCTATATTAAACGCTGCGTTATATGAATTTGCTTTTCGTGGATATAGCGGTGCCACCGTGGATGATATAAGCAAAAGAGCAAATATAACCCGTTCGCTTTTTTATCATTATTTCAAAGATAAAGAAGATGCTTTTTTAACTTTGCTAGATAAAACCACAGAAGAGATTACTAATATTTTTAATACGATTGATCTAAATAAACAAATAATTGAAGTTTTTGATGATATGATATCCCTCTTTATTAACATATTAACGAGTGAAGAGGAAGCTTTATCTTGCACAATTTATATGTTATTAAATTTATACTTCGAAAAAGAATATCTACCGAAGATTAATAATAAAGTTCCAAATCGAACGAACATCTTTGCCTTTGTCAATGATATCGTAACTCGTGGAATTAATGAAAAATTATTTATCGATGTTCCTTCGAAGGAATTGACCATTTCTTTCTTATCGATGATGAAAGGATTTGCTTTCAACCGGATTATCGTTGGAAAAGAATCATTCATTTGTCCAAGAAAAGAAATAATAAAAAATTTATTTTTAAGAAAGGAAAGAAAATATGAGCAAAAAACAAAAGCAAAAAAATAAAATTGGTGATGTTAGATACATTGTTAGTAGTATTCGCGAATATAAAAAATACGCATTATTAACCCCATTTTTTATGGTATTTGAAGCGGCGAGTGAATCAGCGATTCCATTCGTTATGACTTTACTAATCGAAAAGATGAGAGTTTCTGCGAATATTACTGGATTCCTTTTAGAAATCATCATCTTATTCGCTCTCGGTGTCTTATCGATTATTTCTGGTATTTTAGGAGGGACTTTCGCTGCGAAAGCCTCGACTGGTTTAGCGAAAAACTTAAGAGAAGATTTATATAAGAAATTACAATCATTTTCATTCGCTAATATCGATAAATTCTCTTCATCTAGTTTAGTGACGAGAATGACTACAGACGTCAATAACGCTCAACAATCATTTCAAATGTGTATTCGTATTGTCATTAGAGCCCCATTATTATTTATCTTTTCAGTAATTATGGCCTTTATGACTGGTGGCACTATGGCGTTTATTTTCATCTCTTTAATTCCTATTATTGGTGTAGCGATGATTTTCATTATCAAGAGCACGATGAAAATATTTAAAAGAGTTTTTAAACGCTACGACGCTTTAAATGCTTCTGTTGAAGAAAATGTACGCGGTATCCGCGTGGTTAAATCTTATGTTAAAGAAGATTATGAAAAAGAAAAATTTAATAATGCCTCTAATTCGATGTCTTTAGATTTCATTAAAGCGGAAAAAACTCTCGCTTTAATCAATCCAGTCATGAATACAAGCATTCATACATCGAATTTATTCATTATTATGATTGGTTCATATTTAATTCTTAGTAATAGTCCATATGTTGAAAACGGAGAAATCATTTATCAATCACTTTCTCCAGAAAAACTCAGTGCTTTAATTACATATGGAGTTCAAATTCTTTCATCTTTAATCATGGTAGCAGGAGTTATTTCTATGCTTGCCATGTCGATGGAATCTATTCATCGTATCGCTGAAGTACTTAAAGAACAATCGACAATTGTCAATCCAATAGACCCTATCTATGAAGTTAAAGATGGTGCTGTTGAATTTGATAACGTCAGTTTCAAATATTCTTCCCAAGCATCAAAAAATGCTTTGGAAAATATCAATATTAAAATTGAATCAGGTCAATTCATTGGTATTATCGGTTCAACTGGAAGTGGTAAAACTTCTTTAGTAAATCTCATCTCTCGACTTTATGATGTCAGCGAAGGCTCAGTGAAAGTTGGAGGCGAAGATGTAAAAAATTACGATTTAAAAACTCTTCGCGATAATGTCGCGGTCATCTTACAAAAGAATGTCTTATTTTCTGGCACGATCGAATCAAATTTAAAATGGGGCGATATTAACGCTAGTGAAGAAGAGATGGTGGAAGCTTGTAAAATTGCTCAAGCTGATGAATTTATCCAATCATTTAAAGATAAATATCAAACTCACATTGAACAAGGTGGGGCTAATGTTTCAGGCGGACAAAAACAAAGATTATGTATCGCTCGAGCGATTTTAAAGAAACCAAAGATTTTAATTTTAGATGATTCGACTTCCGCGGTCGATACGAAAACCGATCGATTAATCCGTAAAGGACTAAAAGAAATGATTCCAAATACGACGAAAATTGTTATTGCTCAACGTATTTCATCTATTGAAGACGCTGATCAAATTATCGTTATGGATAATGGACAAATTTCAATGATTGGTAATCATGAATACTTATTAAAAAATAGTGAAATCTATCAAGAAGTTTACTATTCACAAAATAAAGAAGAAGGAGGTAATAAATAGTTATGCCACCAGTAAAATTTCATGGTAAAGCCGGCAAGGTGAAAAAAGGGACTTTAAAAAGACTCTTAAAAATATTATTTACAAAATTTAAATGGCAACTCCTTCTCGCAGCGATTTGTATCGTCTTCAATGTCATTAGTAATTTAAGCGGGACAATCGTCTTAAAAAATGTCACTGACGTTTTAGAAAAAGGAATTAGAAATTTAACTCCAACTGATAATCCATTAACCGTGATGAATGATGTGTGGATTTGGATTATTTTCCTTGGAGTGACATATTTCCTTGGAATATTCGCTTCCTATATTTGGAATGTCACCATGGCTATCGTCACTCAAAAGTATTTAAATACTTTAAGAATTCAAATATTTGACCATATGGAAACTTTACCAATCAAATATTTTGACCAAAACGCTCACGGAGATATCATGTCAATATACACTAACGATGTCGATACTATTAGACAAATGGTGTCTCAATCATTCCCTTCATTATTTATGGCTTCTATTGCAGTATTATTCGTCGTTTCAACGATGGTGTATTATTCCATTTGGTTTACTCTCATTGTGATTTTAGGAACAATCTTCATGTTCTTAACAGCGAAAATATTAGGTGGAAGAAGTAGTAAATATTATGTCAAACAACAAAGATCTTTAGGTAAAGTTGAAGCTTCAATCGAAGAATCTATCAATGGACTTAAAGTTATCAAAGTATTTTCCCACGAAGAAAAATCTACTGAAGAATTTAAAGAATTGAACGATCAATTATGTAAAGATGCGACGACTGCAAATATCGCAGGTAATATCATGATGCCAATTATTGGAAATATTGGTAACCTTCTTTACATCGTTTTGACCATTGTTGGTTCGATATTCTTAATGTTAGGGGTCACTAATGTTGGACTCATCGGTATTGAACCATTATCTATTTCTATCGTTCTTGCCTTCTTAAATATGACGAGAATGTTCACAAATAACGTCAGTAATTTCTCTCAACAAATTACTTTTATCATGATGGGTTTAGCAGGGGCGAGCCGTATATTCGCTATTCTTGATGAACCAAGTGAAGTTGATAATGGTTATGTTACCTTAGTCAATGTCACTAAAGATGAAAATGGTAATTTAGTTGAAACGAGTGGACACACTCATCTATGGGCTTGGAAACATCCACACGGAGATGGAAGCGTTACTTACACTGAACTCAAAGGTGATATTGTTTTAGATCATGTTGATTTTGGTTATGTCGAAGACAAATTAGTGCTTAAAGATGTTTCAATATACGCGCATCCGGGACAAAAAATTGCTTTTGTTGGGGCTACTGGCGCGGGTAAAACAACGATCACTAATTTAATTAATCGATTCTATGATATTCAAGATGGTAAAATCCGTTATGATGGTATCAATATTAATAAAATTAAAAAAGCCGATTTAAGACATTCTCTTGGTATCGTTTTACAAGATACGAACTTATTTTATGGGACAGTCAGAGATAATATTCGTTATGGTCGATTAGACGCTAGTGAAGAAGAAATTATTGAAGCGGCAAAAAGAGCGAATGCTTACGACTTCATCATGCGTTTACCTGATGGATTTGATACGATGCTTTCAGGTGATGGAGCGAATTTATCGCAAGGGCAAAGACAATTATTATCAATCGCTCGTGCTGCATGCGCGGACGCTCCAGTAATGATATTAGATGAAGCGACAAGTTCGATTGATACTCGTACTGAAAAATTAGTGCAAAATGGAATGGATGAATTAATGAAAGGAAGAACAGTCTTCGTTATCGCTCACCGTTTATCAACCGTTCATGATTCTGATGCGATTATGGTTTTAGACCATGGAAAGATTATTGAAAGAGGTAATCATCAAGATTTAATCGATTTAAAAGGTGTCTATTATCAACTTTATACTGGTGCCTTTGAATTAGAATAAAAATCATTAAAAAAGAAAAAATAGTAGCGAATCAGTGAGTTCGCTATTATTTTATTTTGCTTTTTTTAACTTTCTTAAAAATTAGTTTTACATTTAAAAATCAATTAATATAATAAAATTGAAAAGGAAAATTATAATTATGAATCGTTATTCAAAATACTTAATTTTACTGCTATCTTTTGCTTTACTTTCTTGTAATAAAAATAAACCTGTTACTAGTAGCGAAAGTAGTGAATTTACTTCAGAAACAACAAGTAATGAAGAATCATCTTCCAGTAGCGAAAATACTTCTTTACCTACTGATAATCTCGACATTGAAATTAATTTATCTTCATCAGTGTATGAATTTCATAGTGAAAAACAATTAGCGTATCTTCTTGATGATTATACAAATATTAGAAATTATGCGGATGGCTTATATGAATATTCTCGTCCTGTTTCTTTTGAGATTGATTGGTCCACCAGTGGAAATCCACTTGGAAATTTTAATAATTTCAATTTCTATTTATATGAAAATGAAATTGATGATGATAATTTAACTATTTATTCTCGTGTTGCACCTCACATTAGTTTATTAAATCTAAAGATGAATACGAAATATTATTTACAAGTTGAAGCTGTCTATTCTTTAGCGAGTTATTATTCATCTATTCAAACTTTTGAAACCACTGATATAGGACCAAGAAACTTATATATTGAAGGGGTTAAAAATGCGAGAGATATTGGTGGCTATCAAACAATTGATGGCAAAACAGTTAAACAGGGTTTAATTTATCGCACTGCTAGATTAAACAAAAGTGAAACATTATATGTTAAACAAGAAATTACTGAATATGGTATTGATGTAATGCTCAACACTTTAAAAATTAAAACTGAAATAGACCTTAGACATAATTGGCTTAGTGGTGGAGCGTACGAAACTGGTGGATTGACTGATACTTCTCTTTTAGGGGAAACTGTCAATTATTATCAATGTCCACTTAATTATTCTTCAAGTGATATTCTCTCTTTAAATAAAGAGATGTTTCAAACAATATTTACCTTACTAACTAATGAAAGTAATTATCCGCTTTTTTATCACTGCGATATTGGAACTGATCGAACAGGTTTATTAACCGTTTATTTACTTGGAATGGTTGGAGTAACTCTAGACGATATTTATCGCGATTATTTATTTTCTAATTTCGCAAATATTGGAAGTGAAAGAAGTATTTCTGATATTGCCTCTAACATTAATTTTATTTCTTCTCATGATGGAAATTCTTTTAAAGAAAAAGTTATCGCTACTCTTGTTGAAAGTGGTATAACTTCCACTCAAATTGATACGATTACTAACATCTTATTAGAAGGAGGTAATAAATAATTATGAAAAATAAATATTTATATTTCGCAATTATACCTCTAACTATTTCTTTATTAGTTTCTTTTAATCACGATGAAACAAAAGTCAATTCTACTTATAAAGTAGAAGAAACACAAATTAGTAAAATTGAAGTTGATACTTCCAATATGAAAACTGAATATCTCGTCGGTGAAAGTTTTTCGTATGAAGGTGGTAAACTCAATATTTATGATAATAATGACAACGTGACCACTGTGGATTTGACTTATGAGATGTTTGAAGATTATCCAAATTTATCGAGTCCAAAAGAAGATTATGTCGTTTATGTTTCATATTTAAATAAATACACTTCATTTACGATCGATGTTTTAGATACATATAAAATGACCCCTCAAATCAATGTTTATGTCATTACTGAGGCAAAGATTAATAACAAAGATCATGAAGATAAAGTTATATTAAAAAATAAAGATAATATCGAATATTCTTCTTCTTTGTCTTATTCGATAGAGGTGGAAGTTATTCCTTCTAATGTCAATTATAGTGTCACTTATTATACTAATAATAAAACTAATGAATATAGTAGTGAACCTCTATATAATGGCGATTGTTTAGTCAGTGTCACCACTGTAGAAGATGATACCTTTAGAGAATATACAAAAGATATCACTTATTATTTATCTATTACTCCAGAATTTTCTTTCACATATGGTGATAAACGCACCCCATTAACTAATGGAATGGAATTTTATGTTGATTATGTTCCTTCTTTCTATACTTCATCTAATTACGTTGATTGCGCTTTTGAAACATATTTTTCGATTAATGATGGAGCGATTAAACTCGATTCACTTCCTAATGAAGTTGGAACTTACGCGATAAATTGTAAGAGTACGAATGAATCACATAAATATTCTGATATTGGTCAATTTAGATGGTTCAAAATAATTGAAGGGACTCCAGGCCCAACATATTATGATTCAGTGTCTATTAACTTTGTTAATAATGAAAACATTAATGCAGCGTACACTTCTAGTAAAGTATATGAGAAAAATAAAGAAGTGGTTTTAGATTCTACTAGTGATATCCCTTGGGTTATTTCTTATGGAGCAAAAACCACGGATGCGAGTAGTTTCCATATTGGTAACTGTTTAGCCTCAGATTATGGCTATACTAGTGAATATCAAACGCTTATCGATTCATCCATTACTATGGAAACTGACACTACTTCTGATAATTATAAAATCGCGGAAGCGTTAGGGCGAGTTGGTTCAAATGTTGTTATCAGTGCGATATATTCTAAAGAATATATTTCATCTATTAATGATATTCATTTATATTGGTCAGGTTGTGAAGCGGGTGGATTTATTAGAATGCTTTATAATCTTGAAGGTAGCGATACTTGGACTCTATTAAAAACTGATGAAGGTGAAGGCGCGGTTTCCGTTTCTAATGAAGGAAGTGGAGTGGCTAAATCATTTAATCGTTATGCTTATGATAACTATTTAACTTTTGCCAGCGAATTAAAAGGAAAGAATGCTCGTATTGCTTTCACTTATGAAATTTATAATACTGCGAGCAAATATTATTATTTAACTTTAGGTGGTATTCGAATCAATACGGTTTCTAGTTGTTATAATTTCGCTAATTACGTGGCTTCTAACGCTGAAGAATATGAGCGATTAGTCAACTTAAATAATGGTCATTTAAAAGCGGAATTAGAAGTTTGCTTATCTTTACTTACTGATGATGACATTAATTCACTTAAGAATATGAAAATTTATACATTCTCTTCTTCATATGATAATTATTATGATTATTTATCCTTTTTAGCGAGTAAATGTGGAATTGAAGGATATTCTGATCCTTTACTTGGTAACACTAACGCCCCACCGCTTATTACATATTTATCTTCTTTTGAACAGTTGAATGATATATCTACTAATTCAATTAAACCTTCTAACATTATTGTTAGGATTAATGAAAATATCGATGTTATCGATATAAATAATAATGTTATCAATGATTTAGATTCGATTTATCAAGCATTGACTAATTTAGGAATTTTACTCATTGTTGATATCAGTGGTGAATATGCTTCTTATTCTACGAATTTAAAAACATATTTAAAAAGTCATAGCGATATTATTGATATTGCTATATTGAGTGATAATGAAACAAGTTTATATGAAGTTAGAGCTGCGGGTTATTATCGAGGAATTTATTATGTTAATTCTTTAGATAAAATTACTGATGCAGTTCAAGTATCAAATAGAGCGAAAGCTCAAACGATTATGATTGATAGTGCTTTAGCGACTTATGATATAGTTAAAAACTATATTTACATGTTTAAATCAGTATTTTTAATGTCTGATAGTAATAAAGAATTAATCGATCAATACAAATCAATTTGTTTACCAGTAAATGGTCTCGTCACTTCTTCTTATCTTGAAGCATTTTCTTTCTATGCTTCACTTGATAAAAATTGTTTGTTTAGTTGTGTTGCAAATATCGCTCATCGAGGAGCGAGTGGATATCATGAAAATTCTATTTCTGGTAGTTTAGAGGCTATTAATCAAGGTGCGACTCATCTTGAATTAGATATTTTTTCTACCTTAGATGATGAATTAGTTTTATCACATGATAATAGTATTGAAAGAACCACGAATGGGACGGGCAATATCGAAGAAATGACTTTAGAAGAAATCAAAAATTATCAATTAGATGAATTTGATTATTTAGAAGATATCCCCACTTTAGCGGAATTATTAGATTCAATAAATGACAGCGAGGTTATTTTAGTTTTAGAAATTAAAGGTAATAAATATGGATTAGGAGAAAAAATTACCAACGTATTGAAAGAATATGAAATGGATAAAAGAACTGTCTGTATTTCCTTTAATATTGACTTCTTAGGAAGTGTTAAATCTTACGATAATGAAATACCTCTTCTTTGGTTAAACGCTCCAAATCAAGAGAATTATTATACGAAATTAGATAGTGTTTTAGATTATAATGTCGGTTTTGATATAAGTATTGAAAAAGCAACTTCTTCTTATACCTTATTTTTAAAAGAACGTGGCTTTTATGTTGGAACTTGGACTTACGCTTCTATTAGTGAAATGAAGTCCGCTTTAAGTAATGGACTTTATGCTTTGACTAATGATGATTGTTCTTTACTTTCTATTTATGTATTCACTTATGAAGTTATCGAATTATTAGAAGATAATAAAGCATCGATAAAAATAACCACAATAAATAATGTCGAAAACATTATTGAAGGTGATGTTATCTATTCTATTGATGATGATGGTGCAACTTTTTATTTAATAAGTGTTTCTTATAATGATTACATCATTAATCTTTGTTATTACGTGAATCAAGGAAGTAACCAATAATATAAAATACTGAAATTATCGTTGGGAATAATTCATCAATAATTAATGAAACATGACCAAAGGTAATAGTAATTATTGAAATTGTTATTAAAAATAAAAGAAGAATAATTGAAAAAGTTTTGACAAATTTTTTAAGGAAACCTTTTCGATCAGTGTAACGGAATAGTCCTCCTAAACCCGCTAAAACTTGGATGATGATTGATAAAAGAAATAATATCGTCCCAATAGTGAGTAATAGAGGACTTTTTTCTGGGTATGAATCAGTGTAAAGACGAATGAGATTGATGACATTGATAAAGCTGGTGCATAATAACGCTGCGCTACTAATTAATAGCATGCCTTTTCCAAGGCGTTTAAGTTTTCCTTCATCTTCCCATTTAGTGAATATTTCTAAAGAACTTTCTCGATAGATTTCATCAACATTATTTTGATTAATGAAAGCGATGGAATTGATACGTTTTTTCATTTTTAAAGAGAAGATATTTTTTTCATTGATATCTAAAAATAACATGGTAACGGCTTCCCAAAGGAATACCCACGCTGAAATATCGATGATTTCACTGATGATTTCTCCTTCGATTTCACTTCCAAACCAACTTTTATTATTTCCAATAATCATCAAAAATAATAAAGAGATTCCTAAAATGACAAATATCGCTGCTACTAAATGTTTTCTTCGATTAGTCTTTCGATTCGATATTTGTATTTTTTCTAAACTATCATTGAAAGATTTCAATATATCGTGAATATCGTAATTTAAAAAATCTTCGATATAAAAATCGATGTTTATTTTATATCCAAGAGGAATTTCATCAATTAAATAATTTAATTTCTCAAGAATTTCTCGAGAAAATACTGGAGTAGTTTTAGAAATGATCGCAGTATCTAAAATATCTTCAATGCAATGATATTTTAATTTTATTGTTGCAATCATATTTTCTTCATCGACTTCATAATAGTTATTTAATAACTTTTTTTGAGAGTCGCTGATAATAAAGTTAGTTTTAATATCTTTTTTCATATAAAAAATTATAAGTCATTTCTTTTCTTTAAGAAACATTTTTGATTTTTAATGTAAATATAGTTAATTGTTGCAATCATTCTGTCAATTAACACTTAACAATATATTAAGATTCAATCGAGAATATGTATATTGTCTCAGTGGTAAGATATATAATTAATCCAAA
>JBJEDU010000032.1:0-65791 GCA_051872395.1 Bacilli bacterium | reverse complement strand
AAGGCTAAAGTTCTACCATTGAACTACACCTGCGTCATGGCGGATCAAACGAGAATCGAACTCGCGATCTTCTCCGTGACAGGGAGACATGTTAACCGCTACACCACTGGTCCACGTGGTATCTATAATAACAAACATTATTATTATCTTGCAATAGTTTTTTTAAAATATTACGACAATTTTCAAATTAATTTTGTTATTGATAGATACAACACTTTTTAATAAATATTAAATTTTAGATTTTAAATCAATTTAAGATTAATAATTTTTTGCTTCTAACTCGAAGTATGATTTTTCATGAGAGCAAACTGGGCAAATCATTGGAGCTTCTTTTCCAACATGAATGTGTCCACAATTGCGACATTTCCAAACGACTACATCATCAGCAATAAAAACTTTACCGCCTTTGACATTTTCTAATAATTTTAAATATCTTTGTTCATGAGCGGCTTCAATTTTTCCAACCATTTCGAATTTAGCAGCAATTTCTTTGAATCCTTCTTCTCTTGCAACTTTAGCGAATTCAGCATACATTTCTGTCCATTCATAATTTTCGCCATTAGCAGCATCGAGTAAATTTTCTTCGGTTGATGGAACTGCGCCACCATGTAAATATTTGAACCAAATTTTTGCGTGTTCTTTTTCGTTATCAGCTGTTTCTAAGAAAAGTGCAGCAATTTGTTCAAAACCTTCTTTTTTTGCTTTTGAAGCGTAATAGGTGTATTTGTTTCTAGCTTGAGATTCACCCGCAAAAGCAGTCATTAAATTTTGTTCGGTTTTAGATCCTTTTAATTCCATAATTACCTCCACTAAATGTAATTAACAATGTATTTTAATAATATCTTCTTGATATTAAAAAATCAACTTAAATGCATTATGACTTTTTATAAGAAATATATTCAAAATTCCAATCGACAGCAGCTCTTTTTTTCATATTTTCAAAAGCTACATTTCTCAAGTCAGTAACCGAGTCTCTATAAGGAATAGTTAAATTTGGATAAAATGGTCCATCCAAAAATACTCTTAGACGAGGTTTTTTAAATAATTTAACTTTTTTATAACAAGTTGTCGCAACAACGATTGGAGCTTTATTTAAAACTGGATAACGGAAAGTATCCGCGGTAAAATCTCTAATGTCTTTATAAAAAGGCCAAATATGTTTTTCTGGATATATTAATACATTATGTTTCTTTTCAATATGATAACTGATGGTTTTTAAATATGCTGCATACATATTTTTTGTGTTTGGAATTGGAATACCACCTAACGATTTAACTAAAAAAGTAACAAATGGATTAATTGAAAAAGCATCATGAGAAGCAATGATGCAAGTATATTTAAAAGGATTGATTCTAACAGCGTGAATACATGGATCAAGGGTTTGTGTATGATTCGCGTATAAAAAATATCCTTTATGTTTTACTTCTTTCAATACCTTTTTATTGTATATTCTTGTTCCAGCACAAAAAAATGTAACAAAAGACAAAACTGGGACAGCAATTATATATCTCAAAAACCAAGAAAACATCCTAAAAAATATGTTTTTATGGATGTATTTATAATCTTCTTTAACTGTTTTTGTTTTAATTTTGTTAAACGCAAAATCGTCATGCAATTGGTCAGAATAATATATTATTTTCTTTTCTTTTTTAGCCATGGTCTTTCAGGATTATAGTTTTCTTTTACTTCAATAAGCATTTGTTCCATTCTATCCATACATTTATTGAAGTCAAATTCTTTAGCATATTCCGAATATTCTATCGATGCTTCTTTTTTTATCTCTGGATGTTCAATCCACCAGTCAATCTTTTTAGCCAAATCTTTTGCAGAGCGATAATTAAAGCTTGATTCTGGTCGTAAGGAAAATTTACTTGTAGCACTGCGAGGTGAATTAGCGATAACTGGGACTAAACCACACGCTAAAGCTTCTAAACAACTGATGGCTTCAATTTCTATAATTGAAGTATGAACATATAAATCAGCGTATCGTAAAACAGTATTTAATTCTTCGTGCTTAAATGCTCTGATAATCGGTTGATTTTTTAACTTTTTCATTCCGTATTTAAATAGAGCATGTTTTCTTGGACCATCGCCCGCTAAAATGAGCTGAATAATATTTTTATATTTTGATTTACTTATCGCATCAATTAATATTTTTTGATTTTTTTCTTTTGATAATCTTCCACTCATTACAATAACAAAGGAACCATCCAAATATTTTGGTCGTTCAACCTTAACATTAGTATTGAATAAATTAGTTTGAACGCCATTAGAAATTATGTAAGGCTTTGGACCTTTCATACCAAATTTTGTTGCTACTTCACAAATAAATCTTGTTGGGAAGTGAATAGCGTCAACATATTTATAGTAATGATTCCATAAATTGTTATAAACACAACGATTAATCAATTTAATATTCATTGAAAAAACATGTGAAGTTAAATTTTCCGCTTGCGCGTGAAATCCTGATGTAATTGGTATTTTATGTTCGATACAATATTTAACTGCTGCTCTTCCTACTGAAAATGGAAGCATACTATGCACTATATCAGCGTCTTTACACGCTTTATCGATGATGCTGACATCACTTTTAGCAATTGAAACGCCATTATGCTTAACATAACTATTTAATATACCAAAAGAACATAAAGGCATAATAAAGAATCCCTCTTCACCACTTCTAAGAGGATCGGGACAAATAACATTTACTTTATGACCTTTTTGTTTTAAAGAATTAATCAAATTTAATGCAGCGAGAGTAGTACCGTTATTGGCCTCACCTAATACATCACAAACAACTGTAATATTCATAATAAAATCCGCCTTTAAATATGCTATCGAAAAAGTCATTTGATTTCAATACCTAAAAGAGGAGTGAACAATATCCCCATCAATGAATTATCATTGATTAGTCTAATTTAAATTTAAACTTGAATTGTCTCTAATATATAGATATAATCATATTGTTTTGAAAATGAGGAGGTGATTTAAATGCCAAAAACAATAGTCAGAGACAATGAAAATCTTGATGATGCAATTCGCAGATTTAAACGCCAAGTCAATAAAGCAGGTATCATTCAAGAAGCGAAACGCCGTGAATTTTATCTTAAACCAGGTTTAAAAAGAAAATTAAAAAGCGAAAACGCTAGAAGAAAAAATCGTAAATAACAAGCATTAGGGACTCATAAGAGTCTCTTTTCTTTTATTGTAAGACATTAATCTTTTTTGTCTGCCAGTAATGGGTAGGAATGATACAATGCACCCACATAATTATTTAGATGAATTAATTTGTTTTGCGTTTGCAGGCACTATCATCGCCTTTTTTTAAATAAAAAACAGCATCGATTTTGTCGATGCTGTTACAAACAATTGGTTGCGGGGAATGGATTTGAACCAATGGCCTCCGGGTTATGGGCCCGACGAGCTACCAGACTGCTCTACCCCGCGATATAATATTAATGATATTATAATCGCTGGGGTTAGTCAACAACTTTTTTTCGGGCCCATAACAAAGGAAACCTTTTGTCTAAAATTATCCATTATAACGGCTTGATATATAATCTAAATCCTCAAATAAATTTGCCCACCAAATATCGACAATATGTCTATATTTTTCATTTTTTACCGGTTTATTTATATATCTGGCGTGTGGTCTAAATTGAAGAGGTCCAATATGAGGATTACTCATGAAAGACCAGTTTTTAACATCAATATGTTTAAATATTTGCTTTTTGTTACAAATTACACCATAATCAGCGTTGCCAAAATATATGTAATCTGCTTCAATAAATTCTTTTCTAGAACCTTTAAAAAGATATTTTTCAATCACTTTTTTGACAAAATCTTTGCTTTTGTTAAGCTCAATATTTAATAGTTTAATACGAGTTCTTAACATCATCCGAAGTTCGTTATATTCGTATCTCCTTTTACCACTGCCATCATAGGAACCATCACCATAAATGTAAAATAATACAGTTTTAATTGATTCGCGACTAATGCCTTCCGCTTTTAAAAACAAAACGAAATCTTTTACGCTTTCTTCGTGAATTTCTGTCGCGCGACCAGATTTGATAGAAACATAAACTTCTCTATCAGCGCACTTAATTTTCACATCTGGTTTTTGAAATCCTGGATGTAACGAACATTCAATTAATTGATTATCGTCAACAACACCAAAAATTTCATTAATCATGTTTTTGAAATTGTTTGTAAGTTCTTTAAATTTTTTGTTATTGAGTTTGAAGACAAATTCTTCTTCTTTAAAAATGCCAGGATTCTTATGCATCGGTTTTTTACCCCCTTTAATATATAAATAGGGCAAAAAATCGATTTTGATTATAATTATTTATACAAATAGTAAGTTGAATACATCATCGCGATATAAAATACCACGTTTGAAAGAAAGGTAAAACAAGAAAATAAAAAGCTAATGTTACTTTTTATAAAAGTCAAATTCATAAAAATATAAATTACGAAAATTGCAACTGAAATAATGGAAGCAATAAATAATAAAATTCTTTCAATATCTCCAAGTTTGCTTATTGGTCTAATCCAATTGGAAACAAAAAGTGAAAATGCAGCACATGTTAATAAATTTAACATGAAGTTTAATATCGTATAAATATTAAATAAAATATCACCGCTAACGATAGAAATAGAAGGAAGCATAATAAAACCTTGGACACCAGAATAAATAAATAGAATCGTCGATCCAACATCCACTAAACGAGGACGGTCATATTTGAATCCTCTAAGACATAATCCAATTATCGAAAGATAAAATAATAACGAAAATAAATCGTAATAAATGAAAGAAATATCACTTATACAATTTCCAATAAATACAAATATTTTAATTAACGCGAATATCAAAAAAGAATAAAAACCAAATTCTGTATTTTCTCTTTTGATATGGAATAAAGACATTATATCCATATATATTATTAAATAATTTTGATTCCAGAAGATGTTCCGATTCGAGAAGCGCCAGCTTCAATCATATCAAGTAAATCTTGATGGGTCTTAACCCCACCAGAAGCTTTAACTCCCATATCAGGGCCAACAGTTTCTCTCATTAATTTGACATCATGAACTGTCGCTCCACCAGTAGAAAATCCAGTGGAAGTTTTAACAAAATCCGCTCCAGCTTCTTTTGCTAATAAACAAGCTCTAACTTTTTCTTCGTCGGTTAATAAACATGTTTCAATAATAACTTTTAAAACTTTTGATCCACATGCTTGTTTTAATAAGGCAATTTCTTGACCGACATATTCATCTTGATGGTCTTTGAGCATGCCAACATTGATGACCATATCAATCTCTTCAGCGCCTAAAGACAAAGCGAGTTCAGTTTCTTGTAATTTTGTTTTAGTTAAATTCATGCCAAGCGGAAATCCAACAACAGTACAAACTTTAACATCGCTACCTTGTAATGCACTAGCGGCTAAAGGTACATAACCAGGATTAACACAAACGGACATAAAATGATATTGTTTAGCTTCTTCGCATAGTTTGATAATTTGTTCAGGGGTCGCATCTTGTTTTAATAAGGTGTGATCAATAAATTTATTATAATTCATAATTATATTCTCGATTATAAATCGATCCTTTCTAAAAATAATTATATCAAATAAATAAAAATGATTAGAATAAAAATTCTAAAGATAAAAAAATACCTCTTTGCTAGATTTGAGGTATTTTTTATAAAAGATTTAATTAATCAGCTTTTTTAGCGCTCTTTTTGCCTGCTGTGGTTTCTTTTTTAACTTCTTCTTTGGTAACGAGTTTGCCATCGTTAACAACATGCTTTCCAGCATAATAACCACATTTTGGGCAAACATGGTGAGATTTAATCATTTCACCACATTTAGGACAAGTAACTAATCCGGTTACATGTAATTTAAAGTGTGTTCTTCTTAATCTTTTACGAGTTTTTGAAATTCTTCTTTGTGGGACTGCCATATTAGTCACCTCCTTAAGTCTCAATTATTATATGTAATTATATATTAAATAGTCAAATAAATTTTAACATTGACAAAGAAAATATAAAATTATTACGATAATATCTTACTATTTAAAACAATTTCTATAAATTCGCCTGATAAATCTTTAGTTTCTGGAATTTTAACTTCGATATAGTTTGAGGTATGACCGATTAATTTTTGTTCATCCTTTAAATATTGTTCAATTAAAACTAATTGCTTTTGATTGATATTTTTATCGACAAATTGTCGATATAAATAATTAGATAAATCTAATAATTTATGGACTCTATCATTTTTTATATCAGGTGAAATTTGATTTTTTAATAATGAGGCTTTTGTTCCTTTTCTTGAAGAGAAAGGAAATACATGAACCATTGAAAAATTACATTTTTTAATAAAATTAAATGTTTCTAAAAATTCTTCCTCAGTTTCTCCTGGAAATCCAACAATGACATCAGTGGTTAAAGCGATATTATCGACAGAAGAATGAATTAATTGAATCTTTTGATAAAAATCTTCTGTCACATATTTTCTATTCATTCTTTCTAAAACAGTATTAGAACCAGATTGAAGAGGAATGTGCAAATGTTTAGCGAGGTTTGGATATTTTGAAAATAATGAAATTAATTTTTCATCGATTTGACTCGCTTCAATCGAAGAAATTCTAAGTCTATTTAAACCATCTAATTTCAATAATTCCTCAATTAATGAAGAAAAAGAAATATTTTCTTTTAAATCTTTACCATAGCTTCCAACATCGATTCCTGTCACTACAATTTCTTTATATCCTTGTTTAATTAAAAATTTTGCTTCTTTGATAATATCAAAATAACTTCTTGAACGAGATTTACCACGTGTAAAAGGAATTAAACAATAACTACAAAAATTATCGCATCCATCTTGGATTTTTAAATACGCTCTGACATTTTCTGAGCACGCTGATTCTTTTAATTCTTCATATTCACAAAATAAGCGTGGTTTATCATCAGTCGCATCAATTTTTTGATGATTATTTTCAAATTCAAGCAAATAATCATGAATTTTATTTCGATTAGATGTTCCAATGACAATATCAGCGTTTAATTCTTCGATTATAAATTGATGATTAATTTGAGAATAACATCCCATAACCACAAGAATTGAATGAGGAAATTTTTTACGATATCTTCTAATTATTTGACGTGATTTTTGATCCGCAGTAGAAGTAACTGAACATGTATTAATAATAACAACATCTGGATTAGAAAAATCTTCAATTAAACCTTTATAAAGCAAAAGAGTTCTAATCGCACTGCATTCATAGTGATTGACTTTGCAACCAAGATAGACTGTTAAAAATGATTTCATTTTTATTTATGTTTTTTTAATATTCCGTACATTCTCGATGAAATGAAGTTATTATTAAACAATTCATCGATAAAAAGCGCTTTAGAATTATCGTAATATGCTTCAATAACTTTCGCGATTCTTTGTTCGATATTTTCTAAAGAGATTTTATTCATATATTTATCAAATAAAGGAAGCGCTAAATCTAATCTTCCTTGGGAATCAACAAGGAAAATATTGTTTGTTTTCTTAAAGAAAAACGCTGTTTCTTTTCCGTTGGTCCAAACTTTTTCTAAATCAACAAAATTTGAAGAAAAAATATTATTGCCATAATAATCGAAAGAATCAATGACGAGTTCATCAAATAAGGTAACTAAATAAGAATATGGTTTTTCTAATATTTTAGTTGGTTCGAATAAATAAATATTATTTATTGGTCGAGAAAAGAAAGTAATGTAAATTTTGTTATTACCATCTAATAAATAAGGTAAATCACTAATTTTCGATAGCAAATTAGTAGAAAATTCGTCATTATCAATAATTTTATTATCGACAATTAGATTTGTAACATTAGAAATTTCTTCTTCAATTTTTAGTTTATTAAAATAAGATTTAATAATAATATTCGCTCTTAAAATATCGAATTCATTCGTCGCTAAAGAAAGAAAAGAGAACTTTGCGATCTTCTTTAAAACCGATTTGTTAGCTAAAAAGAAGGCAAATTCTTCTGTTTCATGGAATGAATTCTTATATTTTCTTTTACTTTCTAATAATTCAAATAATTTCTTTTTCATAATTTTCTAAAATATATCCTATCACACTTAATGAATAAAATACTGCGGTTTCTAATCGAAGAATTCTTTTTCCTAAAGAAACTTGATGAAATCCTAAATTATCTAAAAGAGAAATTTCATCCTCTTCAAATCCACCTTCTGGTCCAATAATAATGTTGATTGGTTTATTATTATTTTTTAATAAATTACTAATTTGACCAGTTTTTCCACATAAACCCTCATACGCTACTAAATTTAAACAATCTTTGGTTATGTTATCTAATTCTTTTATTTGATAAATTCCTTCGATTTTCATCAATGAGTTTCTATTACACTGTTCACTTGCTTCTTTAATAATTTTGTTATAACGAACCATTTTTCTATTTAAATCATCATTTGTCATTTTATTAATTGACCTTTTAGAATGAACAAAAATAATTTTATTTGCACCAAGCTCCACTGCTTTTTGAATAATTAAATCGATTTTGTCACCTTTGGGTAAACATAATATCAAATTAACATCAATATTCAATTCACTATTTCTATCAATTTTTGAAATAATCGAAATATTTAAAGGATTTATAGAATCAATATTGCAAAGATAAGAAACTCCATTAATAACCACTTCAATATGCTCATTAACTTTCATTCTCATCACATTTAAAAGATGATGAACATCATCGGTGGAAAGAACAATTTTATTATTATTTAAAGAAGCAAAATAACGTTGCATTTTAAGACAAAAATAAGCCCGATTTATCTTTTAAATTATGTTTGAACAAAAAGATAAAACCGATAATGATATTGATAATATAATTAGATAATAAAGCGATGAGTAAAAAAGCAACTAATGGATCAAAATTAGCAACAAAAGTTAAAATGATTCCAACAACTGCGATGTATAAAACATTACAAATTAATGAGATAATACCTTGTTTTTTATATCCAAGGTAAAAAAATGGTAAACCGGTAAATCCAAGCAAAGCACTTAATAAAAAAGTAACAATTCTTTTCTTTTGTTTAACTTTAATTGAGGAATTTTCTGGCAAATTAAAACTGCTAGTAATATCACTAGTTTCTTCGCCATTACGATCAATAGGATGTTTATAACCACATACTGGACAAATATCACTATCAAATTTTGTAATTCTCGCACCACAATTTTTACAGTTTGGCATAATTTCCTCGCTTTTTTATTTTACCATTTATTAATATTAATTAAATATTAAAATTACCAAATTAATAAATTTTTACCAACAACTGTTTTATTATCAATTTCTTTGGTAAAACAATTATAAATATCGTTTAAATTATTGATTTGATTAATAGAAATAACTAAAGGTTTCAATAAATCAACAAATTCGCTTTTATTCAAAAATTCGCTAACGAGAACAAAATCTTCTTTTGAACTTCTAGTTACTCCTTTAAGTGAAAGTCCTTTTTCTAATATTTTTCTCGTATTAATTTTAACTTTATTTTCGCTGACACCCATAAGAATCAAATCCGCGCCAACAATTGAAAAAGAAATCATTGAGTCAATAACATTTTCTTGAAACGCTCCACCGACACATTCGATAAGTGTATCGAATTGTTCACCATTAAATTCGTTTGTTAAAAATGTTTTAGCCTTTTTAAATAACGCTAATTTATCTTTATTAGTGCCAAAGACAGTTAAATCAACTTCAGGATGGGAAGAAATAATCATGACATATGTCATATATCCCATTATTCCATCACCAAATATTGCCAATTTATTGACAGAAGAAAAATCTATCCTTCTAATCGCTGCATTCGAAACGGATAAAAGTTCAGAAAATACCGCATATTTTGATTCGACAGAATCATCATATTTAACAAGTTGAGAAGGCTCACAAGAATAGTATTGTCTTAAAAATCCATCAGCGTTAGAGCTTCTAAATATAGCGTTTTGACAGTAATTTTCACCCAAATCTTTTCTTAACATTCTTCGATTTTTTTCTTTTTTAATTTCTTCATCGAATTCTATTGAATTAGGCACAAGAATTACTTTATCACCACTTTTAAAGGTATTTGTTGGGTCTTTAATAACTACACCAACAGCCTCATGAATAGGAGCTAAAGGGTATTTATGTTCTAAGACAAAAGGATCTCTATCGCCTTTATAATATCTGATATCAGCTTTGCAAATAGCCATCGTATCAATCTTAACGACAACTTTATTTTCAATATCGACTGTATCAACAAATTCTTCTATGACACCTGGAGAAGTTACTTTATATATATTTGTAAACATTATAAAACCTCAGTTTTTCCGATTTTCAAAAGCGCTTTTAGCATCATTAAATCATCGAAAGTTGTCACTTTAAAATTTTGTTTACTTCCTTCAACAAGAGAAACTTTATAACCAAGAGATAAAACTAATTTTGCGTCATCAGTAACATTATTAACAACATTATTCATTGCCATCTCATGAGCTTTTATAATTAATGAAAATTTAAATGTTTGAGGAGTTTGACCTTGATATAATTCGCTTCTATTTGGAATATTATCGATTGTTTTATCATCTTTACTACAAATGATGGTATCTGATGCTTTAATAACTGTATCGACAGCATCAGAAATTTGACATTCTTTGATATTATCAGAAATTATTTTTGATGAAATCAGTGGTCTAGCAGCGTCATGAATTAAAAGGATATCATCATCATTAACAAATTTCTTTAAAGCCATTAATCCATTAAAAACACTCTTTTGACGAGAATCACTACCTGCCACTACTGCTTTAACTTTGCTTAAATCATATTGTTTACACCAAACTTTTACTTGGTCAACATACGCTTCATTGGTCGCGATGACAATTCCTTCGATTTCTTCATGCATTTCAAAAGCTTCAACAGTATGAACCACCAAAGGTTTTCCATAAATTGGAAGAAACTGTTTTGGTTTATCAGTATTTCCCATTCTTGAGCCAGTTCCTGCGGCTAAAATCAACGCATAATTCATAATAAAAATAACTCCTGTTTAGATTTTGTGTTCTTTAATATATTGCTCATATCCAATAGACAAAGAAAATCCTTTATTCAAATGATGTCCAACTTGTTTTTCTATTGGAGGAAATTTCATATAATCTCCATAAAGATTAGTTAAATATGTATCATATTGTTTTGGAACATTTGCTTCAATATCCTCAAATTTCACTTTGATATACTCAAAGAATATTTGTTTATCCATCGCTTCTTTTTTAACGTTAAAACCGAAGTGATTACCATACATTTTTGAATCAGAATTATTATATTTTTGAGTATATTTATCAATTCTTTTGTTTCTAAAATGATTGATATCAAAAATATAAGATAAACCTGCAATAATATTCAAACCAATATCTTTAAAAAATGTTCGTTTATGAACTTTTCTTCGTAAAGCCGGTAAATAAGACAAATAGACATTCCACCACACAAATTTCACACTTTTTGCATATTTTTCTCTCGGCATAATTTTATTTACGAAAGCATCAATTGGAAAAATATCAATCCATACACCATGATTAATTCGATGATATTTGTAAATATTTTCAATGTATGTCGTTCCACTATCACGCAATTTAGCGTAATTATAAATATAACAAGGATCTGATTTATATGTTTGAATGAAGAAATTTGTCCCTTCATATTCTTTTTGCAAAGTAATATATTTTTCAAAATCTTCTCTTGGCATTCCAACATCAATATCATCATCCCAAGGAATAAAACCTTGATGTCGTATCGCGCCTAAACAAGAACCACCCACTAAAAAATAACGAAGATTGTATTTATCACACACTCTAATAAATTGTTTTAAAATATTTAATTGGCATTTTTGTAAGTCGTTCATAATTAAGATAATTTTACTATATTTATATATAAAATTGTTATGGAAAATAAAAAATCCACCATTTCTTACCTTATTTAGGAAAAAAATGGGGGACATTTCATTTAATATGGCGGAGGTATAGAGATTCGAACTCTAGCGGGTTACTCGCCCCTATTGGTTTTCAAGACCAACCCCTTCAACCACTTGGGTACACCTCCGATTGGTGGACCACTCAGGACTTGAACCCGAAACCAGCCGGTTATGAGCCAGATGCTCTGACCAATTGAGCTAGTGGTCCAAAATAAATGGTAGCTGCGGGGAGACTTGAACTCTCGACCTATCGGGTATGAACCGAACGCTCTAGCCAACTGAGCTACGCAGCCATATACATTTTTGGTGGAGCTAAAGAGATTCGAACTCTCGACCTTCTGAATGCAAATCAGACGCTCTTCCAACTGAGCTATAGCCCCAAATAAATAATGGTCGGGATGGTGAGATTCGAACTCACGACCTCCTGCTCCCAAAGCAGACGCGATAACCAAGCTACGCTACATCCCGATAAATTAATTGGCGCGCCTTGCAAGAATCGAACTCGCAACCTCCAGATTCGTAGTCTGACACTCTATCCAGTTGAGCTAAAGGCGCAATAATCACAAACGCTATGTTTGGAGGTTCCTACCGGATTCGAACCGATGCTCGTTGAGTTGCAGTCAACTGCCTTACCAACTTGGCTAAGGAACCATGCATAGCGTTTGTTATTATAACACTATATTATTTTTTAAAACAAGAACAAAAAGATATATCTTTACAATTATTTATGTATTTCAATTCTTTCTATTTGTTCTCAAGTTTACTTTCACTCTCTTTCTGATGTAAAAATATAACACACCACCGAATAAAATGACGATTTCAGATGAGAATAAAATGATTGCCCAAACTGGTAATGGGTCGCTTTTGAAATTCTCCCACATTTTTAAAATTGCACCATTTTGTTTTCCATAATCTTCCATAACTGCACATCTAATGATGCATTCTTCGTCAGGATATTGAGTGAAAAATTCTTGACCGACACAAATATTTCTTGTTCCATCTTCATTGAAAATTGAATGATAACAATCAGAATAGAAAATTGTATCGACACCATCTTCATATTCATCTAATGTTCCATTGAAGAAATATGATAAATCAACTTCTTCAATATCATCAGGTAATATGAGTCTTTCATTGAAAGTTTCATCGAGAGTCTCACGGACTTCCTCTTCATTTTCATCGAGGTAAATACCAATTAATTCAACGTCATCATAAAGAGGATCACTATCTTCAATGAAATGAACATCGTTATAATCGACACTCAATTCATCTCCGCTGACAGGGTCGATATAGACAACATCTTCGTAATATTCTTCCTCTTCTTCATCTCGTAAATAGATGACATCGCAACGATAATCATACCAATCTCTAACGAGATCTATAATGGAATCACCAGCAATAAATGGAGTATAACCAATGTAATCCATGTTTTGGCTAGCGTTTTCAGGATTGGAAATAAAATCTAAGAAAATATGCGCTAATTCGTATTGTTCTTGACTTCTTTCTCCTTCACCTAATTTTGGCATGACCCAACCATCAAACCAGATGTTTCCACCATTTTCTGGTAATGAATAATATAAATCGAATGTCTCACTAACTAAGGTATCATCATGAGCTTGGGCGATAGAATAAACAGCATCGCCACTCCACGCTAAATTAATACCAATTTTTCGAGTAACAATGTCTTCTTTTCCTGAATCGACTTCCATTCCGAAAATATTCTTTTTGAGTTCATTTAGTGATTCATTTACTTCTTTAATATTTTCGTCTTCACAACGATTGAATATTGTAGAAAGACTAGCGTTATATTCAGTACTTGTGATTTCGTTATTTAAATAACGATTACGTAATTCAGTCAATTCATCATCATAAGTATACATAAGTGCTGCGGCATAAGTATCTCTCATACTATCTTTAATTGACATCATACCTTTATATGTTGAATCCCATAAAATAGACCAAGAACGCACATCTTCAAACATTTGTTCTTCTTCTACTTTTAATTTGGAAAATGATGGGTTAAATAATAAACCTAAAGTTCCCCACATATAACCGACAGCGTAATCTTCTAATAGTTCATATTCTCCGGTCTTATTTCCGTCTTTATCAAGAATTGGAGCGGATATTTGATCGAGAGTTGTTTTTAATTGACTAGAAGCATATTGCTCATAATTAGGAATTAAGTTTCTATCTAATTTTTCTAACATTTTATTAGAAACTAATTTTTGAATCATGTAATCACTTGGACAAATTAAATCATATTTTGATTTACCTGTTTGTAATTCATTGAACATTGTTTCGTTTGTATCAGTGGTATCATAAATGACTTTAACATTTTGATATTGAGGATAATTTTCTTTTACATATGAAACAAATTGATCGATTAAATCTTCTTTTTCATATCCGTTAGAAATATCTTGTTCATAAATATAATCTTCCCAGTTTAATAATCTCAAAGTTTGAGAGGAAGAAGAATTCGTTGGTGAACAAGAAGTTAAACAGCAAGCACCTAAAAATAAGAAAATACCAAAATATTTAACTTTTTTAACTTTTTCTTTATTTTTTGGATCGTGCAATTTCTTTTCTTGTTGATATTTTCTAATGGAAATAACAATAACAACAATTAAAACCGCTAAAAAGATGAAAGTAGTTAACGCTCTCATTTCTGGAGGAATAGGTCCTTTTTTAATTTTGGCTTGAACTAAAGTTGAAAGCGTTTCAATCGTTCCTTCACCATTTAATAGACCACTACCACGAGTGAATGCGGTAATAATAAAATCATCGAGAGATAATGTAATAGCAAGTAAAAATCCCGAAACAATTCCTGGAATAATTTCTGGAATAATGACTTTCCAAAGTGCTTTATGTGGAGTAGCACCTAAATCAATTGCTGCTTCATATAAACTTGGATCCATTTGTTGTAATTTTGGTTTCACGGAAATATAAACGAAAGGAACCGATAAAACAACATGACCGATTAAAAGAGTCCAAAATCCAAATAAATTTTGTTTAAAAACTACGCTTCCTAAGAAAACGAACATAACAGTTAAAGATAAAGCCATAACAATTTCAGCGTTAACAACAGGAATTTGAGTAACAGTATCAATAGTGTTTTTTGTATGTTTTTTGCTATAGAAAGCTCCGATAGCACCAGAAGTACCTAATAAAACAGAAATTATCGCACTTAATAAAGCGATAATCAAAGTGTTTCCAAGCGCTGTCATAATCTCTTTACTTTGAAATAAACGAGTATAAAGATTAAAAGTAAATCCAGTCCATTCACCGACATTTGTTGCTTCAGTAAATGAAAAAGCAATTAAAACTAAAATAGGAAGATACATTAAAAGTAAAATGATCCAAATATAGGTTTGCCCTAAAATTTTCTTTACCATAATCCACCTCCTCTAGCGTCTTCTTTAGAGACGTTTTTAGTAAGAAGCATTGAAATGCCGATAATAACGAGCATAATCAACGCTAAAAAACTACCATCATTCCAAGCGTTATTAGTGAAATCTAAGTAAATATAATTACCAAATAAAGTAATTTTTCCTTCACTTAAAGTATCAGAAATAACATAACTTGACATCGTTGGCATAAATGTCATCAAGCAAGCAGAAACGATACCCGGAAATGATTGAGGAATAATTGTTTTATAAAAAACTTGGAAAGGTGTAGCGCCTAAATCACTGGCGGCTTCAATTTGACTCTTATCAAGTTTTAACATTGTTGTATAAAGTGGCAAAATAACAAATGGCAAATAGTTATAAGTCATACCAA
Source organism: Bacilli bacterium (assembly GCA_051872395.1). Taxonomy (GTDB): domain Bacteria; phylum Bacillota_I; class Bacilli_A; order RFN20; family CAG-826; genus JBJEDU01. Next base: position 50,013 of record JBJEDU010000032.1, on the reverse strand, counting down.
TCAATGTAGCGAGATATGGATAATTACCACCATTGATATTTAACCAGCTTAATAAATCTCTGGTTGCCCCAGTTCTCAAGACGAAATTAATCCACATTGGAGCGATAAATAAAGTGTACAAAACAACATTTTTGTTAATTTTTCGATTAGCCAAAAAATATGAAAGAGGATAACCAATCAATAAACAAATAATTGTGGTTTGTAACGCAATAAACACTGATACAATCAAACAATTAATTTTTGACCAAGAAGTGAAAAAATCAACGAAAGCATCAAATGTAAACATTCCGTTATTATCAGTGAAAGCATAACAAACAATAATGATAACTGGAACGATGATAAATAAAATTAAAAATAAAGAATAAGGAATACATAAATACTTTCTTTTGAAAGAGAGCAAATGTGGTCTTTTATTCTTTTTTTCCACACTACTCGACTTCATAATTTTTGATATCTCCTTTTAATTTTAGAGATATTTTTTCTTTTGGAATGATAACGGAAACGGTATCAAATTCATTCCAAGAATATAAAGTTTCAAGGATGAAGTCTTCTTCTTCAGGAGTTCTGACCATCACTTGATAATGGTCTCCTTTATAGACGATGCTGACGATATCACCATGAACTTCGCTAGCGTCCATATCATCGCTAAGTTCGATATCGCTAAGCTTGATTGACGCGATCACGTCAGCGTCATTTAAATCATATTTTTTATTATCTTTTGAAACTAAATATCCATCATCATCAATATGTGAATCTTCTAATAATTGAGTTAAATCAGCGTCAAATACTGCATCAGAATCTAAAGATAAGACAAGTTTATTATTTTTATTGATATAAGCACTATCATAAACATTGACAGTATATTCTTTTGCCATGATTTGGATATTATTTTTATCAATAGATAAAGAAACTAAATCTTTGATTTGATATTCTTTGGTTGATTGAACTAAAACTTCGCTCTTTCCAACCATGATGACATATTCATAATGAATACCTTTGAATACTTTAGTAACGATTTTTCCAACGATTTTATCCCCATCATAATCTTCACTAACTTTTTTAAGTTCGACGTCTTCTGGACGAACGACGACATCAACTTTTTCATTGACTGGGAAATCATCGATACAATCAAATACATGTGAGAGGAATTTTACTTTGAATTTACCAACCATGGTCGCATTATAAATATTTGATTCACCAATGAAGTTTGCAACATAAGCATTGACTGGTTCGTTATAAATATCAGTTGGAGTTCCAATTTGTTGAATTTCTCCCGCTTTCATAACGACGATAGTATCAGACATCGTTAATGCTTCTTCTTGATCGTGAGTAACGTAAATGAAAGTAATACCTAATTTTTTATGCATTTCTTTCAATTCGAGTTGCATATCTTTTCTCATTTTTAAATCGAGAGCGCCTAAAGGTTCATCAAGAAGTAAAATTTCTGGTTCATTAACAATCGCTCTCGCAATTGCGACACGTTGTTGTTGACCACCACTAAGTGTAGAAATGTCACGATTTTCAAGCTCTTCAAGGTCAACAATCTTTAACGCTCTTGCGACCTTTTGATCAATTTCTTTGCTTGATAGGTGCTTCATGACAGTTTTCGTTACGCCCTTTTTATTTGTGACCGTAACAGGAACTCTTTTTAACTTTAATCCGAATGCGACATTATCATAAACATCTAAATAAGGAAATAAAGCATATCTTTGGAACACAGTGTTGATAGGTCTTTTATATGGAGGGACTTTTGTGATATCCTCGCCATTTAAAAGTATGGTTCCTTTTGTCGGCATTTCAAAACCTGCAATCATACGTAATGTTGTAGTTTTCCCGCAGCCAGAGGGTCCTAAAAAAGTGACGAACTCGCCTTTAGTAATATCAAGGCTAATATCGTCGACTACAGTCGTGCCATCAAAAACCTTTGAGACATTTTGTAGTGATATAATACAGTCTTTTTTCGCCATATTATTCTCCTTTAAAAAACCAAAAAAACCGATGAAATATAAAATAATATTTCGAAAAAAATATATTTAAATTTTTCGATAAAATCAATTGTTTTTTTTCGAAATGATTTTTCAAACCACTTTTCGAACTTTTAAAAAATTAATTTTTATATGATTTTATCGAATAATTTCGCTAATAAAAAAATTTGAAAATTTATGCAAAAATTTGATAGGAAAAACGCATAAATTTTTCCTCAATTTTTTTATGAAGAAAAGATAAACCATTTTTTATAAATTAATAGATGATATATAATTAAGGCATTAGGGAAAAATTATGAAAAAAACTATACTATGTTTACTACCATCACTAATGATTTTATCAGCGTGTACTAAAGATAATAAAACCTTGATTACGTTTGGTTCTGATTTTGACACAAGCGCGACTAAAATTACTTATGATGATTTAAAAATAAAAATAATCGATGAACAAAGTTTTGTGTTAGCTATTTATCCAGGTGAAAATTCTACCTGCGGATGTTGGACACAGTTCAGCGGTGTTATCGATGATTATGTAAAACAAAATTCAACAATTATTTACAAAATAAATTATGAACTTTTAGATAGTGAAACCAATCGATATGGATTAACTTATTATTCCGACCGCCCTACTCTCGCATTATTCGAAAAAGGGAAACTAAAAAAAGAATGGCAATATGTTACAAAAAATATTGATCCTTTATTCAAAAGCACAATTCAATTAGAAAAGACGCTGAAGGAAGTAATTTTTGAACCAAAATTAATATATATTAATCAAGAACAACTCGATGAAAAAATAGCCAATGATAATTTTACTGTTTGTTATGTGTGGGCGAGCTGCCCTGATTGTCAATTCGCTATGCCAAATGTTGTCATTCCATATTATGAAGATAATTTAAATGATGAACAATTATATTTATTTGATTGCGAAATTGAAGGAATTTTACTTGAAGATGGTATCAAAAATTCTTCAAATGAAAATTACACAAAATTTAAAAATGATTATAAATTAAGCACTGAAGGCGATAGCGTGTTTGGTTACGCTACTGGATACGTTCCGACTTTCCAAAGATATGAAAACGGAAATTTAAAAAGTGCTTTGACTTATTTAAATGACGCAGTTAGCGTAAATGAACAAGGTAATTATTATATTTCTCGTTCCTTCTTCACTTCAGAAAGATTAGAAGATTTAGAATATTTGAATAATTTTAATGGGACAAAGATAATTGAAGGAATTGAAGTTAGTGAAGATGATTTAATATTCAATTCCGATAGAACAAGATACAGTTGGGACAAAGAAAAAGCTAACGTTTATCACAAACCTTTATTAGAAAAATTCTTAAGTTACTATCAAAAATAATTATATTTTTAATTCATTTTTAATCTTATTTAATTTGATGAAAGAGAGGATGATGTCTTCTCTTTCTTTTTTATCATAAGGAAGAGTTAAAACTTCTCTAACACCTTCATAATTAATAATTGTTGGGAAAGATAAATATATATCATTTATTTCTCCATCTAAATAATTCGATAAATAAGTTGAGACAGTCAAAATAGAATTGGAATCTGATAAAATTGCTTCAACAATTCTTTTATTAGATAAGGCGATCGCGTAATATGTCGCACCCTTTTTTCTAATAATTTCATAAGCGGAATTTTTAACCTCATTATGAATATCTTGATAGCGGTTAAAACATCGACATTTCTGACAAGAAGCACAATAATCGAATAATTTTATTCCTCCAATAGTCACTAAAGAAAAAGCACTGACCTCACTATCACCATGTTCTCCAACAACATAAGCATGAATGTTTTTTGCATCAACTTTCGTATCTTGACTAATTAAATATTTTAGTCTTGCAGAATCTAAAACTGTTCCACTGCCTATTACTCTTCTACTATCAATATTTAACTTTTTATAAGTGTAATAAGATAATAAATCAACTGGATTAGTGACCACTAAAACAATTAATTCATCATGAACAAATGGTTTAACATTTTCTAAGATAGAGTCAAAAATTTGGATATTTTTCTTTAATAAGTCGAGTCTACTTTCTCCTTCTTTTTGATTCGCTCCCGCAGTTATAATCAATATTTTTGAGTTAGCGATATCTTCATATTTACCAACTTTAATATTTTTGTTGTTTACGAAAGTAACACCATGCATCATATCCAAAACATCACCCTCGACTTTTTCTTGATTGATGTCGATTAAATAAATGTTATTTATTAAATCTGATAAAAACAAAGTGAAAGCAGTTGAAGATCCGACAAGGCCATCTCCAATAATTGTGACATTACGATTCATTTTGAATCTCCTTCTTTTTTTACTTTATGCAAAGCATAAAATGAATGATGTTTTCTTTTATTTTTATCTTTAATTTATTTTTTTCTTCTTCACTAATAAACGCCATATCAATGGCATTTAATAATAATTTCGCATACTGATCTTTCGTTAATAGAAAGTTATCTTTTAAATGTTTAGCTTCCAAATAAACATCAGTATTTGAAACAGTCATATTATCAGAATTTAATGACACTAAAATATCATTATCTAAAAATTTAATTATCGGGTTATCTTTATAAGTTTTGATTGATTTGGTTTGCAAATTGCTCGTTGGACAAATTTCAAAACCAATACGTTTATTTTTAACCAAAGCAATATTTTCTTCAGTTAAATCAAAATGAACACCATGACCAATTCTTTTAGCGCCTAAATTAATCGCATCGCTCACTTCTTTAGAAGTAGTTGCTTCACCAGCATGAATAGTAATATTTAAGCCTAATTCATTCGCCTTTTTTAATAAAAGGGCAAATTCAGTCACTGGTTTTAAAGTTTCATCGCCTGCTAAATCGATAGCGACAACTTTTTGATTTTTATATTTATAAGCAGCGAGAACAGTTTCTAAATTTTCTTCATAAGAAGCATGCCTCATCATACATAAAATAATATTTGCTTTTAACTCGCTGTTACCTTTTAACCCACGATTTAAACCTTTAATAGCAGATTCTACCACTTCATCAATAGTCAATCCTTCTTTTGTATGAAGTAAAGGTGCAAAACGAATCTCAACATAAATATATTTTAAAAACGCAAGTCGATTAACAAGAGAAGAAAAGGCATATTCAATAGATTTTTTGTTTTGAAGTAATGATAACGGCAAATCAAAACAATTTAAATATTCTTTCAAACTTGGGCAATCATCTTTAACTTTTAAATTCGCTAAATCTTCATTGGTAATATTTTTATTATTAAGCCTAGCTAAATAGCAAATATCTTCACTAGTTAATGAACCATCTAAATGCAAATGTAAATCAATCATACAATCAACACCTTTTTCATTTGTAAATAATCTTCAATAAAGAAAGAATTAGTGTTTAATTCAATAAAATCAGGAAACAATTTTTTAAATATTTCAATTTGATCATCATCTTTATATCCAGATTGATTTTCTTTTTTGTAATAATGCATTGGAATAATTAATTTTGGATTAATTTTATTTATTAATTCATAAGCTTCATAACTACCGATTGTATAAAACCCATTAATCGGGATTAAAAGTAAATCAACATTTTTAATTTTATCGATATCTTCAATAGAATGAATATCTCCTAAATCTCCAAGATGAGCAATTTTCAAATTGTTCATAAAGAAAACATGGATAATGTTATCTCCTCGATCTAATCCATTATTTTTATCATGTTTAGAATTAATTTTTTCGATATTAATTCGATATGGTGATTCGGTAATTTTCACATTTTCGATTCCAAAATGATCGCTATGAGAATGTGAAGTCAATACCATGTTTGCCATAATTTTTTTATCAATAGATAAATTAGGAACGGAACCATTTTGAAAAGGATCGATAACAATGGAAAAATATCCATTATCAAAACAAAAACAAGAATGTCCGTAATATGTAAGTCTAGTTTTCATACTTTAATTATAACAAAAAAAGCGCCGAAGCGCTTAATTTGTTTTATTTATCTTCAGATTTCTCTTTTAATAAATCTCGAATCTCAGTTAATAAGACGATGCTTGGATCAGGTTTTACTTCTTCCTTAACTTCTTCCTCTACTGGAGTTTCAACAACTTCTTCTTCAACAGGTAAGCCTTTCTTACGACGTTTAGCATCTCGTTTTGCTTTATTCTTTTTAGCGCGTTCTATAGCACGAACTTTAGCTTTTTCGCCTTCTCCTCTTAAAGTATTAATGATTTTAACGATGGAAAATAACACTACAGCAATAAGTAAGAAATTAATTATTGCTTGAAGGAATAATCCCCAATTGATATATGATAATTTATCATAATATCTTCCGTTAAAAACAATGGCTTTACCTGGATCAAAATCTGATGCAGTCACATCACTCAATTTTGTCGCCCATGGAATGATTGTTACTAAATTATCAATTCCATTTCCGGTAATCGAACTAATTAAAGGCATAAAAATATTATTAACTAATGCATTTACAATAGCGGTAAAAGCTGAACCGATGATAACACCAACCGCCATATCAACAATATTTCCACGCGAAATAAAAGCTTTAAACTCGTTAAAAATCTTTTTCATAAATATTATTATCTTTCTCCTCTAGAAATATATTAGCAAAATTTTTAATGTAATAAATAATAATTTATAAATATAATATCAATTGTTAGGAGAGTATGAATTCATGTCAAAAAATAAGTCTTCAAAAAAAGGTTTAAAAATCTTTTTAGCAATATTTATTCCGCTTTTTATTATTGTTATTTTACCTATTACCTTAGTCTTTGCGTTATTTTATGATGGAAGTTTTAATAAAACAGAATATCCAAATAACACTACTGTTGAAACAAAAATGAATAACGCCTTATTCAATAGTGTTAATTCCACAAAAGATGATGGATTAATCAAAATAGGTGGAAGCGAATATGGATTTAACGAATTACTTCACTCCACAATTGAATCTAGTGGACTATTAGATGAAAGTGGAGATGTAATTAGTAATTATTACATTGATATCGCAAAAGAAGACATAACTTTAACAATTGATTTAAAACTCTCATTTTTTAAAACAAAAGCAAAAATTACACTGACCCCAACATTGCAAAAGAATAGCGATGATTACTTATCAGATTGTTTTATCTTAAAAATTAAAGACCTTAAAGTCGGTCGACTTGGAGGGCTATATTGTATTGCTAAATCTTTCATTTTAGAAAACGTTACCGATGAAGATTTAGAACAAAGTTTTAAAGATAGCCATCTAACAATCCATTCTGACCTTCAAAATGGGGAACTTAAATATTATGTGAAAGATTTAATAACTGACGCAAAAAGTCTTTTAAGTGAACAAGATTTTAGCGGGATATTTTCTTCAATTTTATCTTTTTCATTTGAAAATCGATTATTAGATTTATCAATTAAAGAAAATGAATTTATTTCATTGAATTTAGACATCAATAATCTTGATGATAACTCAACTTATAAAACAGTGGATAAAGAGACAAATGTCGATTTTGAACCTTATATAAATAAATTAGAGACTGTGGTTAATTCAAATATCATCAATAACGAAAATAAAGAAATGATGTTTTCTTATTTAATTTATGGTTTTGATTATTTAACTGATGAAGAAAAATTAATCGTTAATGGAGTAGATTTATCTTCAATTGGAATAACCGTCAATTCTTTATATCAAGGAATAACATATGAAGATTCTGTAGATTTAAAAACAGTCATCAACAATAAAATCACATATTCAAATCCAAATGAAAGTATCTTAAAAATTGATGAAGATGAATTTAATGGATATTTAAAATTACAAGATTTAATCGGATATAATTTCCTTTTAGAAAAAGAAATATCAGAAAACAATTTCAATTATAATTACTTCGCGATCGATGACTTTTATATCAATTTCTTAAATGACAAACTTTATTTAGATATCGGATTTTCAGTCAATGGATTTGACACTTCTATCTTTATGGATTTTATGTCAATAAATAACAATTCAAACAAAATTCTTTTATCGCTAAGCAATGTTTATTTCGGTAATTTAACCGCTAATGAGGAAACAATTGATTTATTGTTTGATATTCTTGTTAGTAACTTTAGCGATACTACTGGATTTTTAACAGTGGATAAAGTCAATAAAACTATCACTATCGATTTATTTTCATTATTCTCTCAAGAAATCAAAGATACCATCGCGATGCTTGGAGGAGACTTAGAATTTAGTATCGTAGGCGATACTTTAAATGATAATGGTTACATCAATCTAAAATTAAACTAATGAAATGCGCAATTATTTACTATACCGGAACTTTTAATACTCGTTATTTAGTAAATCTCATCATAAATGGATTATATAATAAATATAAAGAAATTAAAGTCGATAAATTTGAAATTGACTATAAAAGTCAAATAATCGATTTAAATATTTATGATTTAATAATTATTTCTTATCCGATTTATGGATTTAATATTCCTCATTTCTTTTTGAAATATTTAAAGAAATTAACTTTTATTAAAAATAAAAAATATATCATCGCCAAACAATCAGGTGAATGTTATAAAATTAATAACACCAGTTCTAGAAAATTATTAAAATTAATTAATTCAAACGATGTTAAAGAATATCATTTTCTTTTGCCGTATAATATTCATTTCCGTTTCGCTGATAATTTTGTCAAACAATTATTAATTTACGATGATAAGTTATTAGAAATAATGCTTTCTGAATTAGAAGAAGCCAACATCAAATTATTAGAATATTCAAAATTAGATCAATTTTATTCTTTCTTCGTTTCTATTCAATCAATTGGAGGACCAGTTAATTCTTTGTTCTATAAAGTTGACGAAAGTAAATGTCTTCATTGTAATAAATGTTTAAATGCCTGCCCAAACAACAACATATATATCAAAAACGGAAAAATTAAATTTCATCACCACTGCTTAATGTGCATGCGCTGCTCATTTTATTGTCCAAAAGATTGCATAAAAATTGGACTTTTTAATTCTTGGAAAGTTAATGGAGAATATAACTTAGAAAAAATTAAAAACGATCCAAGTATCAAAGGTGATTACATCAAAGAAAAAATCGAAAAAGGTTTTTATTCTTGTTATTACGATTATTTTAAAGAAATTGATGAGAAATATCAGAAAATAAAATCGAGATAGTGTTCAATTTGCTATCTCGATTTTACTATAAGGGGTTTTTAGGTTTTTTATAGAAACAACTATTTTATAGCAATAGTTTTTTCCACGTTTTTAACTTCTGGTTTCTTAGGGAAAGTGATTTTTAAGATACCATCAACATAAGACGCTTCAATATCTTCTTCGTGAATATTATCACCAACATAGAAGCTTCTAGACATTGAAGAGCAGTAGCGTTCTTGATGGACGAATTTGTCATCCACTTCTTTAGCTTCATGTTTATAAGATACTGTCAAATAACCATCGTTTAATTTTAAAGAGACATTTTCTTTATTAACTCCTGGTAATTCAACTTCTAATATGTAATTGGTCTCGTTCTCTTTAATATCAGTTCTCATATAATTGACTTTCTTGTTAAAAGAGAATAAATCATCATCGAATAAAGGATCGAAGAAACCTATTGAGTATTTGTTCATTTTATTTTCCTCCTCTGCTTTTTTAAGCACACTTATATAATACACCATTTTTAGCACTCGTCAATAGTGAGTGCTAAAATATATATAATTATAAATAATTATATAATAATTATCACAAAAATTTTTTTCTGCTAAAAAATAAAAAAATAATTCAGTTTTAAAGAGAAATAAAATAATTTCATCAAAATGTTTTTTTATTTTATAGATAAAGAAGATTATTTAAATAAAGAAAAACTAAATAAAAAAGGTTAGACTTATTTAATAAATCTAACCAAATTTAAATGATAATATCTTAATAAAATAATATAAGTTATTCGTTAGTGGTTTCGCTAGGAGTAGCAGGAGCAGATTCGATATTCAAACGAGCTTGACGACGTTGATGTTGTTCAAATTCTTTATCTTTTCCTTTAGCAATTTTAAGTAAAGCGATAACCATAATTAATGCACCAACAGCGAAAATAATTAATCCCCAATATAATGTTGGTAAACCAAAAGTTTTTTGCATAAATGATGAAAAATCATTCAAAGCATTTTGACTAGTAGGAATCGGTAAATACATGCCAAGTAATCCTAATACGACATAGGTAAGTCCCCAAAGCATAACAGCGCCTTGAATTGAATAAAATACTATTTCGAATATTTTAGTTTGTTTTTTTGTCATCTTTTTCATAACTACACCTCGTTTAATTATTACGCTTCATTAGCATTCGAATCGAAAGTTTTTAGATTTTCGTTTTCTTTTTTATTAGAATTTTGAAATTCAATAACTTCTTTCAATACTTTATCATAGGCATTTTTCCACAAAGATTCAACACTGCTGAGATATTTTGAAATGTCTGTATTGATTTCATCAAATAATTCTTTGAATGATTTATTATTTCTTCTATCTCTTCTACCTTCCGCCATTTCGATAACTTGATTAACTTTATCAAGTAAATCTAATGTTGTGTTATCAGTCGCGTGAGTGTGTTGACGAGAGAAACGGATTAAATTACTCATTATCGAAATTTCATTTTGAACAATAAAATTTGATTGAGGAGATGGTTTTCCACCATTTTCAGACATTACTTTTTGGAATTCTCCAAAAGATTTTTCAAAGTCTCTCATAATTAACATAACGACGATAGTACGATATAAAACTTCATCTTTCTTGACAAGATCAAAAATACTTTCTTCTAATTCATTACGACCACGAGCAAAGTTGATATATCCATAAACAATATCGCGTAATTGTTCTGCTAAACCTATAATAGATTGATAAATTTTTAAATGTTGAGTGTGGTCAACTCTAATCAAATCACCATTTGGAACTAAAACGGTAGAATCTTCAGCGTATAAATCAGTTAAAACATTATTAATGTTTTCTTTGATTTTTTCACCATTTTCTTTATTCTGTAATAAAAATTGACCAAGTGGAGTATTTTCTTTAATTCCGTTTTCAATAACAGCTTTTCTTTGATCATAAATTTTCTTACTATGATCTTTTGGTAAAACGAATTCTAATGTATCTCTAAAATTGAGTAAATAATAATAGAGTTCAAAAATGTATCGTGAAGCTTGATTCATAAATTTATTTTTCTCCTTTCAAGACATAATCAGCGATTTTATAAACGCGAGAAACAACATGATTAGCGTATTTTTGAACGCTTTGAGAACTATGTTTCATCGCAAAGGAGTTCTCATGGAACGAGTTAAACATTGAAATATCATTTCCACTATCACCAACGACATAAACATCTTTTGGATCAATGCCTTTCGCGTTGCAATAATATTCAAGTCCTTCTCCTTTTGAACAATCTTTTGGTGTGAGTTCATTAAGTATCGAACTCCAACTAGATTCAATTTCCGGGTAATCTGAGCGAATTATTTTATTTATTTCTTTAGAAATCTCCCCATTTTTTCTTCTTAAGCCATAGAAGATCATCACTTTATAAATTTCACCATTTGCAACTTCTTCATCGAAAATATCATTATTTAATAAATAATCTTCTCGATAAGAGAATTGAAACCATTCATATAAGCCATAAAAACATTTGAAGAAAGTGGATTTACGGTGCAAGTCTTTAATGATGATTGGATATTTTTTAGATGTTAATAAAAACGCGGCAGGTTTAAATTTTTCATCAATTTCATCCAATATCTTTTTTAAGACATTGTTTGGTATAGTTTTGCTTCTAATGACCTTTCCATCAGAAATTATTTCAGCAGAAGAACAGTTTAAAAAATCGATAGGTCGATCAATTTCAACAGAAAGTTTTTTAGTGAAAAATGAACTTCTTGAAGAAACGACAACAACTTTGTTTCCTTCATCAATAAATTTTCTTAAAAATTTAACGTTCTTTTTTGGTATACAGCGGGAAATATTTTTTGGATAAAATAGCGTCCCATCTAAATCTGTTGCTAATAATTTACTCATATACTTTTTATTATTATACACAACTATGAAAATTTCTCAATAAAAAGAAGGAATTGAATAATTCAATTCCCTCTTAATGTCTTTTTTTAATAATTTTTTTATTATTTTATTGGATTTTCAGCTTGAATAATTCCATATCCACCATCACGACGGACATAAGCAACTGAAATTCGATCATCTTCTTCATCTAAATAAAGGAAGAAGTCATGTCCAAGAGCATCCATTCTCGTAATTGCCTCATCGAGAGTCATTGGCTCTAAATAATAAGATTTGGTTCTGACAATAACATCATTTTTAGAATTGTTATTATCTTCTTCGATGTTTTCAAAAGCTATCGATTCGCCGAGTGAAAGTCGCGAATTGCTTCTATCCATCCTTGTTTTTAGTTTTCTCATTTGACCTTCTAACTTATCAATAGCAAGATCAATAGCGGCATAGAGATCTGAATTTTCAACCTCCGCTCTTAAGGTAAGCTTAGGCATAAAAATTGTCACTTCAACTTTTTGAATTTCGACATGCGCACTAACAACAACGCGGCAATTGACGTTATCGTCAATTAAAAAATACTTATCCAACCGGGATAATTTCTTAATGACGGCATTCGAAATACCTTCGGTTACCTCAATGTTTTTTCCGATAATTTGGTATTTCATATGATTATCACTCCTTTCCAAATTAAATTAGAAAAGCTTGCACTTATATTATAACTTATAAGTTTGAAATTTTATATTAGTTTCTAACGAAATTAGTGAAAATATTAAAAATAATTTTTTATTACTTTTTGCTTTCATTTAAAAGCTTTTTAATTTCTTCGACCTTATCTAATTTTTCCCATGGAAGAATTAAATCTGGACGACCAAAATGACCATAATTACATAACTCAGCATACTTAAAAGAAGGTTTGTTGAGTGAGAAATTTTTAATTATCATTCCAGGTCTTAAATCAAAAACTTTATTAATAATATCTAAAATGACATCGTCATTATAATTTGAAGTGTGATAAGTTTTAACGCTTATTGACAAAGGATGAGATAAACCAATCGCGTAGGATAATTGAACAAGAAGTCGTTTACTCACCCCTGCTGCTACTAAATTTTTAGCAATATAACGTGCCATATAAGTAGCGCTTCTATCAACTTTTGTTGGATCTTTTCCAGAAAAAGCCCCACCACCATGTTCAGCGTATCCTCCATAAGTATCGACAATAATTTTTCTTCCAGTCACGCCAGTGTCACCACTTGGACCGCCTAAAATAAACGAACCTGAAGGATTGATTAAATAAGTAAAATCATCATTTAAATTAAAAGATTTTGCTACTTTAACCATGATATTATCATGAATATATTTTTTGAATTCATCGAGATTTATATTATCGTCATGTTGACAAGACATTAAAATATTATCAATTCTAATACAATTAGTATCAGTGTAATCGATAGTAACTTGTGATTTCATATCAGGACGAGCATGTAAAAACTTTCCTTCTTTTCTTTGTTTGGTAGCTTCACGCACTAACTTATGAGCTAAAGAAATCGCTAAAGGCATAAAGCCTTCGCTTTCATCAGTCGCATAACCAAACATGATACCTTGATCACCGGCTCCTAAATCTTCATCTTTTAAATTCTTTACAGCGTTATTAATTTCCCCTGATTGTGGTTTAGTTTTATTCAAGACTGTTACAGTATGATAATCAGTGCCTAATTCTTCTTTATCATAACCAATTCGTTTTAAAACATCTTTGACTGTTTGCTCAATATCGACTGTTCCTTTTGATAAATATTCTCCACCGACAAGAACAAAATTTTCACTAGCAAATACTTCGATAGCGACATGACTTGAAGGGTCTTGAGATAAAAATCTATCTAAAATTTCATCAGCGATTTGATCGCATACTTTATCAGGGTGTCCTTCTGATACTGATTCAGAAGTAAATAATATTTTTTGTTTTTCCATAACGATGTAATTTCCTTTCTCATTTAAAAAACCTTCCCAAAGTCAGGAAGGTTTATTAATTATTCCTAACTTATCGTTCGGATAAATCCGCTGAAGAGAGCACTTACTTATTTTTATATAAGAGTTGCTATCGCGATTTTACATCTTCTTTTCGCGATTCTTGATAAGATATATAACTGCCTTATATTATATAGTATTAATTTTTTGTATCAATATTAGTTTTTAAATATTCATTGATTCTTTTTGCTAATTGATCCGGACAACTAGTTTCACCAGTTCGACTACCCGGACATCTGATGCCTTCTAAAATAGAAGAAACTTCTTCTAATTTATGTCCGATACAAAGACGAGAGATTCCTTGAAGATTTCCAGAACAGCCTCGTAAAAACTTCATTGATTGAATGACATTATCATCATCAACAACAATATCAATTTGTCTTGAACACACAAATTGTGGATATAAAGTTATTTCTTTCATAATTATTTAATTAATGTTGCAGTAACATTTTTACCACAATTCGCTGCATTTGATTCATCAGTATCAATATGGCACGCTAAAGAGAAAGAGTCTTTGACTCTAACCACAACATCACCAAAAATCAAGGAACGATCAGGAGTATTTAATTTTAAACTTACGATTTGTCCATTAGTAACACCAAATTCTTCAGCGTCTTTTGGTGTCATGTGGATATGACGTTTAGCAACGATACATCCTTCTTTAAGTTCTAAACTTCCACATGGACCCACTAAAGTGATAGGAGCGCTACCTTTAATATCACCACTTTCTCTAATGACAGGAGTAACACCTAAAGTTCTCGCATCAGTCGCAGAAACTTCGACTTGGGCTTCTTTTCTAAAAGGTCCAAGAATGGAAACATTTTCAATTTTTCTTTTTGGTCCAACAATATCTAATCTTGTTGTTGAAACGAATTGACCAGGTTGGCTAAGTGGAGCACGCACTTCTAATTTCGCATCTTCACCACATAAAATTTTAAATTGTTCTTCGTTCAAGTGAATATGTCGTGCACTTGTTTCGACAAGAATTTCTTTCATAATTTTTTTACCTTCTTTCGACGATTGATATTCTAACACAATATTTTTTCATATTACATTCAAAAAACATTTTTATTTTTAAAGTTTTTTTATAAAATAAAACTTATGGAAAGAGAAGAATTTGAAATATTTAAAGAAAATCTAGAAAACGATTTAAAAGAAAAGAACTCCAAATCGTTAAAAGAAATTTTTACATCTGTTCCCACAATCGATATTGCAGAAGCTTTGTGTGATGTGGAAGATGTTACTTCTTTAATATATATTTTTCGTGTTATTCCAAGCGAATATAGCGCTGAACTGTTCGCTGAACTTACTACTGAGCAACAAGAATTAATTATTAATTCCTTTACTGATAAACAATTAGTGACACTTTTAGAAAACTCATTCGCCGACGATATCGTTGATACCATCGAAGAAATGCCTGCTAATTTAGTGGCGAGGGTGTTAAAAGTAGCCCCAAGTGATTTAAGAAGAGATATAAATGTTTTATTAAATTATAAAGAAAATACTGCTGGAAGTGTCATGACTACAGAATATGTTTCAATGCTTGAAACTACATCTGTCAAAGACGCAATTGCCACATTAAGAAAAAATGGTCGAGAAGCCGAAACTATTTACACCATCTTTGTTAGAGATTCTAAAAGAACTCTTGTTGGTACTGTTAACCTCGATGATTTGTTGTTCGCTAATGAAGAAGAAAAATTATCCGATATTATGGATGTTTCTTTTGTAACTGCAACCGTTAATGATGACCAAGAAAAAGTTGCCGAACTATTTAAAAGATATGACCTTAACGCGATGGCGGTCGTCAATAGTGAAAACAAAATATGTGGTATTATCACCATCGATGACGTCGTCGACATTATCGTTGAAGAAGCAACTGAAGATATCGCCTTAATGCATCAAACTGGCCCAATGGATGATGCATATTTAGATACACCAATTTTAAAATTGGTTAAAAAATGTGCGCCTTGGATTATTTTATTGATGGTTCTTCAAGTATTTTCAACTTTGATTCTTTCATCTTTCCAAGCTGAAATTGCTAAATTCGCCCTTCTTAGTGTTTTTACTCCTCTAATTATGGACGCTGGCGGAAATTCTGGAGGACAAACAACGACAATCATTATTCGTTCAATCGCCTTAAATGAATTTAAAAAAGGTGATGTGAAAAAAGTATTTTGGAAAGAATTTAGAGTAGCGTCTGTTATTGCTTTAATAATTTCCACAGTTTCTTTCGTATGGATTATGATTGAAATGTCCGTAGGAATTGTTTCTTTTGAAAACCATACTGCCATTTCAAATATTTGGTTATTAAGAATCATCATCGCTACCTTAGTAGCGTTAACCTTATTTATTACGATGATTGCCTCAAGAATGGTTGGATGTAGTCTACCATTTTTAGCAAAAGCTTTAAAAAGAGATCCGGCAGTTATGTGTGGACCACTTACCACTACTGTGGTTGATATAATTGCTTTGCTTAGTTATTTCACTTTGTGGACACTAGTATTCGCTCCACTACTAGGATTATAATTTAATATATGTCTTTAAATGCAAAGGATAATTCTTCTTTAAAACAATTAGTGAGATTTATATTAACTGGGGTTCTATGTGCTCTAGTTGATTTTTTACTTTGTAAACTTGTTTTAGTTTTTACCACAAATATCAACGATATAGTAGCAATTATCTTATCGACCGCTGTTGGTTTTATTGGTGGTGTCATTTTAAATTACATTTTATCGACCTATTATGTATTTAAAAAAGGTGAGGTCAAAAAAGAGAAAAAAAGTGCAAAATTTATTGTGCTATTCGTTGTTTTTTCTTTTATTGGCTTAGTTTTATCAGTACTGACAATGTCTTTAAGTCAAGTCATTGTTTTAAAATGCTTTAATATTGATATATCAAAATCAAGTTTGACTGATATATTTAATTTTTCATTTTTTACTGACATAACATTTTGGACCTATTTCATATGTTTTTGTTTAAAAACTATCGTTGGTCTAATTTGGAACTATTTTACAAGAAAATATATTTTATATAAGGATTAAATTTAATGAAAAGAGCCATTATTATCGGAGCAGGTCCTGCTGGATTAAGTGCAGCGTACCAATTATTAAAAACTACAGATATTAAACCAATCGTTTTAGAAGCCAGTAATGAGATAGGTGGAATTAGTAAAACCTATAACCATCATGGCAATCGAATGGATATTGGTGGTCATCGCTTTTTTACTAAAAATGAAGAAGTCATGAATTTATGGCTTGAAATAATGCCTCTTCAATCACAAAAAAGTAAAGATGATATCGAACTTAATAGGGATATTCCACTTTCCAATAATGGAAAAGATCCTGAAAAAGATGATGATGTCATGCTCATAAGAAATAGAGTATCGAGAATTTTATACCTTCATAAATTTTTCTCTTATCCTATTTCTTTGAAATTTGAAACTTTTAAAAATATGGGTTTTAAAAGAACCATGAAAGCAGGATTTGGCTACGTCGGTAGTCTCATCCACAAAAGAAAAGAAACTAATTTAGAAAATTTCTATATTAATCGTTTTGGTAAACCACTTTATCAAATGTTTTTTGAAAAATATACAGAAAAAGTATGGGGAAGAAGCCCAAAAGAAATTGATGCAGGTTGGGGAGCGCAAAGAGTCAAAGGTCTTTCTTTATTAAAAACCATTACTAATGCGATAACTAAACCATTTAAAAAAGGGAATAAAAAAGTTGAAACTTCTTTAATTGAACAATTTTATTATCCGAAAAAAGGACCAGGTCAATTATATGAATTAATGGCAGAAAAAATTGTTGAATTAGGAGGAGAGATTCATTTTAATCAAGAAATTAATAAAGTTATTTTGGAAAATGATGAAATAAAAAAAGTCATCACAAAGGACAATCAAGAATATGTTGGCGATTATTATTTTTCATCGATGAGTTTAAAAGATTTAGCGATTTCCATCGGTGAAAAAGATTTAGGAAAAGAAGAATATCGCATCGCTACTGGATTATCATATCGAGATTTTATGACTGTTGGATTATTGCTTGACTCTTTAGCAGTTACTAATAAAACAAAAATTAAGACAGTTAATAATATCATTCCTGATACTTGGATTTATGTACAAGAAGAGGAAGTCAAACTTGGAAGAATTCAAATATTTAATAACTGGTCTCCATACATGGTTCAAGATTATCAAAATTCCATTTGGATTGGATTAGAATATTTTGTAAATGAAAATGATGAAATGTGGAACTCAAATGATGATGATTTCATCTCTTCAGCGATCGATGAACTTTTAAAAATTAAATTTATTAAAAGTAAAGATGATGTTAAAGATAGCTGTGTATTAAGAATTAAAAAAGCATATCCTGGATATTTTGATACATATAATGAAATTGAAGTTTTAAAAGAAAAACTCAATAAAATTTCTAACCTATATTGTATAGGTAGAAACGGACAACATCGTTATAATAATATGGATCATTCAATATTGACCAGTATTGAAGCGGTCAATTGTATTAAAAATAATTTAGATAAATCTATCATCTGGAAAGTAAATACAGAAAAAGAATATCACGAGAGTAAAAAAGATGATAAATAATATTCCTTTCATAATCGCTATATCTTTTTTATTATTGTTTTTTGTTTTAATTATCTATTCATTGTTAGCAAAAAGAAAAGTTACGTATTCTTTTTTAAAATTGTCAACGCATCCAATACAATATTTTAAAGAAACTAAAGATGATGCATTAACGAATTTAAAAAATATAATTTTACGATTATATCGAAGTAAATTATCGTTTTTATATGCTTTTATTTTAGTCTTCATTTTAACATTTATTAGTTATGCAATATTTTCTTTAACTAAAGGAAGCCTCAATTTAAATCTATATCAGCCTAATATACTAAAAGCCGATAAACAAGCGCTTCAAACAGCTGGAAGAAATTTTGTTAATAGCATCAATCACTTAGATGTTTTTATTACTTCTTTCATTTTGATTTCTTTAATTTTATTTGCTTTATTTTATTTACATTTCAAAAAGAAATTATCATTTAAAAGAACAATTATCTTAATTGCCTTTATCGGTATAATAATTCGTTTATTTTATATGAATATTACCGATAACATTTTTACCCGACAATACGATGTGTGGAGTTTAAACTACAACGGACATTATTCTATAACGATGCACATCTATTATTACAACAAGATTCCTGATTTACTTTTAGACGCTAATCAACTACCATCATTAAAAGCTTCTTATCAATTTTATCATCCTAAATTTGCTCATTATACGTATGCTTATTTTATGCATTTTATGTCTTTTGTTTTAAACACAAAAGATACATTTGTTTTATATGAATCAATAAGAATTTTAACGACGACTTTATCAATATTAGAATTATATTTTACTTATAAAACACTACGCTTATTTCTAAAGAGTGAAAAAGCCATTTCTATTTCTTTATTATTATTTGTTTGTTCACCATTTTTAATTAGAGTGAGCGCAATGAGTAATAACGATCCACTTCTATGGTTTTTTATTCACGCTTCAGTTTATCTTGCTATAAAATTTTTCTATAAACAAAACTTTAAAACAATAATTTTATTAGCGTTTTCAATTGGGTTAGGCATGGCTTCAAAAGTTAGTGGAGCGATGATCGCTATTCCTATTTTCTTTGAATTTGTCTATATATTTATCAAATTAATTAAAAGTAAAAAAACATTATATGCTTTTGGATTATTTATAACATTTGCGATAATCGTTTTCCCTATCGGAATGTATTGGCCTATTTATAATTATTTAAATTATAATCAGCCATTTAATTATGTCTGGGATAATCTTAATCACAACTTATTAGTGGACCCAACAAAAAATTATTTTCAAAGATTTGTTATCTTTCCTTTTTCTCAATATTTTTCCAATATATTTATGCAATTATGGGCATCAAATACCGCTTACCCACAAGACTATAATATTTATGTATCAATGCTAAAATCTTCCATCTTTGGAGAATTTTCATATACTAACTTATACACTAGCGTCATTTTATATGTTGCGAATACTTTACTTTTTGTATCTTTGATATTAGTCACTATTTATATAGTGATTAAAATGACAAAAGAGAAAAAATTTAATACTCTATATGTCTTTACATTGATTGTTTCTTTATATTTATCAATCGTCTTCTTATTTAAAAAAGATGTTATTGGGTACATTTTATTCTTTGTATTTATTTCTTTAACAATTGCATCTTTAATTTTGATAATTAAAAAGAAAGTGTTTAATAATAAAAATTATTTAAATATTGTATTCGCTATCGCACCAACATTTACGTTCATCGTTTCGTTTCTTTTGTTTAATATTCAAATGCCATATGCTTGTACGATGGACTTTAGATATTTAGGAATTTTATATTTTACTTTTGCTCTTTTAGTTGGGTTTATAATTCAATATCTATCAAATCAGAAAAATAAATTTAATAAAACTATAACAAATATTTTTGTAACAATAATTTCTATATATTGCATATCTTCACTATTATTTCATTTATTTATAAACTTTAACTATATTTAATCTTGATATTTCTAGCGAAATAAAAGATAATAAATAAGCGCTGTTGCGCGAGTGGCGGAATGGTAGACGCGTACGTTTGAGGGGCGTATGACTAACATCGTGTGAGTTCAAGTCTCATCTCGCGCACCAATATAAAAATTTCCTAGATTGTATCTAGGTTTTTTATTTTAAATCACTTATTTAAAATATAATAGATAATTAATAAAAGAGGATTAAAATGGAATTAACATATCAAAAATCTAAAAAGGAAGATATTGAGATAATTTTTAAATATTCTAAGCAATTAATTGATGAATATGAGAATATAAGCGCTATTAATTATGAAAAAGTTTTAGATTTTGTTCATAAAAAAATAATAGATAAAATTGATGAATATAACACAATTTATATCGATAACATAAAAGTTGGTTATTTTCATTTTTCAAGAAATGAAGAAGGAAAATACGAAATTGAAGATTTATATGTATTTGAACAATTTAGAAATAAAGGAATTGGTTCAAAAATAATTTCAAATTGTTTGTCATCCACAAAAGAACCAATTTATTTATTTGTATTTATTAATAATAAAAAAGCAATTTCTTTATATGAAAAGCATGGATTTAAAATAATTAAAAATATAAAGAATTCCCGTTATTTAATGAAATTCACCCATTCCTAAAGGAAAAGATGAAATCAATAAATATAACAACAAAATATTATTTGAGAAATAAATATTAATATTTATAATAATAAACAAGGAGGTAAAGTAAATGAAACTAAATAAAATCATAAGATTGGTAACAGTTGTTTTAGCGGTTTTAGGTTTTTGCATGTTGTTTGGTAATCAAGTAATTCTCACTATTACAAATGAACAATTATCAATTAGCGAACAATATACTTACACTTTTGCTGAAGTATTTTTTGAAGGCAACTCATCAAATACTATAAAACCAAACATTACAGGATTTTTCGCTTATGTAATCATACTTATCGTTGGAATATTAATGGCATTACCAATATTCATTAAGAAAATGGATAAAAGAATATCAATGATTATCACTGTTTCTTCTTTAGTTTTATTACTTGTCAGTGTCGTATTATTATTTGTTATTCCTGCATCGTTTGAATCGGGTTATGTTGATGCGTTATCTTCCATTACTAAAACAAATTTTAAATTATCAACGACACCAATCATAGCTATTATCGTAACGTTTTTGATGATGGCTACTTCTGGAACTGTTCTATATCTAGAAAATTTTAAGAAATAAGGAGTCTGTTGTATGAAAAAAAGTATATCAAGTGTTGGATTAATGTGGATTGGTTTACTATTTAGTGCCTTGGCGATTTTGATGATGTTTATTCCATCTCTTAGTATGATGAATGGAAAAATTTATAACGCTAGTCAAATATTTTTCAATTCCGCGGATGGATTTATCAATGGTTCATGGCCTACTTTTGTTGGCTATATGTTAATTGTTGTCGCTTTAATAGAAGTGTTCATCATTGCTTTGCCGCCTGTTGAAATATCAATTAAAGTTGAAAAGATTGTTCTCATCAGCGCAGTGTGCTTAACTATCGTTGGTGCAGTCATTGTCATGTTAACTCAATTATGGTTCTCTCTCACTAACGGAATGATCGATTCATTTTCTAAATTAACCACTTTACCTGGACCATATTTAACTTTAGCGTTTTCTATCGTCGCTAGTGTTCTTAATGTTTTAGCGTTAAGAAAAGATTTATAAAATAAAAAAGTCCTTGTTTTAATTAATTGTTAGATTAAAATTTAAGGACTTTTTATTATGCTTATTAGAAATTAGAAATATCAAATTCTTTTAATATTTTCTTTAATGGAGCAATAGCCTTTTTAACATTACCATCCAAGAAAGGATTTCTTAAATTATTTTGTTTTAGTAAAGTAACAAAAGGTGCTTTTCCACCAAATTTACATAATTTGACATATTTCTTCCAAGCGCGTTCTTTGTTTTTGCGACTTTCAATGAAAAATTGGAAGGCAACAACTTGCGCAAGAGTGTAATCAATATAATAAAATGGGCTACCGAATATATGAGATTGTTTTATCCACCAAGAACCGTGAGAATAAGATTTGCATTCATCAAATTTACGATTTGGTAAATTTTTAGATTCAATTTCTTTCCATTTTTGGCATCTTTCCATATGTGTGGCAGTTGGATATTCATATACCCAATGTTGGAATTCATCAATGGAAATACCATAAGGTAAAAATGTAATAGCGTCCTTTAAATGTGAATAACGATATTTGTCACCATTATCGAAGAAATTATCTGCATATGGCCAAGCAAAGAATTCCATAGACATTGAATGAATTTCGCATGCTTCTAAAGTTGGAGAACGATATTCAGGGACTCTAATATTACTTGATAAATATGCTTGGAAAGCATGACCAAATTCATGAGTCAAAACATTCACATCCCCTTCTGTACCATTGAAATTAGAGAAAATGAATGGGGCTTTATAATCAGGGAAATAAGTACAATATCCTCCACCTACTTTACCACTGCGACTAGAAAGATCCATCAAGTGATGTTCTTCCATAAATAAGAAGAAGTCACCAGTTTCTTTTGACATTTCTTTATACATTTCTTCAGCTTTCTTTACCAAGACTGCTTCATCACCAACTGGTTTTGGATTTCCAGTTTTAAAAGATAAATTATAGTCATAATATTGAGGATTTCTAATACCTAATGACTTCATTTGTTCTTTGAACAATTTTGTAGACAAAGGAACAACTTCTTTAGTTATTTGATCACGATATTTTTTTGCATCTTCGTGATTATAATCTAATCTTCCTAAACGGAGATAACCAAGTTCTACGAATGATTCAAATCCTAATTCGTGAGCGATTTTATCACGAAGAGTAACTAATTGAGAATAAATGTCACCAATTTCTTGTTCATGTTCAAAAAACCAATTATCAAGCAATAATGAAGCTTCTCTTCGAGTAGCCCTATCCTCGCTAGTGGAATATTTTCCTAATTGGCTGATGTTGAGTTTTTCTCCTCTAAACTCAATTTCTGCAGAGCCAATAATTGCATCGTATTTACTCACTAATTGGTTTTCAGTAACTAAATCAGGAATAATCTTTTCATCAAAAGTTTTTAATTGTGCTTCATACATTTCAAAAACATAAGAACCAAATTTATCTTCCAATTCTTTTCTAAAAGGACAATTTAATAAAAACTTAATATATCGATTGTTATAACTAGAAATATATGGAGAAATACTATCTACTAAATTTTGATTTTTCTTTGCTACAGGATCAGTAGTGTTTAATGAATAGCGAACATAAATAATCGAAAAATCAGTTTGAACGGAATCACTATATTTATTCCATTTTTTAATTGCCTTAAGTGCTTCAGAAGCAGAAGTAGATTTTTCTAATTCCGTCAATATTGCTTCAAAACGAGAAGAAATTCGTTTTAAAGAAGGGGTTTTAACTTTAAAGTCTTCAAATTTTAAATTATCAATTTTACTCATTTATTATTTTCCTTTCTTATCTATTATTCGTGAATAATGAGAGATTCTTCATCCATTTCCACAGGTTTCTTTAAACCTAATAAATCTAATATTGTTGGAGCGATATTAGCGAGTTTGCCACCTTTTTTCATTAATTTGATATCAGTTCTATTGATAGCAAAAGGGACTAAATTTGTTGTATGGGCAGTAAATGGACGATTTTCATCATCTAAAAATTCTTCAGCGTTTCCGTGGTCCGCAGTAATTAATAATGTGCCATTATTTTCTTCGCACCAATCAATAATTTTACCAACGCAGTAATCAACAGTTTCCACAGCTTTAACAACCGCATCGTTAACGGCAGTATGACCAACCATATCACAATTAGCGAAGTTCAAAATAACGACATCTAAATAATCTTTATTAAGTTCAGTTAATAAGGCAGATAAAACTTCATGAGCACTCATTTCTGGTTTTAAATCATAAGTCGCAACTTTTGGTGAATTAATCAAAATTCTCTTTGAATTTTTAAGTTCTGGTCTTTCAACACCATCAAAATTCATTGTGCCATCAAAGAAGAAAGTAACATGCGCGTATTTTTCTGTTTCAGCAATACGCAATTGAGAGTAACCATTATCTGCTAAATAGGTTCCTAAAATATTTGTTAATTTAGGAAGTTCGAAAGCGATATGACCTTTCACACTATCTGCGTATTTCATTGTACAAACATAGTGAATATTTTTTAATTTGTGTTCAGGTTCATACGCTTTAAATGCTGGGGTTTTATCTTCTTTTAAAGGTGGGTTTTTATAAAATAAAGGATTCGTCAATAAAGTAGAAATTTGAATCGCACGATCTGGACGATAATTCATGAAAATGACTGAATCATTATCTTGGATTCTACCATCGACATTCGCATTATAATGCGGAATGATAAATTCATCACTTGGATCTTTTCCGATCGTTGGTAAATAGGCATATTGATCTACGAAAAATTGGTGATAATCAGTAAATGAAGGACCATCATGATCTACCATTACGCGATATGCCACATCAACTCGGTCCATGTTCTTATCTCGATCCATGCCCCAATATCTACCACCGATATCAGCGATTTTACCAAAGTGAAGTTCATCAATTTTTGCTTGAATCATATCGATGTATTTAACACCTGCTTGAGGATCGACATCTCTTCCATCCATAAAGCAATGAATATAAACATCATCAAGACCTTCTTTTTTGGCCATTTCAATCATCGCTAAAACGTGACGAATATGGGAATGGACACCACCATCACTCATTAAAGCCATAATATGCAATTTACTTTTGTTCTTTTTGACATTTTCAATCGCGGCTTTATATTCTTTGTTATCAAAAAATGTTCCTTCCTTAATAGCTTTATTAATTAGAGTCAATGATTGATAAACAATTCGACCCGCGCCAATATTCATATGACCAACTTCAGAATTACCCATTTGTCCATCTGGAAGTCCAACATATTCCCCACTAGCGTTTATCATTGTAAAAGCATATTTATTGAAGAACTTATCGAGGTTTGGTTTTTTTGCTTGAGTGACTCCATTGCCATGAGGTGACGCTCTTAAACCATAACCATCCATAATACATAAAATAATAGGTTTTTTATTCATATCTTTTCTTTTATTTAAATAACAAATGTTATTTGAATAATACTCCTTTCTTTTCTATAATTTATAAATTTTATTAAGAGAAATAAAATCTCGAAGAAGTTATTCTCCGAGATATATTATATTTAATATTTAAATATTAAGAAAGCAAAATACATTATGAAAGAGGAGTTTTTGCTTTAATCTTCGCAAATTTAAAAATAAATCGGCTTGGTAAAAACTTTATCCAGTAACTGTATCCTTGAATATTAGAATTATAAGTTACAATTTGACTACGATAACAATTATCATTCTCAATAATGTTAGAAACTAATAGCGAAATTTCTTCATCTTCAGATAATTCTTTATTTTCTTTAATAACTTTAAATAACTCATTTTTAATAATTGCCAAATTATCTTTTGAAACTTTAAAATCTTCTTTTTCAACTTTTCTAAAAGATGCAACATCAATTTCATTAAATAGAGATTTAATATTGGAAATATCTATTCTATTTTCTAAAAGCTCAATAATTTTAGAAATCAAATCATATTTTGCTTGAATAATAATTGTGATTGCTCTTCTTCCCTTTTTTAATTTGTGATAAAAAATAGAATAAAAAGTCGCACCAATTAAAACATTCAAAATAAAAAATCCAACAAGCACAATAAGTATAATGATAATAGTCCAAGTTAAAACAGCATTTAAAATTAACATAACTTTATTCTACATTTGAAAATAATTTTTTCAACCCTATATTGAATTCTTCATAGAAGAAATTCATTATATTTGACTAAATTTCAATAATTATGAGATAATAAAAAGCGAGGTTAATTATGGGAAAAAGTATAGTAGCAATCATGTACGATTTTGATAAAACGTTATCAACGACCGACATGCAAAATTATTCATTTATTCCAAGTTTAGGATTAACACCACAAGAATTCTGGGGTGAAACAAGTGTCTTCACCGAAAAAGAAGGTGTGGAAAGAATTTTATCATACATGTATATGATGGTTAAAATGGCCAAAGACAAAGGAATTAAATTGACAAGAGAATATCTAAGAGAATGTGGAAAGAACATCAAATTTTTTCCAGGTGTCACTACTTGGTTTAAAAGAATCAATGAATATGGAAAAGAAAAAGGTGTAACTGTCGAACATTATTTGGTTAGTTCTGGGACAAAAGAAATAGTTGAAGGAAGCCAAATATTTAATGAATTTACTGCAGTATTTGGATGTGAATATTACTATGATGAAAACGGCGAACCTGCTTGGCCAAAATTAGCGATAAATTACACTCAAAAAACTCAATTTTTCTTTAGAATCGCAAAAGGGGTTGTCGATATAACCGACGACAATTCAGTAAATAAGAAAACACCAGGATTAAGAATTCCTTACCGAAATATTATATATTTAGGAGATGGAATGACTGATATTGCTTGTATGACTTTAGTCAAACAAAATGGAGGACGATCTATCGCTGTCTATCCTGAAAAAGAAAGTGATAGGGTAAAACAAATATACACAGATGGAAGGGTTAATTTCATTTGTAAAGCCGACTACAGCACAAATTCAGATTTAGAAAAAGTAGTCAAACTAATTATCGATTCTGTCGCACTTCAAGAAGAAATTGATAAAAAGGAAATTTCTTTAGCAAAAAAATAACTTTTTGTTAAACATTTATAATAAAAGTTTTATTATATACACGGTATGAAATATCAAATTGGCGATATAGTTCAAGGAAGTGTTAGCGATGTTAAACCATACGCCATCTTCATGAAATTTGATGATGGCATCTGTGGTCTTTTACATATATCCGAACTAGGTAATGGTTTTATTAAAGATATAGAAAAATTTGCCTCAAAAGGTGATGAAATCAAAGTCAAAATCATTTCTATTGATGAAAAAAACGGATTTATGAGAGTTTCATTAAAACAAGTTCCAAAAGAAGAACAATATTCCACTCATAAAAATTCAAGAAGAAAAAAATTTGAATGTGAAGATGATGACTTTTTACCTTTACAAAATAATTTAGATACTTGGATCAACAATACTTTAGAAGAAGCTAATAAGGAGAAAAACAAATAATATGTTTAAAGTTAATTTAGAAAACGCAGTCGAAATTAAAAAGATAATTGAATCATACAAAGATAAAGTTAAAACAATCAATCAAGGAATCAATAATCGCTCTTTAGCAGGTAATGATTATTTAGGCTGGGCGGAATTACCAAATAATTATGATAAAAAAGAATTTGAACAAATCAAAAAAGATGCCAAATATGTTAGAGAAAATTTTGAAGTATTAATTGTTGCTGGGATTGGAGGATCTTATCTAGGCGCTAAATGTGCAATCGATGCTTTAAATGGATTAAAAAAGAAAGATGATATCGAAATAATTTTCGTTGGAAATACCTTTTCTCCAAATTACATTTATCAAATATTAGAATATGTAAAAGATAAAAAATTTGCCATTAATGTCATCTCAAAAAGTGGCACCACTACTGAAACGAGCATTTCTTTTAGATTATTTAAACAATTATTAGAAGATAAAGTTGGTAAAGAAGAAGCCAGAAAAGCCATCTTTGCTACAACTGACAAAGAAAAAGGAGCCTTAAAACAATTATCAACTAATGAAGGCTATCAAACATATGTTCTTCCAGATGATGTTGGTGGGCGATATTCTGTTTTAACTGCTGTTGGTTTATTTCCACTTGCCGTCGCTGGAATCAATATTGACGAATTAATGGAAGGAGCAAAAGAAGCCTGTAAATTATATAACAATGATGACTTAGCCACTAATCCATGCTATCAATATGCTTGTACTAGAGATTATATGTATCGAAATAACAAACCACTTGAAATGTTTGTGTTTTATGAACTTCAATATTCAGCCTTAAGCGAATGGCTCAAACAATTATTCGGTGAAAGTGAAGGAAAAGAACATAAAGGTTTATATCCAACAAGCGCGACATTTTCCACTGATTTACATTCCTTAGGTCAATTCATCCAAGATGGAACTCCACTATTATTTGAAACAGTAACTTTTGTGAATGATACTGACACTGATGTTTTAATTCCTCACGATGAAGAAAACTTAGATGGATTAAATTATCTCGAAGGCAAAAAATTATCTTTTGTTAATAAAAAAGCATTTGAAGGAACATTAAAAGCCCATAAAGAAGATGGCAACGTTCCAGTCAATGTTATCGAATTAGACAAAATGAACGCTAAAAATCTCGGTCATTTCTTCTATTTCTTTATGAGAGCATGTGCGATGAGTGCATATTTATTAGACATAAATCCATTCAATCAACCAGGAGTTGAAATATACAAAAAGAACATGTTTCACCTTCTTGGAAAGAAAGGATATTAATTAAAAAATTCTTACCTGCGGTTTTTTTCAAAAAACATGTAAAATTTTAATTGACTACATCTTTAATAAAGTGATATAGTAATTGAGCGTATATGAGACCGCGGATGCTTAGCTCAGCTGGGAGAGCATCGCCTTTACACGGCGGAGGTCGGGGGTTCGAGCCCCTCAGCATCCACCAGTAATGCTCTTATACGGAAGTTCTATTTGGAGGGGTAGCGAAGAGGCTAAACGCGGCTGACTGTAAATCAGCTCCTTCGGGTTCGGCGGTTCGAATCTGCCCCCCTCCACCAAACCTTGTTGGGGTGTAGCCAAGAGGTAAGGCAACAGACTTTGACTCTGTCATCTCGGTGGTTCGATCCCACCCACCCCAGCCAATGTTATTCCTCCCGTTAGCTCAGTCGGTAGAGCACTTGACTTTTAATCAAGGGGTCAGAAGTTCGAATCTTCTACGGGAGACCAAAATCGTCTATGCCCGGGTGGCGGAATAGGTAGACGCACAGGACTTAAAATCCTGCGGAAGTAAAATTCCATACCGGTTCGATTCCGGTTCCGGGCACCACTATTAAAAATCCCTCGATTACATCGAGGTTTTTTATTTTATGCTAGACATTTTTTATTGAAATGCATAATTAAATATGACATTATAAATACTGCTTGGGTTATAAAAAAGAGAGTGAAATGCTAAATCACTTTAAACTTATTCTAAGCAATAATAAAAAATCTCCTAGATAAATCTAGGTTTTTTAATATCTGAAAAGAGAGAAAAGTGAGAAAAATATGAAAGAAACTACAATATTAAATAAAGTCTTTAATGAATATAAAATAGAGAAAAGAATATTTGGTGGAATGATGAATGAATCATATTTAGTTTCATCAAATAATAAAAGATATATTATTTATATTCCTGGAAAAGGTTCAAATGATTTAGTGGACCGTGACAATGAAAAACTTGTTCAAAGAAAAGTTTATGAAGCAGGATTAACTAGCAAAAATATATATTTTGATGTTGAGACAGGAATTAAAATTAATGAATTCATCGAAGGAACTTCTTTAAATTTTTTAAAGGATGAAGAAATTGATATTTCCGCTTTAGCGGAATCTTTAAAAAAACTCCATCGAGTTTCCACTGACGGAGTAAATCTTACTTACGATATATTTAAACAAATTACTGACTATCATCAATTAGGGATAAAAAATAATTTAAAATACGACACTAAATTATTAGAATTAGAAAAATTTATTTTTTCTAAAAGAAGTTTATTAGAAAACGGAGAGAAAGTATTATCTCATAACGATTTACAAAAAAGTAATATAGTTTTATCAGATGACAATCAATATTTATTAATTGATTTTGAATTTATGATGAAAAATGATCCACTCTACGATATAGCGTGTTTTGCCAACGATAAATTAATCGATGGTGAAAAATTATTAGAAGCATATTATCAAGATGAATTAGATGATAATAAAAAAATTAAGTTCTATTTATTTAGAATCGCTATCGCCTTACAATGGGCCTTTTTAGCGGAATTTAAACACTTTAATAAAGAAGGCGAAATCCACGGCTACAACTTCAAGGAAGTAGCGAAGCATTTCATCGATTTAGCGACTGATGCATATAAAGCAGTATCTATTTATTTTTAATACCTGCGCTTGTAAAAAATAATTTAACCTTTTTTGCAATCTTTAACACGATTGGAGCAAGTAAAGGAACAATAAAGGCAACAATAGATAAAATGATAGCGACAATTGAATAAACGGCAATATATTTTTCGCTATCTAACAAGAAATTTAAATTATAAAATAACGCAAATATACCATAGCCTAAAGCAATACCGACAAACGTTGATAATTCAATGAGCACTAAAGTGTAGACATATTTTTCTTTTTGCATTTTAATCGGTTTCCCTTTTAAAAAGTCAAAAGAAGATACTTGTATGAAAGTAGAAACAGAGAATGATATGATTGTCACTAATAAAATTAAGATAGAATCAAACAATTTACTATGTTTAAACGAATAGATTAAAAGCATAGAGAACAAAACGATAAGTAAACAAGCAAAAGAAATTAATACACTAACAAGAACATTTCTATTGAAGAAACCAACGAATTTTTTTATTGGTTTAGTAATATTTTTCTTTTTCTTCTTTTCGCTTGGTTTATTTTCCTTTTCTTCAGCAATAAATCCAATATTAAAAGTATCAAATTCTAATAGAGGCGCGGTTTCTTTTTTATCGATTTCAACATGATCTTCCATTCCTTTGAAATTTAAAGAGGTGACATTTGCTTGAGTTTCAACATTCTCTTTATTAACCTCTTCATTTGAATAATTTTCTTCTATTAGTTCATCTTCTTCATTAGATTTAATAGAAGAATTATCTTTTTTAATTTCATCCTCTTTTATAATGACTTTCCTTTTCAAACAAATGAAAGTTAATTTTTCTTGGAAATCAGTCATGTTTTCAATAATGATATTTTCATGTTCTTTATTCGCTACTTCATTAAAATCAACACAAATATATTTCGCGTTTTTCTCAACATATAAATTAAATAACGCTAAAATCTTTTCTTTGATTTGTTCTTCGTTTTCATGAGGCAAATCTTTCAATGCTTGAAAAGCATTAATAATCTCTGCTCTTTGATTTTCTTTGTCGTTTTTATCAACTACAAAAAAGGAATAAAAAGAACCAAATTTAGAGTTGATTTTTAAAGAAAAGAAAGTAGAATCTTCGCTACTAAATAAATCGACATCATCAACTAATAATTGACCTTTAACTTGTTCTAATTCCTTATCGAATAAAAGAAAAGAGAAAATATGTTTACTATAAGAATCTAAATAATATATTCCTAAAGGGAACATAACGTTAACTTTATCATTCTTCTTTTTTGATTTGGAAATTTCTAAATTTTTAAGCTCAATCATATTTGATATTATACATTATTTAATAAAAATATTAATCTTTATTAAATATGTCCCGACTATAAATATGAGAATGTTTGATATTTTTATTAATACGGTTCATTACTACAAGCGTTGATATAGATAAAAATTCATCAAGATTTTTTATCACTTTAATACCGTTAAATTCATCTTCTTTTATAAGTGGTTCATAAATTAATAAATTAACATTTTTATTTTTCAATAATTCTAATAATTTTAATGAGGAAGATTCCCGATAATTATCAGAATCTTTTTTCATCGTTAATAAATAAAATCCAATCGTTGGATTAGAAGAAATATTTAATGCACTTGTTAAGATATCGTTCGCAATAAATTCTTTTCTAGTTTCATTCGCGTCGATACAACTAGAAATAATGTTATTAGGAATATTTTTAAATAAAGATTTTAACGCTCGACTATCTTTTGGAAGACAATATCCCCCATAACCAAAGGAAGGATTATTATAAAAATTTCCAATGCGAGAATCCGCGCATACACCTTCGATAATATCCTTGCTCGATAAATTATTCATTTTTGCAAATGTATCCAATTCATTAAAATAAGCGACACGAAGCGCTAAAAAGGTATTGGAAAATAATTTTGTCGATTCAGCTTCTTCATAATTCATGTGAAATATTTTAACTTTATTATCTAAAGATAATGAAGTATAAATTTTTTCAATTTTATCAACTTTTTTTGTCAAATATTCATTAGATTTATCATAACCAAAAATTAATCTTGAAGGTAGAACAGTGTTTAAATAAGATTCACCTTCTTTTAAAAATTCTGGCATGAAAATAAGATTATTAATTTTATATTTTTCTTTTAAATATCGACAAGTTCCAATAGGAACAGTCGAACGAATAATAAAAGTAACATCTGGATTAATATCTTTAACTTTACTAATAACATCACAAATAGAGGAAATATCTAAATTTTCTTTTTCGACATCGAAATTTGTCGAAGTCGCAATCAAAACAAATTCACTATTTTTGATATTAGTGAAGAAATCTCCTTTTATAAATTTGATATTTTTATCTTTTAAAGCAATTGATAATTCTTTGTCTTTTATCAAAGGTTTTTTTAAATATAAAGCATCAACTTTTTTAGAATCGATATCGTAAATATAAACATCATTTGATTTAGCCAAAAAAGTCGCATTAGCACTTCCAACATAGCCTAAGCCAATAATAGAAAACATCAATTAATAATCCTCATGTAAATTGCAAGTGATATTCGTGATTTTCACTTTTTTATATTTTTTTAGCATATTTAAAAAATTGTTAACAATTTTATCGTCTTTTTTGTAATAAAAAACATTAATTGACATTTCTTGAGAATCAACAATTAAAGATAATTTTCTTAAATCTTTAAATTTTTTATTCTTATTATATTTTGTAACAGTGATAGAGATAAGTTGACTAAGAGGAACACTGATACGAATTTTATGAACATGATTGCCATTCGCATCGGTTAAATCATAACAATTATCGTTATAAATATTGATACATTCACTAGAAAGGGATAAAGCGCATTGAGAATATAAATCAGATGGGGTAAGCTGAGTTAACCCATACATCAAAGCGACACAATCATTTTTAGATTCTAAAACAACCTTTGCCATAGTAAATGTATTATAACATTTAATATGCAATAAATCATTATTTTTAATCGATGGTTTTCAAAGATTCATTCATATCAATTTTTGAAATACGAGGATAAATTAAGAAATTAACAAATATCGTCAATATAATAACAATCAAAGTCGGGAATAAATAAGAATACCAATTAATATAACTCGACGAACCAAATTCTAGCCACTTCAAAACAAAATCTAAAATGAGGTATCCAGTTGGAACACCTAAAAAAGAACCGATAACAGCGATAGAAAATATTTCTCTAAAAGTATATAGTGAACATTCAATATCTTTATAGCCAAGTACCTTTAAAGTGGCAATTTCTCTCTGCCTTTGAGAGACATTCATATTGATTAAATTGAAAGATATTAAAGAAGAAAGTAACACTGAAATAATCGTAATAACTAAAGCAATAATTTTCATCGGTTCCGAAATATTATTAAATATTGGATCATTATTCATTTCATAAGAATTATCTAATAGACCAAAACCTAAAAATAATAAAAGAGAAGATCCTAAATTAGAAACCAAAATCAAAATAGAATTTTTCTTATATCTAAAAACATTTCTTATCGATGATTTCACTTTAAAAGATAATCTTTTCCAAATAAAAGACATACGTTCGAGTAATATTTTCTTTCCTGGTTTAGGAGCAGGATTAGTCAATAATTCTGCTGGTTTTTCTTTGAAGTTTGCCTTTAAAATCATATAAATAATTAGTATGGCAATAATTAAAATGAAGGATAAAGATAAAATGCCAATTAAAATATCGAAAGAATATAATAATTCATTGATAAAGAACATGACAGTAAAAGCAGGAAATATAACATAAGGAATGAGAAGTAGACCAATAATCAAACCACTGATACCACCAATAAGCACTGACATAATCGCAAATATATAATATTTTTTCGAGATTTGTTTTTCACTAATTCCTAAAGAAACATTACAAGCAATATAATTTCTTTCATCTTTAACATATTTAGAGAAAGAAATTGAACAAACCAAAGAGCAAATAAGAATAAATAATAAAGGAAAAATAAAACTGATAATAATAATTTTATTAATGTAAGTTTTAAAGGAAGCAACTCCAACATTTTCTTGCAAAGTTAAATACGCGACATCATTTGATTCCATCAAATATGTTTTTCTAATAAAATTAATTTTTTCTTTGACACTATCAATATATTTATTACTTGTTAAATTATAAAAACCAAAAAATAATTCCAAGCTTGCTTCATTTTTTGGCAACACTTGATTAATAATCGCTATTTCAATAGATCCAATAGTAATTTTAATTTCCCCGATAGCGAATTTCGTATCGAAATAACATATGGTATCGACTAAACTTTCAGTGTCGACAATAGATGGTTCTTGTAAAGTAGAAGAATAAAGTGGATTGTTAACAAAGCCAACTATTTCAAAATTTAATGAAAAATTATTAATTTGGCATGAAATTGTATCTCCTAAATTCCATCTTTTTCTTGATCCCCCACCTTGTTCAACAATGACTTCATTTCCGTTTTCAGGTAAGCGACCTTCTTTTAAAGTTAGTTTATTATTATCAAATTTCATTACACCATTTTCATCTAATTCCTCAAAATTATAAAAATAATATCTCGTATAATTAGACTCAGGATCATTTTCATCATTAATTAAATCAAAAGTAGTATAAACATTAATATTAGGAAAATTATTTTCATTAGCTAATATTTCTAACTCTTTAGATGTGAACCCACTTTCATTAGTGGATTTAATAATGACATCTGAAATATCATTAGATTTTAGCGTTTGAAAATATGATTTCTTGATAGTCGATGGAGTGGAGCCTAACCCGCTAGATAAAATTAAAGAAACCATAATAATGGATGAAATTAAAATGAATCTCAACCAGTTACTTTTAAACGATCGAAGAATTGATTTTGAAGAAGCTTTCATATACCACTACCACACAATATCTTTGATGTTCATTGGCTTTTTATTCAATTGGATATTTTCAATTCGTCCATTTTTAATATAGATGGTCTTATTTCCCATATCTTTTAAAGCGCTATTATGGGTGACAATTAAAACAGTTTGATTATTATCTTTGGCCATCTTTTGTAATATACCAAGAATTAATTTCCCAGTATTATAATCAAGCGCACCTGTTGGTTCATCACATAAAATAATTTTGGGGTTTTTCGCTAAGGCACGCGCAATTGAAACTCTTTGTTGTTCTCCACCACTTAACTGTGAAGGAAAATTATTCATTTTATCTCCTAAATTCAAAGAAAGTAATACTTCTTCAGGACTCAAAGAATCTTTTTTTAGTTCGGTCGCTAATTCAACATTTTCTAAAGCAGTTAAATTAGGCATTAAATTATAAAATTGAAATACAAATCCGACTTTATTTCTTCGATATAACGCTAATTGTTTTTTATCGAACTTCACAATATTTTCATTATCAACAAACAATTCTCCACTCGAAGGATTATCCATTCCACCAATAAGATTTAATAAAGTAGTCTTTCCAGCGCCAGAAGGACCTAATATAACCACTAATTCACCTTCATAAATATCAAAAGAAACATCATCTAAAGCTTTAAATGATGATTCACCATTCATATATTCCTTGGTGAGATTTTTCGAAGATAAAATAACATTTTTCTTTTTCATATTAATATTATTAATAATTTAACGATTCCTTTCAATAAATAAAAGATAAACATTTGTCTACTTATTGAACAATTGTTGATTATTTTGTATAATAATTCCATGAATAAAAATGATTTACGTTACAAAACAACCGAAAAATTAATATGTGACGCTTATATTAAGCTCTCTAATGAATCAGAAGATAAAAAAATTACAGTCACTGATTTAGTTAAAGAAGCTCAAATTAATCGTGGTACTTTTTATTTGCATTATCAAAATGTCGATGATGTTTGTAAAGACATATCCGATAAGTTTTTAACTAAATGCATTGAAATATTGTCAAGCGATGGTGAATTAAATCTTAAAAAAGAACGTATCGAATCAATTTTAAAATATTTAAAAAATAATAAGAATTACGTTAATTTTATTATTCAAGATAAATTCAAAACATTCATCGCTGATAGTATTGTTGAATATGTTACAAAAGAATTTGTTAAAAAATTCTCTCAAATATTAAATTTTAAAGAAGATGAAGTTAAACCAGTAGTTATTTATATGGTTTATGGCAGTGTCGCTCTCATTGTTGATTGGGCAAAAAATGATTATGAAGGTTCTTTGAGTCAAATCGCTGATGCCTTAAGAATCACTAACGGACTCGCCATTAAGAACTTTTTTCTAAAATAATATATATTATATTATTAATTTTTATTAAACTTGTGGTAAAATCATAATCGCTATGGAAGAAGTAGAAAAATTAGTTATTGAAACACTTGATAAATTAAGACATTTCTTACAAAAAGATGGAGGAGATGTTGAATTCATCGAATTTAATGATGGTATCGTTTATGTGACATTGCATGGTGCGTGCCGCGATTGTGCTTTCGCTGATCAAGATATCAAACAATTAGTGGAAGTCATTTTACAAGAAGAAGTTCCAGGTGTTGTGGAAGTTAGAATGGCCACTCAAGAACAAATTGATAAGCACAACAATAACAAATAGAAATTGGGGTATCGCCAAGCGGTAAGGCACTAGTCTCTGAAACTGGTATGCAGTGGTCCGAATCCACTTACCCCAGCCAAAGAAAAAACAAAAATTTATATATGCGCTCATAATTCAATCGGATAGAATGTCAGACTTCGAATCTGAAGGTTGCGAGTTCGAGTCTTGCTGAGCGCGCCACACAAAAAATAAGCCTGATTTAATCAGGCTTTTTATTATTTTTTTAAATTAAATATTAAACTAAGAAATTTTCAATTCTATTAGCGATAATATAACCTTTTCGATTATAAACATCTTTTCGATTATATTTAATTTCTGATTTATCAGGTTCTAAAAATACCCCACCAGCTTCAATAACTATAATTTGACTCGCTGAAGTATCCCATTCTTTAGTGTTTGGTGACATTCGATAAGAGATTTCTGCTTTTCCATGAGCGATATGACAAGCTTTTATTGAAGAACCTCTTTTTTCAACATGAGTGATTTTATCATGATGTTTTTCAATCAATTTCTTTTCTTCTTCATTTAAATGGAAGACACTAGTTAAACAAGTTAAATCACTAGTTTTATCATTGACATGGATTTTAGTTGAAACACCATTAACTAAATAATAAGCACCTTGACCTTTGGAAGCATAATATATTTCTCCAGTCGCAGGGATACAAATTACTCCTGCCACCACTTCATGTTTATACGCTAAACCGATATTAGTGGTAAATTGATCATCGCGAGCGATAAAATCTTTTGTTCCATCGACTGGGTCAACAATAAAAACATAATCAGAATCTAAACGCGATAAATCATCATCACTTTCTTCTGTTAAGAAAGCATAGGTAGGGAAATATTTTTTCAATATTTCTCTAATAATTAAATCCGCGGCTTTATCCGCACGAGTAACAGGAGAATTATCTTCTTTAATTTCCACATTTAAACTATGGGAATTATAAATTTCCATAATTTTTTCTTTAGCCACTAACGCGGCTTCAATCATTTTATTTAATTCTCTTTCATACATAATTATTTGTCTCCTGATAAATCTAATAAATAGTTTTCACACGAATATAATACTTCATTGATTTTTTCTTTAGAAAATTTATTGATACGACATCCACTCGCCGAAATATGTCCGCCACCACCAAAAAGGGTCGCTAAGTAATGAACATCAACATTTTTACCTCTAAATTCAACTTGCATCGAACCATCACTATTTTCAATGAAAGCAATCCACACTGAATAATTAGTGACATTAGCGATAGAATTAACATAAGTTAATGCTTCGCTAGCGCTCATATGAAATGATTTTAAAGCTTTTTGGTCTAAAACAATATAAATAACTCCACAAGGTAAAGTATTATACGAAGAATATAAGTAGGCTTTAAAATCTAACGTATTAGTGTCTTGAATTGATAAAACATCGATAATATCAGTAATTTTTGCCCCTAAATCAACAAGATACGCTAAAGAGGAAAAGGTCTTTGAAAAGTCTTTTGAAAAATGACAAAAACCAGAATCAGTAACGATTCCTAAGCATAAACTTGTCGCACATTTGACATTAATAACAAAATCTAATTCTTTAAAAATATCAACGAGTAATTCACAACTTGAATTAATGTTTTTATCTTTAATAGTTAATAAACCTTTTTCGCTATCATCGACGTGATGATCGATAGCGAGTAAATCTAAACAAGTAGTTACTCTTTGGTCTTCGACACGGTTAAACAAAGAACAATCAACAATAATTCCAAGTGAGTTTTTAATTATTTCATCGCTAACAATATCAGTCGGAGTTAAAACATCGAAAAATTCTTCTAATCCAGAACTTGAAATGTAAACATTTTTATTTTTGAAATTTGTTAATATCACTTCTTTGAGTGCGACCGCTGCGCCATAGCAGTCTCCATCAGGGTTTCGATGTGGAAAAATAACGATAGAATCAAATCTATTTATTTTCTCTATTAAAATATCAAACATATATCTATATTATATACAAAACAATGAAAAAGTAATAGTTATTATAACGAATCATCATCAAATAAATTAATAATTAAATTCAATCTTTCAATCGCGGAAATCACTGCTTTTGGTAGTAATTCAGTTTTTGAATAATTGAGTTCGTTATTAACTAATAAATGACCAAATTCCTCCATTGTTATCAAAGAATTTGGATGAGATAAAAATTCTTCAGTAGAAACATCTTTTCCCATTTTATTCCATTTACATTTTTTAAATATTGGTTTTCCATTTTTATCTTTTACTGCTGAAGCACCAAAAAGTCGACATATTAAAGGTCGATAATAATAAATCGTACAATGATGTTCATTATTAGCGAAGTCGTAAAAAGGACAATAAATAGTGTTATCATCCCATTTTTTTAATTTGTCATAGACTATTAAATCTTTTCCTTCAATAATTAAACCATAGGCGATATAAATCGCCTCTAAGTAAGTTATATCTGGAGTAAAATGTTCACAACATTTACCACATCCATTTTCACAGTGAATACAAAAAGTTTGACAAAAATCTTCTTGTTTCTTTTCAAGCGAACTATAAATATTGTCCACTATATCGATTTCATTTTTTATTTCACTATTTTTTAAAATATTTAATAATTTTTCTTTTTCCATATTTTCAAAAAAATATTTTAAAAAGTTTTGTTTTTTAAAACAATAAATTTTTTATAAATATAAAAAAGAACCCTACAAAATTGTAGAGTTCTAAATATATTAATTAATAAATATCAATTAATCTTCAGCTTTGCCGATGCAACCAAAGACTTCACATTTGGCTTTGACAACTGCTTTAATGCCAGCTTTTCCTGGACCAATAATCTTTCTTGGATCGTAAACATTCGCGTCTTTTGCTACGACTTCACGAACAATTTTTGTCCATTCTTG
Source organism: Bacilli bacterium (assembly GCA_051872395.1). Lineage (GTDB taxonomy): Bacteria > Bacillota_I > Bacilli_A > RFN20 > CAG-826 > JBJEDU01. Next base: position 9,837 of record JBJEDU010000032.1, on the reverse strand, counting down.
TTGACATTCAGTATTGACATTAATTTTGCATGTGCCGCATTCGATAGCTTTCTTAATTTGGAAATCAGGAATACCTGAACCACCATGTAACACTAATGGTAAATCCACTAAACCAGCAATTTCTTGCATTTCTTTAAATCCTAATTTTGGTTCACCTTTATATGGACCATGAACGCTGCCAAGAGCAGGTGCTAAACAATCAATACCAGTTTCTTTGACCATTTTGACACATTCTTCAGGAACTGCATACATTGTTTCAGCGACAACATGTTCTTCTTGTCCTCCGACACGACCAAGTTCAGCTTCAACAGAAATATCTCCACGTTTATGAGCATATTCCACTACTTCTTTAGTCTTTGCGATATTTTCTTCTAATGGGAAATGGGAAGCATCAATCATAACACTGGTAAAACCAGCATCAATCATCTTTTTGCAAACTTCCACACTACTACCATGGTCTAAATGAATTGCAACAGGAACTGTAATTCCTTTATCAAGAATGTAACCTCTAATCATTCCCACGACTGTATTAGGTCCACCCATATATTTTGATGCACCTTCTGAAACACCTAAAATAACTGGGGCTTTTAATTCTTGAACCTCATCAAGAATTGCTCCTACCCATTCGACATTATTGATGTTAAATTGTCCAACAGCGTAATGTCCTTCTTTAGCTTTTAGAAGCATTTCTTTCATACTAACTAATGCCATTTTATATTATCCTCCTATGCATTAATTCTTTATTAACATTCTTCATCGACGTGATCATTAAATTCATCATCGTCTTCAGATTTGTTTTCATCGTCATCATCGCCATTTAAACGATCAGTATTTTCGCCATAAACTGATTCATATTCACGTTGTTCATCGTCTTCAACATCGATATCAGTTTCGCCTTCTTCTGGATAGTATTCTTTCCAGTCTCTTTTAATATCATCAAATTTCTTTCTAGCTCTTAAATCCCACATACTATTCTCTAATGGAACAAAGCGACCATCTAATGATAAATTAGTGTAAAATCTAGCGATAATTTTCTTCGCTAAATCGTCTTCTTCATTAATATTTAAAGCATTTTCACAAACATATGCCCAAATATCATTAAATGAAGCTTCAGTTTCATTATTACGAAGAAATTCTTCAGCATAATCTAATAATGTTTTTTCCATGACTTTTTCTCTCTTTCTTAATTAATCTACATTTTATTTAAAGCTGTAACGCCAATGAGATTCAATGCATTCTTCAATACTATTTTACTCGCTTTTGATAGCGCTAGTCTAGATTTAGATAATGCAACATTATCTTTATCAACTATTTTGCACTCTGTATAAAATGAATGAACCAATTCTGAAACTCGGTGAATATAATTAGTCATTTTATAAGGCGCTCTTTCTTTCGCGGCTTCCCTCACTTCTTTTGGAAAATCATTGAGGGCTTTTATCAAATTAATTTCATATGGACTGGTAAGTCCAGAAATATTATCGATATCAATTTCAAATTCTTTGCCTAATTCTAAAACTCTCGATAATCGAGCGTGAGCGTATTGCGCGTAATAAACTGGATTTGACGCAGATTGTTCTTTGGCTAAATTTAAATCGAAATCTAAATGCATTGAACTTGCTCTCATCGCAAAGAAATATCTTGTCGCATCTTTTCCAACTTCTTCGATTAATTCTTGTAAAGTTAAAGCATTGCCGCTTCTTTTAGAGGCTTTAATTTCCACTCCATCCTTCATAATTCTAACCATTTGGATGAGTTCAACTTCTAAAGTATCTTCTGAACATCCATGCATCATAAGAGCAGATTTCATACGATTGATATATCCGTGATGATCAGCGCCTAATACATCAATAAGCAAATCAAAACCACGATTCTTCTTATTCATATGATAGACAATGTCTGGAAGGAAATATGTATAATCTCCATTAGATTTCACAATGACACGGTCTTTATCATCTAAATAATCACTAGTTTTTAATAATAGCGCACCATCAGATAAATAAGTATGAGGTTTTAAAAATTCTAATTCTTTATTAATCGCGCCATCTTTTCTAACTTCTAATTCACTTGAAAATACATCGAAAGTAACACCAAAATTTGATAAAACTTCTTTGATTCTATCGAGTTCAATTTTTGATCCTTCTTTTTTAAAGAACGCTAATTGCTCATCGAAACTTAAATCTAACAAATTAGGATAATTTTTATTAATACTTTCAGCGATTTCTTTGACATCATCTCCATGATATCCATCGTTAGGTAAACTAAAAGGTAAACCTTTAATTTCTTTATATCTTTCAATCAAAGATAAACCTAAATTATCAATTTGATTACCAGCATCGTTAATATAATATTCTCTAGTGACATCATACCCGTCAAAACTTAATATACGAGCAACGCTATCACCTATCGCCGCTCCTCGAGCGTGACCAACATGTAAACTTCCAGTCGGGTTAGCGGAGACAAATTCAATATTAATTTTTGTTTCTTTTTTCTCTCCTCGACCATAATCATCACCTTTTAAAATGATGTTTTTAATCAAGTTATTTAAAGAGTCTTTAGACATGAAAAAGTTAATGAAACCAGGACCGGCAATTTCAATTTTAGCGATTGATTCATCTTTAATTTCTTCTTTTAAAGAATTAGCTAATTCAATCGGCTTTAAAGAAAGAGCTTTCGCATATTTCATAGCGACATTAGTCGCATAATCACCATGTTCTGGACTACGTGAATTTTCAATGACAACATCAGTGAAAGTTAACTGTAATCCATATTTCTTTAAAAAAGAATCAATAACAAGTTGTTTTAAATTTAAAATGACATCCATAAACTAACCTTAATTTTTTTTAATTAACAAATAGCAATATGATTCAACGGCTTTATTTTCTCCAACTGAATCAAGTTTTTCATTCGTCATCGCTTTAATAGAAATATTTTTAATATCGATTTCTAATAAAGAAGATATATTTTCTCTCATATTTTGTAAATATGGTTTTAATTTAGGCTTCTCTAAATTGATAGATATATCAATATTGACAATGGAGTAACCTTTATCCAAAACCTTTTTATAACAACCTTTAACAAAATACGATGAATCAATATTTAAATATTTATCATCGTCAGTGGGATAAAATGTACCTAAATCCCCTAACGCTAAAGAGCCGAGCATTGCTTCACTTAAACTATGATAGACAACATCCCCATCACTATGAGCGTCTTCACCAAGTTCAAAAGGAATAGTGACACCACCTAAAATTAATGGTCTACCTTTGACTAATCGATGAATATCTTTTGCAAATCCCACTCTAAACATAATCTATTTTTTCACATTGAATCTGAAGAACATAATATCACCATCTTTAGGATAATATCCTTTTCCTTCAGTTCTAATCTTTCCAGCATCTTTAACTTTGGCTTCATTACCAAATTCTTTGATAGAATCATAAGAATAAACTTCCGCACAAATGAAACCTTTCATAAAATCTGTATGAATTATTCCAGCGCATTCAGGCGCGGACATTCCATTTTTAAAAGTCCATGCACGACATTCATCGCTACCAACCGTAAAAAATGTTGATAAATTCAATAAACGATATGTGGCTTTAATAACCTTTTCTAATCCAGATTCATTGACCCCTAATGAAGATAAATATTCTTCTTTTTCTTCTTTTGGAAGTGAAGAAAGTTCTGCTTCAATTTCGCAAGATACTGGAATGATACCAGCATTTTCTTTTTCAGCGTATTCCTTTAATGATGTAAAATGAACACTATTAGATAAATCTAATAAATCATCTTCACTCACATTCGCAATATATAATATCGGTTTACTAGTCAATAAATGATAATTTATTTTGATGAATTCTTTTTCTTTTTCGTCTAAAGCAACACTTCTAACTGGATCACCATTATCGAGAGCGACTTTAATTTTAGATAAGATATCCATTTCATAAATGGAATCTTTGTCTTTTAAAATTCTTGCTTTATTTGCGATTTTATCAATTCTTTTATTAACTAAATCTAAATCCGCCATAACGAGTTCTAAATTAATGACGGTCACATCGCGAATTGGGTCGACACTTCCTTCGACATGGATAATATCTCCACTTTCAAAGCAACGCACCACTTCAACAATCGCATCACATTCACGAATATGGGCTAAAAATTGATTACCTAATCCTTCGCCTTTCGACGCCCCTCTAACAAGGCCAGCAATATCATAAAATTCCACCGTAGCAGGAATTTTTCTTAATGGAGAAAAGACATCACATAAAAAATCTAATCTATCATCAGGAACATTGACCACACCAGTATTTGGACTAATCGTTGCAAAAGGATAATTCGCTGCTTCAACATGTGAATTGGTAATTGCGTTAAATAAAGTAGATTTACCAACATTTGGAAGACCGACTATACCTGCTTTTAAACCCATAATTAATACTCACTCTCAATGAAAAATTGCTTAATTATTATATATAATATAATTTTTGTTGTCTATATCCAAATTATTGACTGGCTTGTAAAATATCCATTCTCATAACTTTTTTAATGTTGAGAAGCGATGAGAAAAACGCTATCAAAATAGAAATAATTAACATATAGATAAATGGTCTAATTTTTAAAAGCGAAAAGAAATCAACATTTAATACAAAAGAATAGACAAAAGAAAACATTATTAATTCGAAACTACTCACAAAGAAACTCGTCAAGGAAAAAGCTAAAGAATTAAAAAAGACAATTTTTACCGATTCAAGATTAGGAAAACCTAAACAACGAATTAAAGATATATCTTTTTTACTCTCTTCCAAAGTGATATCTAAACTCAAAGAATATAAAAGTAAAGAAATAGATAAACTTACAAGAGAAAAACATAAAATAATTAGTTCGATATACTTCATTGTATTATTGACACTTTCATTAATATCTAATAATGGTGAAGAAAAAGTAAATGAAGGAAAAGTTTTCATTAATATTTCTTTGATATCTTTCATATCTTTTCCAGATTTTCCTTCGATTAAAAAACTAGAAATATCTAAATCAAAAATCGAAACATTCAATCGTGTTTGAAAGAAAATAATTAACCAATTCGGATTTTGATAAATGTTAAATAAAGAAGAGTTTTTAATTCCTGTCACTTTTAAATTCAAATAAACGTATTCTTTATTAACACTGCTCTCACTTAAATATGTTGTCTTATTGTTAACTGCAAGAAGAAGTGGTTCGCTTGGAACTTTATCATTTGGCATATTTAATTTCTTTAAAAATGAGGAAGAAACAATGATTTCATCATAATTTTGAGGAAGCCGACCAATATCAACTTCATCAGTTGATTTAAAAAACACTCCTTCACTTTTACTTAACGTATAATGACCTTTAATCACTTCATCGAATAATGAAATAGTATTGATGTCATCATTTTGCGAATCAATATCAACCGCGGATTCTAATTTTTCTTTATTAAAAGAAAAGAAAAAAGGATAATAAAAACCTTTCATTAAACTAGAAGAATAAACCGTATATCCTTTATCGCTCATAAAATAAACATCATTAATTTTATTTGATGTACTTTTTATAATTGAATCTAATCGACTTTTTAATTTTTCTTTATCCTTAAAAAATAATAGAAATCGACTTTGAGATTCGTTATTTAAATTTTTAAATATCGAAGGAAAATAATATTCTTTGTTTCTATCTAAATAAACATCATCAAAAGTTGGATCATAAAATGATTTATTCAAGAAATTATCGTAATCTTCAATTTCATAATAGATGGCCTTTTTTAATGTCCAAGGATAATATGTCTCTTTGTTAATATCATAAACGGAATCAAATCGCATTCGCGTTTGCAAAATATATTCATTATAACGATGATTATAGTGATATATGACATTGCTTTTTTCTAAAGAAAACCCCACGACTTTAAAAATTTGTTCATCATAATAAGACCATGATTCATTGATGGCTAATAAAGAAATATATAAATCGTTATTTTTTAAATAATATGACAAGGAAGAAATGTTTCTTGGAATTCCTAAAAATAAACATAATTGACGAATAGTGTTAATTGAAGCCCCTAAAATAATTTCATCATCTTGAAGGGTTGATGGTTTGGAAGGATAAACATTAAGAAAAGGATAATTATCAAGCCATAAAAAATCATTGATATGTTGAATAGATAAATCATCGATTATTTGTTTTTTACTCGACGAAGAATTCAAATAAAAATATGAAGTAGAGAAAAATGAAGAAAAATCATTCAAATAGCAAATACCAATATCTTTAATATAATCTCGATAATCGATAATTTTTGATAATGCTTCTTCTTCATTTAAAGAAGATACATATTCACTATTTTTAATATTTTTATTCATAATAATTTCATTATCTAAAAGTATTTCTGAATACGATTTTTTTATCGAAGTTGAAATAAAAGAAGATAAAAGTAAAGAAACACCAACCCCTAAAATACCTAATGAAGTAAAACCACGAATAAAAAATGTTTGAACTTTTCTTTTATTATTTTTACTTTTATATATTTTTCTCAATACTTTAAGACTCAATGAACCTTTAAAAGAAAAACCATTATTGTTATCGAGAAGAAGCTTTTGATTTTCTTTCTTTTTAACGAACTTTTTTAATATAAATTTGTGATTTTTAATATATATAATACCATCACAAAATTGATCGATTAAACTCTCGTCATGAGTAACGACAATCACCAAATTATTTTGTGAATATTTTTTTAATATTTGCATGATGATATCACGATTGAATTTATCGATAGAGCCAGTTGGTTCATCGCATAATAATAGGCTTGGAGAATTAATTAAAGAACGTGCTAAAGCCACTCTTTGAGCTTCTCCACCACTAAGTTCATTTATAGTTTTATTTAAATAATTATTTAATCCAACATACGATAATAGCGATTTTGCCTTAGTTAGTTTTATCGAATCAGTTAAATTCGACCCACTTAACGGAAGAACGATATTTTCATAAACACTCAAATAAGATAGTAATTTATAATCTTGAAAAACTAATCCGATATTTTTAAGGCGAAAATCATCCATTTGCGTCTTTGAAAAGGATGAAATATTATTTCCATTTATTTTGATATTGCCTTGATATTTTAATAATCCACATAATAGATGTAAAAAACTGGACTTCCCACATCCTGAAGGACCTAAAACGAAATACAAACCTTTATTAGGAAGAGTGATTGAAGCATTTGAAAAAATGCATTGATTAAGAAAAGATAAGTTAATATTTTTAAGTTCAATCATTAGTTTTTAATTCCTTACTTAGTGAAATTTTTCTTCTTAAAAACAAAGGAATATAAATCGATATCAACGCAGTTAAAACTGTAATAGATAAAACAAAAAGAGGTAAAAGAAAAGGGATATTATATAAAGTGGAAAATGGAATAGATAGAAAGGAAGAAATATTTAAAAATTTATAAATAACACTATTGATTATTAATTGTTCAATAAAAGAAAAAACAAAAGATAAAATAAAAGAGACAAAACTTATAAATATTGCTTCATTAACATAACAATTTTCAATCGTTTTATATAATGCTCCAAGCGATAAATAAATCGCTATTTCTTTTCGATCTTTTAATATAAAAGAGTAATAAGAAATAATCATTAATAAAATCAATGATAAAAAAGCAATTACAAGAAAAACATTTAAACCGATATTACTGACATTTAATAAAGTAGAAAATGTCGTCTCCTTTTCATATGGATAAGAAATTAACTTAATCTCACCATCAATTTTACTTATATCATCTTTAATATAATTAATATTTCGATAATCTTTTAAAAATAAACGATAGGAATACGAAGTTTCATAATTTTTATCATTTAAAAATGAAAAATAATCATACACATTGACTGAATAATCCATCTCAAAAGATAAATTATTTAATAAATGGTCAAATAATATATTTTTAAATCCACAGTAAGAATAATAAATTTTCTTATTTGATAAAAATGAAAAATCTTTGACCACACCAACGATTTTTAATTGTCCTTCATAAATAAAAACATCTTCAATATATTTGATATCTTCACTATCAAAAGATAATGTTAATGGCAAAATTGTATTAATACTTATATCAAAAGATAAATCTAATGGAGAAAAATTGTATTCATTAATCAAACATTTGTATAAAGATTCATTAATGACTATTTCATTAAAATTATCTTCTTTAGGAAATTGACCTTTTATTAATAATTCTTTATTACAAAATTCATCTAAAAATGAATATATCGGCGAAAAAGAATAATCAGAAAAATTATTTTCCCCAATATCTAATGAAGAGGAATAAAACAAATAATCTAAATTATAATCGACAATATATTTATCATTCGTTTTTATTTTAAAAGTTAAAACATCATCATTACTCGGTCTCATTGTTTTAACGAGTTTTAAAGATGAAGAAGTTGTGGAAATAATTTTTTCTTTTACTAATGTCAAAGAGGGATAATCTAACTGTTTACTAGCTTCTTTTTTACTTAATGAATCTTTATTGACACTGAAAGAAAAAATAACAATAAAGAAAGAAAGCGCTAAAGAAAAAGAGAAAGATAAAAATAGATGTTTCTTTTTCCTTTTATTAATATTCTTTTTGTATAAAAACGATGATAATTTCTTACTATTTTTATAATTATTATTTTTTAAATCTGTAATAGGTTTAATTATATTTCTTTTAGTAATTTTCTTTATTTTTCCATATTCAAGCTCAATGATTTCATCAGCGAATTTTTCAATAAGTCGTTCATCATGAGATACTAAAATACATAAACAATTCTTTTTTAAAGAACTAATAAGTTTCATGACATTTAGACTATTGTTTTCATCTAACGCTCCGGTGGGTTCATCAAAAAATATGATTTTTGGATTAGTAATCAAAGCTCTTGCAATAGCGATCCTTTGTTTTTCACCTCCAGAACAAAGACTCACTTTTTTATTAAATAAAGATTTATCAATTCCAACTTTTAATAATATACCTTCTGCTTTTTTACTAGCTTTTTTATAAGATACATTTCTTATTAAAAGATTAACGATAACATTATCAATAACAGATAAATGATTAATTAAGTGATACGATTGAAAAACGAAAGAAAAATTATTTCTAATAAATTCATTTCTTTTTTTATTACTAAGTTTATTTAAATTGATATGAGAAAAATATATTTCTCCACTTGTGGGTGAATCTAATAAACTTAACAAGTTTAGTAACGTACTTTTACCTGACCCCGACTTCCCTTTAATAGCCACTAAACCACATGAAGGAAAATAATAAGAAAAATCACTCAAAGCATTAACTTCATTATTTTTTCCTTTGTTATAAATTTTAAATAGATGATTAACCTTTAAAATAAAAATCCCTCCTCAATATATAATTAGGGGGATTTTTATAATTTTGATTATAAATTTCAAAAAAAATTAATAAATTATTTCTTCATCTTCCATTTTGACTGCAGCAGGAGTCTTTGGAAGTCCTGGCATCGTCATTACTTTTCCAGTTAATGGAACCAAGAAATTAGCGCCACTAGAAAGTCGCACTTCACGAATAGTAATTTTAAAATTTCTTGGTGTATTGAGAAGTTTTGGATCATCAGAAAAACTGAGTGGGGTTTTAGCGATACAAATTGGAGTATCATTAAATCCCATAAGGGAATATTGTTCAATTTGTTTATTAGCAGTATCAGTGTAGATTACTTCATCCGCACGATATATTTCTTTACAAATGATGTCAATTTTTTGTTTGATTGGTAAATTAGTGTCATAAAGAGGTTTATAATGACTTTCTTCAGTTCCTAAAGTTTCTTTGACCAATTT
>JBJEDU010000031.1:0-67577 GCA_051872395.1 Bacilli bacterium | reverse complement strand
GATGTACGCATCTATTGCTGAATCTGAATCAATCAACATTAGCGATAACGTTAAATGGGGAGTTAGAAAAAGGATGAAGAAAAATAGCCTTAAAGTCCCTGTTAAAAAGGTTATCGGATATTCAAGAACCGATGATGGTACTTGGTATTTGAATGATGATGCTCAATTAGCAAAGAATGTTTTTATCTATTTTTTACAAGGATACACGTATAGGCAAATTGTCGAACTAATGAAAAACGACGACAAAGAAGGAAAATTCCAATGGAGGCCTAACACTATCCATAGGATATTAACAAACGAAAAATATAAAGGGTTTGTTATTCATCAGAAAACAGTAACCCTCGACCCACTTACTCATAAGCAAGTGAAAAATAACGGAATTGAACCAATGTACACTATTAGGGACCATCATCCAAAAATCGTCGATGAAGAAACTTTTGATTTGGTTCAACTCATCTTAAAAAGAGGAGATAAAGAAACTCCTACTCATAGTAATTACTTTCCTCTTGCTGGATTAGTTGTTTGTGAGGAATGTGGAAGAACACTCAGAAGAATTCAATACGCTCATAACAAAGAAATTGTGTTAACCTGCAAAGGTAGGTCTAAACAAGACTTAAATTATAAAGAATGCTCTTCAGATGTTATTCCTTATCATGCATTTAAAGAAATAACTAAGAAGGTAATTAATGAAATTAAGCAAAGTGATTCAATTTCTAGTTCTTTTACGATGAATTTAGTCGATGAACTTAGTAGCGATAATTACATTCCTGAAATTAATAAATTAAATCGCCAAATCGAAGATACTAAAAAGGAAATCAATGACTTAGTAAAAGAGCAAGTAAACTCAACTGAGATGGTTGGTTATGATAGCAAGTTTAAAATCTTAAAAACTAAACTAAAGAATCTTCAAAATGAAGTGATTCGATACGAGAATCTAGCGAAGAAAAACTTTAGTTTAATAAAAAATAAAAAGCAAATTGAACTCTTTTTAAGCAAAAACGACATGGATTTTGATGTTCCTTCTATGAGAGACATCATCTACCAAGTAATCCATAAAAAGGATGGTTCATTACGCTTTATTTTAAAAGGATCCAATGCAAATGATGGAATAAGGTATACCTTAACTTGCAGTTCTAACCGTTCAACGTTGACGTGTAGAGAAAGCGAATCAGTATTTATTCACGATTTAAGAAACATCATCTTGGAGCAAATCAAAATAATAAAAAATGAACCACTACTTTTTAAGAAATTAATGACAGATGCTTTTAATGAGGATTTGCAACCTATAAATGACAAAATTGCCTTAATCAATACTCAAATCGATTTATTAAAATCTAAAATTGCAACCTATAGTGGCAAACACAATGAGGCATACAGGGCATTAAGCGATGAAATTACTGGACAGGTAGAAAATCTTATGAACGAAAAGAAGATGCTTGAAAATCGGCTTTTAACGCATGAAAACTATGAAAGAATGATTAAAGAAACAATGAAAACAATCAATGAGCTCTCAATGACCGAATATGATCCTAATTTCAGAAAACTCTTTAAAAAGGTAATTATTAAGTCGAGAACCGATTTAACTTTCATAATTGGAAATGAGAATGTTGATAATCTAGATTTATTAAATTTGCCTAAAGTCTTAAATAGTAAATACCAAATTAAAGTAAGAGCACAGTTATACAACGTGGACTTTGGAATCTATTTCAATAGGTAAAAGGCACCCTAAATGCGACTCGAGTTGGTTTGGAGTCGCGTTGAGGTCTAATTGACCGAATGTTCGAATTCTGCCCATTTTGATAAATTGGGCTTTTCTTTTGCTCGTTGATTATCTCCATATAAACAAAAAAGTACTACTACGTAGTACTGTTCTGTATTCTCACAAGTTATTAACTTGGAAAACTTGAAATGGCACCCCTAAGGCGACTCGAACGCCTCCAAAACCCACCTTAGGAGGGTGGTGCTCTATCCAGATGAGCTATAGGGGTAATTGATAATAAAAATATTTGGTGAACTTTATAAAATTTATTACCAAATATTTTTATTAGATTATCTTTAATTAAATGATATTTTTAGATTCAATATCATCTAATAAGAAGGCAAGTATTGCATTATATACTTCAGTTTTATCTGAATTATTTAAAGAAGAGACATTGACTGTATTAAATAAATCAACATGAACATTTTCAATTTTTAATTTGTTATAAATTGATTTAATTTTTTGTGTTTTATCACCATCTTTTGTTAATAAATCATCCCAAGATGAGAGTAGATATATATCAAGATCTTTTCTAATCTTTGACATAAATTTCTTTTTATATAGACGATTTAATCCTTTTTCAAATTCATAGAAATATCCAACGCTTGGACTATTAACTTCTAAATCAGGATATTTCTTTTTGAAATGGGAAAACGCAACTTTAGAAGGTTTTCTTCTATTAACAAATATTTTGCTAAGTTTCGCAAATTGGAATAAATTGAACCAAGAAATAGTTTCTAAAGGACAACTTATTAACACGACTTTACTAACGTGTTCAGTAAATCTTTGAATATAATCTTGCGCGTATACCGAACCATATCCATTCGCAATAATAAATGTTGGTTTTGCTGAAAGTCTCAACTGTTTAACTAAAACATCAATTTGAATAACTTCTTTTCTAAAAGCACTTTCAGGAACAATTCCATAATTAGAACCATCTTCCTTAACATTTTCACCACGACCAAATAAATCTAAACAATAAACATTAAATCCATTCGAGGCAATAAAAGAGGCAAAATCATGATAATTGACCGCATCATCAAAAATATCAGGAATAATAATTACATTACCTTTATGATTTTCCACAGTGAATGAAAAACCATAAGAAACAGTCGATTCATTTTTACATTCAATTCTATTAATTTTCATATACATTTACTCTCCATATCCATGTGGATTTTTCTTTTGCCAATTCCATGAATCTCGACAGGCATCAACAATATCATATTTCGCTGCCCAATTCATTTCTTCTTTGGCTTTATCACAGTTCGCATAATTAGAAGCGACATCACCTGGTCTTCTTTCTTCTATTTTATAATCAATTGTCATATTATTTGCTTTTTCAAAAGCATGAATTAATTCTAAAACTGAAGTTCCTTTACCAGTACCTAAATTATAAATTACTAATCCAGGATTTTCTTTAAGTTTGTTTAAGGCCGCTAAATGGCCAGAAGCTAAATCTAAGACATGAATATAATCTCTTACACCCGTTCCATCATCTGTTGGATAATCATTACCAAAGACATGAACATAATTTAACTTCTTAACAGCGACTTGGGTAATATAAGGCATTAAGTTATTAGGAATACCAGCAGGGTCTTCACCAATAAGTCCACTTGGATGCGCTCCAATAGGGTTAAAATATCTTAAGATCGCGATGTTCATATCTTTATGAACTTCGCTGAAATATTTTAAGATATATTCAATATCTAATTTGGTTTGTCCGTATGGATTAGTGCATCCCCCTATTGGATCAGTCTCTTTTAGTGGCACATGAGTGGGTGTCCCATAAACTGTCGCACTTGAAGAGAAGACAATATTTTTAACGTGATATTTAACCATTAATTCTAGAAGGGTAAGTGTTGAACCAATGTTGTTATAAACATATAACCCAGGTTTTAAACAACTTTCACCAACAGCTTTTAAACCGGCGAAATGAATGACGTCAGTAATATTTTCTTTTTTGAATACTTCTTCTAAAGCATCACGGTCTTTGACATCAACTTTATAAAACTTTGGTCGAATACCAGTAATCTTTTCAATTCGAGTCAACACTTCTTCTTTAGAATTGACAAGATTATCAACGATGACAACTTCATCAAATTTGTTATTGAGTAGTTCGACGACTGTATGACTACCAATATATCCAGTTCCACCTGTCACTAACACTGCCATAAAATATCACCTCATCTTTTTATCTATTTTTTAATTGTTCAACAATCATTTTATTGGCTACAGAAGGGTTAACTTTTCCTTGGGTTCTTTTCATTAATTGACCCATTAAAAATCCCACTGCGCGATCTTTTCCAGCTTTGTAATCAATAACTGATTGAGGATTATTATCAATAATTTCATTAATGATTCTTTGAAGTTCATCATCACTAGAAATGAGTGATGAAGATAATTCTTTAATTGCGTTATCTAAATCAAAATTATTATTAATTAATAATTTATTAAATATTTCTCTTGCTTGTTTATTAGTGATTTTATTAGAATCTAAGGCTTTAATTAAAGTCGCCATCTTACTAGAAGAAACAGGAAAATCACTAATAGAAATATTGTTTTTATTTAAGATAGATTGAATATCGACATTAACCCAGTTTGCAGCGACTTTTGCACTTGCACCACACTTTAAAATATCATCAAAATAGTCAGAGACTTCTATATCTTGAATGAGTAAAGAAGAATCATAATCATTAAGTCCTAATTTGTGATATCTCGCTAAACGTGAATCCGCTAATTCGTTTGAAGTTTTTATCGCATTATTAATAAATTCATCACTTAGTTTAATTGGAGTAATATTTGGTTCAGTAAAATATTTGTAATCTACTGCATCAGTTTTTACTCTCATCAATACTGTTTCTTTTTTACCTTCATCAAATCTTCTCGTCTCTTGTCCAACTTCTTCACCGTTTAATACGAGACTAACTTGTCTATTAAATTCATAATTGATAGCTTTTTCGACATTTGCGATACTATTTAAGTTTTTAATTTCAACTTTTGTTCCAAGTTTTTCACTTCCGACTGGTCGAATAGAAATATTGACATCACAGCGAAGTGAACCTTCCTCCATCTTGCCATCTGATACTCCTAAAAAAGAAACGATAGAGCGAATCTTTTCAACATATTTCATCGCTTCTTCTCCCGTTCTAATATCTGGTTTAGAAACAATCTCAATAAGTGGAATACCAGCGCGATTATAGTCTAAAAGGGAACAATCCCACGAATGGAGTTGTTTACAAGTATCTTCTTCCATATGGAGTCTTTCAATTTCTATTTTTCTTTCTCCATCTTTGGTTGAGACAATTAAATATCCTTCTTTACCAATTGGACGCGCTTGTTGGGTAATTTGATAACCTTTTGGTAAATCACTATAAAAATAATTTTTTCTATCAAACCATAATTCATGGTCAATAGTCATATTTAAAGCATGACACACCCTTATCGCGTTTATGACTGCTTGTTTATTAACGACTGGCATCGTTCCAGGAAAAGCCATATCTAAAGGAGTGACTAAAGTATTTGGAGTTTCACCAAATTTAACAGGTGAAGATGAAAACATTTTAGATTTTGTTTTCATTTCAACATGGATTTCTAAACCAATAACTGCTTCGAAATTCATATAGTTATTCATCCTCCTTCGCGTACATATTTTTATATGGAAGTGTCGCCTCTAACGCATGAGCGATATTTAAAACTTTATCTTCTTCAAAAGCGCGAGAAGTAAAATTCGCTCCAAAAGGTAAACCATCTTTCATTCCAATTGGAAGAGTAATCGAAGGTAAACCAGCGAAGTTCGCTAAAGCGAGATGGTTATCAGCGATAAGATATTCATTTGATAATTTATCGCTGCTAGAGGCAAATGTTGGAGCGGTAGTAGGTGAAGCAGGTAAATAAATAAAATCATAAGTTGATAATATTCGATTAACTTCATTAACAATCAATCTTCGACATTTTTGTGCTCTTAAAAATAATTCATTTTGATTTTCTTTTAATAACGAATAAGAACCAATAACGAATCTTCTTCTAATCAATTCGCTAAAACCATTAGTTCTAGCTTTTTCCATCACTTCTTCATACGTATTACCTTGATAACGAGGACCGAATTTAATACCATCTAAATTTGCGTTATTACTTGTCGCTTCCGCGCAAGAAATAACGATATAAGAAGGATATATGGCTTTTAATAAGTTAATATCAAAAGAAACCATCTCCACAGTGACACCTAAAGATTTGAGGTTATTAATAGAATTAAAGAAAGCATTTTTGATATCACTATCATCGATAGAATCAATAATCTCTTTGATAACTGCAACCTTATAAGAAGAAACATCATCATTAATTTTTATAGAATAATCGATCACTTCTTTATTTGACGAAGTGGAATCATTCATATCACGACCCGCTAAAAGGGATAATAAAAGTGCACTATCATAAACATTACGAGTAAAATAAGCGACATGGTCTAAAGAAGGAGCGAATGGGAATAAACCAAAGCGAGATATTCTTCCCCATGAAGGTTTAAAACCAACTAGTCCAGCGTAAGAAGCTGGTTTTCTAACACTATCACCTGTATCGCTTCCTAAAGCAAAAGGTACTACCCCACTAGAAACTGCGACCGCACTACCACAACTAGAACCACCCACTTGATGAGTGTGTGATTTATCATATGGGTTATAAGTTTTCCCTTTATGACCAGTCGTGCCAGTTCCACCCATCGCTAATTCATCTAATGTCGCTTTAGCGACTAAAATAGCGTGTTTTTCTTTTAGTTTTTTATAGACTGTTGCAGAATAGACAGGAACATATCCATTAAGGATATTGCTCGATCCTGTCGTTAAAATTCCTTCAGTAGAAAAATTATCTTTTAAAACATATGGAATTCCCCAAAAGAGGTTATCTATTTCAACTTCGCTAAGTTTTTTAGCTTCCTCTAAAGCGGACTCTTCTAATATTATTTCATAAGCATTATTTTTATCTTTCTTAATAGCGGATAAAGAAAGACTAACTAATTCAAAAGGAGTAATTTCTTTATTAACTAAAGCGTTATGCATGTCGACAAGTGACATATGTAAATAATCTTTTTTATTTTCCATCGCCTATTACCCCACGACTTTTGGTAGTCTAATTTGACCATCAACAACATCTTTTGCGTTCTTAAGCGCGTCTTCTTGACTCAAGCATTCGCTTGCGACATCTTCTCTTAGATAGTCGACACTACATTCAAAAGGAAAAGTCATTGGTTCAACATTATCAACATTTTCAATCGTTGAAATCAATTCCATTTGTTTAGTAATAATACTAAATTCTTCAAATAATGTTTGATATTCTTCTTCACTCATATCAAACAATAACTTTTTCGCTGATTCTTTTAATACATCAATCGTAACTTTTTTCATAATCGATTACTTCTTTTCTTTTGTGATTATAACAAATTGATATATTTATTTAAATATAAAGTTCATTTCAAAAATAAGATAATTTCTTTCTATTTAATATACGAAATATTTCCTTTTATTTGAGGAGTGAAAGAAATTCATCTTCATTTAAGATAGTAATATTTAAAGCTTGAGCTTTATCTAATTTACTTCCTGCAGCTTCTCCAGCAATAACTACATCAGTGTTTTTTGTCACTGAACCAGTAACTTTAGCCCCTGAGTTTTCTAATAATTCTGTCGCTTCTTTTCTTCCGTATTTTGATAGTGTTCCAGTTAAAACCACGGTTTTACCTGAGAAATAAGAATTCGCGGCAGAAGAAGAGGAACCAAGATAAGTCATATTTAAACCTAAATCTTTTAGTTTATTAATTAAATCAATATTTTTTTCATCTTTAAAATAAGAAGTTAAAGAGGCCGCTAAAACGGGACCAACATCAGATAAAGATAATAATTCTTCTTCACTGACTTGCATTAAGTTATCCATCGTTTGATATTTCTTAGACAAAAATTTTGCCATTTTCTCTCCGACTTCTTTTATTCCTAATCCAAATAATAATTTTTCTAATGAATTAGATTTCGATTTTTCAATCGCTGATAATAAATTATCGATAGATTTCGATTTCCATCCATCTAAAGAGATGATTTCATCTCGATGATTACTTAATAAATATATTTCTGAGATATCTTTAAAAAATCCTTGATTGAAAAATTGTTCACAAACTTTTTCACCCATTCCTTCAATATCCATCGCATCTCGAGAAGAGAAGTGAATAATTTTTTCAATCATCTTTGCAGGACAAGATGGATTAATACAAAAATGCATTGCATCTTTTCTAATTAAAGGCATTCCACATTCTGGACAATTAGTAATCATTAAAAAGGCTTTTTCAGTCCCATTTCTTTTTGTAGTGTCAACTTTAACTACTTCAGGAATGACATCACCTGCTTTACGAAGATAAACATAATCTCCAATCATCAAATTCTTTTTGACGATGAAATCTTCGTTATGAAGTGTCGCTCTTCTTACGACACTTCCTGCGACACGAACTGGAGATAATACCGCGTTAGGAGTAATTTTTCCAGTTCGACCAACTGTAAAAATAATATCTTCTAATTTGGTGACAACTTCTTCAGGTGGAAATTTATAGGCAATCGCCCATCTTGGTGTTTTCGCGGTATAACCTAATTTATCATATAAAGACATGTCATTAACTTTGATGACGATACCATCGATATCATAATCTAATGAAGGTCTTTTTATCGTATATTCTTCAATGAATTTGATAACTTCATCAATACCTTTAACAAGTCTTCTTTCTTTATTTGTTTTAAAGCCTAATTTGTCTAAATAATTGAGGGCTTCGCTATGATAACGAATTGAAAAATCACTCGCGTTAACAAAATAATACCAGAAAGCATCAAGATTTCTTTTGGCTGCGATTTTTGGATCGAGTTGACGAATAGAGCCTGCCGCGGCGTTTCTTGCATTCGCGAATAATGGTTCATTATTCTTTTCTTTTTCTTCATTTAATTTAATTAAAGATTTTTTTGGCATGAATACTTCGCCGCGAACTTCTAAATCTTCATCGACGCTTATTTGTAAAGGAATAGATTTAATGGTAATGACATTGCTAGTGACATCTTCACCGACAACACCATCACCTCTAGTCGCTGCATACATTAATGAAGAATTATAAACTAGAGACATTCCTAGTCCATCAATCTTCATTTCACACATATATTCAATATCTTCTAAACCAGTCAATTCTTTAATTTTACGGTCGAAGTCTCTAAGGTCATCTTCATTGAATGCATTCGCTAGACTTAGCATCATTCTTTTATGAGTAATTTTATTAAAACTATCGATGACTTCTCCTCCGACACATTGTGTTGGACTTAAACGAGATTTTAATTCTGGATATTTTTCTTCGATAGCCATCAATTCTTGCATTAATCTATCGTATTCACTATCAGGCACTGATGGGTTATCTAAAACATAATATTCGTAATTGTATTTTCTTAATAAAGAAGTTAATTCTTCAACTCGAGCTTTAACCTTTTCCATATATTGATATTATCCTTTCTTCACCATTTTGTGATTTCCTAATATTGATTTAATTCCATTATTTTCAAAATCAACTTTAATGATTCCATCTCCCTCTAATTCGATAACTTTTCCTCTTCCTAAAGTTTGATGAATTAAACTATCTCCAACTTTCCATTCAATAGAGTTTCCATTATTAGATAATTGGCTTTTAATCGAAGGTTTATTTTCTTTTTTATATTCTCTTTCTTCGTTTAGTTGAGAGAAGTTAAATGGAGTGTCATCATCATAAAAATGATATTCTTTTTTCTTATTTGATGATGAATAAAAATTATTGATAGAATTTCGATTAGTGTTATTACCACTTTCACTAATAAATGAACTGGGTTGAAGAACTCCCCCAACAACATAATTATAATCGGTATTATATGTTATATATAATTTCTTTTTTGCTCTAGTAAAAGCAACGTACGCTAAACGACGCTCTTCCTCTAAGGCAGTAAATCCACTTTCTAATAACGCTCGATTATTAGGGAAAACTCCATTATTGAACCTTACGACAAAGATGACTGGATATTCTAATCCTTTCGCGGTATGGGCAGTCATAAGTGTGACATAATCTCCATCAATTAATTCATCCTGCGCGGATATCAAAGCAATGTTTTGTAAATATTCGTCAAAAGAAGATTCTGGATTGTTATGTAAATAACTACGCAAATCAGTAAATAATGCTTTGACGTTTGATATGCGGTCATCCGCATCATCTTCTTTTTTGAGATATTCAAAATATCCAAAATAAGTAATCATATCTTCTAAGATTTTAGAAAATACTTCTTCGTCTTTATTTATTTCTTCTCTGGCTTTATCAATTTGATAAATCATCAATTTCAAAGCGTTAATCGTGCGATTAGGTATCTCAGATTGATGATTTGAAATATCGATAGAAGCAATATATTCATACATCGACATATGATTTTCTATCGCTTCTTTTTTGATAATATCTTGAGTTTGAGAACCGATACCACGACGAGGAACGTTCATAATACGTTCAAAAGAAATATCATCTTTAACGTTTGAAACGAGATGGAAATACGCTAAAACGTCCTTGATTTCTTTTCGTTGATAAAACTTTAAACCACCGTAAATTCGATAAGGAACATTTTTACTCACTAACTCTTGTTCAAATTCCATCGACACATAGTTAGAGCGATATAAAACGGCAATATCTCGATAGTCATATGCATCGATTGATTTTAACCTTTTAATCTCACTGACGACATAACGCGCTTCACTTTTTGAAGTTGAGGACGCATTTATAATAATTGGGTCGCCAATTTCATTTAATGAAAACAAATCTTTTTTGATTCTCATTTTATTGTGACCAATGAGTTTATTCGCACTATCAAGAATGTTTCTAGTACTACGATAATTTCTTTCTAAAACAATTGTTTGATTACCTTTAAAGTTTTTATCGAAATTTAAGATGATGTCTTGATTCGCGCCTCTCCAAGTATAGATGGTCTGGTCTGGATCACCAACGACATACAAAGAAGTATGTGGAGAACAGAGTAGTTTAAGTAATTTATATTCGACATCGTTGGTATCTTGAAATTCATCAACGAGAATGTGAGTAAAATAATTAGACCAACGAATTCTAATATCGATAAAATGTTCCAAAATATATATCGTTTTTAAAATCAAATCATCAAAATCTAAAGCGAATAAAAGATTTTTCTTTTCTTCATATAATTCATAAAATTTAAAACATGCTTTTTCTTCATCACTAATAAATGAAGAGGTATTAATATCATCTGGATATTTATTATGTAGTTTATTGTTTGAAATATAATGAAGGGCTTTATTGACAATTGGATCAGAACGACGATAACTGAGTTCGCTAGCGATATCTTTAATAATTTTTGTTTGGTCTTCTTCATCGAGAATGACAAAATTTCTTGGAAAAGAAATCGCTCCAATTTCTCTTCTTAAGAAATAGCAACAAAAAGAATGGAAGGTTTTAATGAGCAAGTTTTTAAAATCTTTGCTCACTAATTTCGCTAATCTTTCCTTCATTTCATTCGCAACTTTGTTGGTAAAAGTAATCGCTAAAATTTCACTTGGAAAGACATCCATGTTCTCGATTAAATAAGCGATACGATATGTTAAAACACGCGTTTTTCCACTTCCTGCACCAGCAATAATTCTTAAGTATTGTTTAGTGGAGCTTACCGCTTCATATTGTTTATCATTTAATTCTTTTTTATAGTCCATATATATTGTATTCAATATATTATCACGAAATAGACCTATAATAAATAAAAAAGCGTTTTAAGGTGCGCTACCACTGTTCGATTGGGTTTTAAGGTCTTTAATCTGACTAAACACTGTGAAATTTATTGTCTTCCAAATTTGACACCTATTTTATCATTTGTAAGCTATTCTTCTTTCAAGAAAAATATCATAAATATAGTCATTAAATAGTTTTGAATTATTGCTTGTTTAATAAAAGAGAAATTACCTCTTCTTCTCCAAGTCGATATTCACTTATTTGTTTATCTTTTATTTCTAATAGTGAGGGCGTGCCTACTAAACAAACATCTTCAATTTTATTAATGCCCACTAAAGAGAAATGAATATCGTCACATCGAGGAAAATCAGATTCAAAATGGATGAAATATATACGTTCATTATTTTCATTTAATGCATATTCAATAACTTCGTTTTTAATGTTGTTACAATGAACACATTGATATGAAAAGAAATATACATAATATGAATATTCTTCTTTTAAAAAGATTTCATCAAAGGTTATAAAATAATCTTTTACTTCTTCATATGAATGATTTTTAGCGTTATTTAATAAACTAGATTCATCATTATTTTTATGACAGGAAGTAAAAATTGGTAATAGTAAAATAGTAAATATGAAAGGAAAATGCTTCATATTATTTATATAGGGCAAATTATTGATTTTGATTAAAAATAAATTTAATAATTATCCTGACTATTGAAAATATCACAAATATATTATTTTTAATGTAAAATTAACTTATACGATTTTATGAAATTTTTTACCAAGAAAGAAAAACTTGTCGATAATATTGTCTATATGGCGGTTATGGCCGCGATAAATGTCGTTTTTGTTTTATTAACTAGTTTATCGCCAGTTTTAGTTATCTTAATCGTTTTTGTTTTACCTTTAACTAGTACAATCGTAACTTTATACTGCAAAAAACGATATTTTTTAATATACGCTTTTGTCACTATAACACTATGTCTATTAGTCACTATTTATAACATTTCAGACACACTATTTTATGTCATTCCTTCTTTGATATCTGGTTTTATTTTTGGAGTTCTTTTATTACATAAAGTTCATTCATCTTTAATCATCTTTATTTCGAGTATTATTCAAACCATTTTAACTATTTTATCAATTCCTTTAATTGATGTTTTATTACATATTGATATCATCAGTGTCTTCGCTTCAATAGTGAATTTAAATAATTATAAATATTTAGATTTCATCTCATATTCTTTCATTTTCTTTTTATCTTTAACTCAAATTAGTTTATCTTTTATTATCATCAAAGATGAATTAGTGAAGTTTGATTATAATGTTAATGACAATAAAATTAAGCCATATGTTTATATGTTAGTAATCGTTATATTTTCCTTAATTTCATTAATACTTTCTTTTATTAAAGAACCAATCGCTGATAAATATATTTTTGGACCACTTTCATATTTATTTATGTTTTTTGGTTTATATTTCTTCGTTTATGTTTTTATTGATTCTTTTAAAAACAAACGCACATTTTTATATATAGGTTACATTTTTTCTTTCTTTGTTTTTATCATTTTATTTGGTTTATTTTATGAAAAAATAAATAATCCATATGGGCTATTACTCATTCAAATTTTATTTATTCTTTTCGATGTTGTTGCATTTACTAATAAATATTTATTTAAAAAGAAAATAAATATAAAATAGATTTACTAGGTAATTTATGTCAGGATTTTTTAAAAGCTTTGGTCGAGGAGTGTTATATGTAATTTTTCTTCCTTTTATCGTGCTTTTATTAGCCCTTTATAGTGTCGTTGGAGTTTTTATCCTTTTATATTTATCAATTAAAAGTGTCATATTATTTTTTAAAGCAAAAACCATTTTTTCTCCTTTAGAGGAAGATATCGAAGCAGATTTAATTTTGCATAAAAGTAAAGACATTCATCAAAAGATTATCGCTGCGAAGACTGGTGGACAAACAGTCAATGAGACTAATACGACCACTAATAATATTATTATTGTCTCTGAAGAAAAATTTAAAAACATGACCGCGAAAGATGTCATTGATCAAGTTGAAAATAATCGATTACCACTTGAAAATAATTCTGTTGAACAAATCCCGTTTATCGATAAAAAAGAGGAAGATGAAAATATTATTCATATTTCTCGAAACCCTTCTAAAACAAGTAAACAAATAGAAGTAAATAATGAAGAAATAATTAACGAAGATGAAATAGAAGAGGAAGAAGAATATAACTTTTTAGAAGAACCAATTCCTCATGAAGATGAAATCTATCAAGAAGAAAATAAACCAGTTAATAAAACAACACTTGACCAAGTTTCTAATAAAAGCCATTTCTACACTCCAAAAGGAACCTCAGTAAATGAAGATGATTATGATTTTTCTATGGATGATGAAGATGAGGAAGAAACCACAAGTGGGGTAACTTTTGATAGTTATCGAGGCAAAGATGATGACTAGTATGAATTTTTTAGTGAAACTAAGTGAATCAGATAAGAGAGTTATTTTTGCCTTCTTATTAATTTTTATATTAGTCTTTGTCCTCATTGGATTAATTGGAATGTTAATCGCTAGATTAATGAAATGGCAAGGAAAAAAGATGGATACTTTAGTGCACGATGTTTTAGTGGCGAAAGTAGTCACCGATAAAAAACATTTAAGAAGATATGGAAGAAAGAAAAATTGGAGAGAGTTTTTTAAAAATGCTTCCATTCCATTTTTGTTAATTATTTTAGCCTTTGTCGCCTTATTAATTAACGACATTATCTTAGATGATTTCTCTTATAACATCTTCGATTATAAAAAGACTGGCTTTACAACATTACTTTTCCTTTGGGATTTTAGTGAACCATCGATATATATTAAGTTTTTTGGAATGACCATTATTGGTGATTTCCCACCTTTACTTAATACCCCTCACTTTGAAGTCAGTGCGATTGGTTCATATATATTCGCACCACTATTCTTGGTAGGTGCGGTGTGGTATTTAATCGCTGTTCAATGTTTAATTGCAAGAAGTTATCGTTTATACAAATTAGTGCATTCAGTATTTGAAAAATCATTAGATGGATTCCGTCAAGATGATTATTCAAAAGTTGATCCGATGGTTATAGATTCCGCGAAAGAGGAATTAAACAAAGAAAAAGCCGCGAAAGAATCCGCGGCAGATACTGAAACAAATAATTAACTTTTAATTATTTTTTAACAAATACCATTATTATTTCAATCACTAAATAAACAAGTAAAAATACATCGATTCCGATTAGTAAACACATAATTCTAAATCGGGATTTTTTAATTCTCGCTAATTCGTCTTCGCTATATACTTTTACTTTTTTCATAATTATTTACATTAATATTTTATCGTATTTGAATTACGAGGATAAGGTTGAACATCACGAATATTGTTCATTCCAGTCACATACATTAATAAACGGTCGAATCCAATACCAAATCCAGAATGATAACATCCTCCGTATCGACGAGTGTCTAAATACCAATCAAGACCATCTTTGATATGAAGTTCATCCATTTTCTTTTCGAGTTTTTCTTTTCTTTCTTCACGTTGTGAACCACCCACTAATTCGCCAACAGCAGGCACTAATAAATCACAAGCTGCCACTGTTTTTCCATCATCATTTTCACGCATATAAAATGATTTAATTTCTTTTGGATAATTAATTAAGAAAACTGGACCATTAACAATCTTTTCAGTGATATATCTTTCGTGTTCACTTTGTAAATCCATACCCCAATAAATATTAGGATTATCGAATTTAACACCTTCTTCTTTTGCTTTAAGCAATAATTCAATAGCCTCGCTATAAGTCATTCTTTTAAAAGAAGAAGAGGCTACAAGTTTTAATCTTTTAATCAAAGTTTTATCAATCATTGTATTGAAAAAATTCATTTCATCAGGACATTTAGTGAAAACAGTATTAATGCAATATTTAATACATTCTTCAATAATATCCATATTATCGCTTAAATCCGCGAACGCCATTTCAGGTTCGACCATCCAAAATTCTGAAGCATGTCGAACAGTGTTAGAATGTTCTGCCCGGAATACTGGTCCAAAAGTATAAACATTTCTAAACGCTAAAGCGAAAGGTTCAACATGAAGTTGACCAGTCACTGTTAAATTTACTTTATGATTAAAAAATGAATTTTCATCTTCATTGTCATGGGTAACGACATCAAAAACATTTCCTGCACCTTCCCCATCATTTGTAGTAATGTCTGGAGTGTGAACATACATAAAATCATGAGATTGGAAAAATTCATGAATGGCCATAGTCAAAACATTTCTCACTCTAAATACGGCGTTAAATGTATTGCTTCTAACTCTTAAATGAGCAATATCTCGTAAAAATTCAAATGAGTGTCTCTTTTTTTGAAGTGGATAATCTTCTTCGATATCGCCTTCTAATTTGACACTTAAAACATGAAGTTCTAAAGGTTGCTTCATTTCTGGAGTATAAACGACTTCACCAACACAAGAAATACAACTACCAGTTCGTAAAGCGGTTAATATTTCATAATTTGGGGTATCTTTAGTATATACTAATTGAACATTTTTAAAGGTTGACCCATCATTTAATTCAATGAAACCAACGGAACCATTATCACGATTGGTTTTAACCCAACCTTGCACTAATACTTCCTTTAAATGTTCACCATTAACGGATTCAAATAAATACTTAATTAAAGTTGCTTTTTGTTTCATAAGATTTTATTTCCTTACATTATTTATTAATAATACTACATATTGTATTTATTTTAGTCACTTAAAAATTCATATAATCTTCAATTGACCAATTTGGATCAACTCCAATAGATAAAGGAGCAAAAACTTTTCTTTCATAAAGTTTAGTAGCGACTTTCGCAATCATCGCAGCGTTATCAGTCGTACACCACAAAGGAGGAATAATAATTTTAATGTGTAATTTATCCATTTCTTCTTTCATTCTTGTTCTGAGGCATGAATTCGCACTGACCCCACCCGCTAAAACGACCTCTTTGACATTATATTTTTTTACGGCCTTAACAGCTTTTTTTACAATTTCATCAATCGCGGTTATTTGAAAAGAAGTACACATATCATTGACATTAACTTTTTGACCCTTTTGTTCAAGATTATGAACGAGATTTAAGACATGTGTTTTTAATCCAGAATAAGATAAATCTAAAGTATCTTCTCCTTTTAATGGGATAGGAAGTTCATAAGTATGTTTTCCTTCTTTCGCTAATTTGTCGATGATAACTCCACCTGGATAAGATAGACCAAGCACTCTCGCGACTTTGTCATAGCATTCCCCTATCGCATCATCTCTAGTTTCTCCAATAACTTTAAATTTCATATCTTCTTCCATATAGACGAATTCACTATTGCCACCAGAGGTGACTACTGCAAGAAGAGGGAAGGTTAAATTATCAACATATTCATTCGCGTAAATATGACCTGCTAAATGATGAACTGGAATGAGAGGTTTTTGATAGATCATCGATAAAGTTTTCATCGCTTGTAAACCAACATGAAGCGCTCCAATTAATCCAGGTCCTCTCGTCACAGCGAAAGCATCAATGTCTTCTAATTTAACTTTTGCAACTTCTAATGCTTCTTTTATGACTATAGTAATATTTTCATTATGAAGTCGAGAGGCAATCTCTGGCATAACTCCACCATACTTTTTATGAACATCAACTTGTGAAGAAACAATATTCGCTAATAGCACATTATCTTTTATAATTGCGCACGCTGTTTCATCACAGCTACTCTCTAAAGCCATTATTGTTAAACTCATAATTGTGATTTTACCTCCTTTATCATATATATCGCATCTTCGCCATCACTATAATAATGTGGCTTGATAACAACTTCTTGAAAACCGCATTTTTTGTATAAATTTATTGCAGAAACATTAGATATGCGGACTTCTAACGTTAAATTCATGACTTTTTTAACATAACAATCTTTTTCTATTTCTTCCATTAATGATTTCGCTAATCCATTATGGCGATATTCTTTTTTAATAGCGATTTTAGCAATTGAAGCGCTTGAGAATGTCACATAATATATCGCATAACCAACGATGATATAGCCGTTTGGAGTATATATTTCAATCACTATTGGACATTTAAATTCTTTGTCAGTTAACTCCTCTTTTAATTGTTTTACATCCCACTTATCTGTGGAAAAGCATTCACTTTCAATCTTCTCAATTTCATTTAAATCAAGAAGCGTCATTTCTCTTATATTAAATAAATAATTCATATTAATCTTTTAAGTAAACTGGTTTCACTAAATCGGGGTTGTCCACTGAATGAACATAAGTGGATATTCTATTCATTTCATTTAAAATATCGACATGTTCACTTTCGATATTTAAATATTTTGTATCCCCACATATTGTATAATTTTTATGATTATTAATATAGGTTAAAACATCTTCGTTTTTCATCACTTTGTCTTCTTCAATTTTTGTTTCATTATAGTAAACAGCGAAATAGCTTCTATTACTTCTCGCATTAATTAAAGTAATAGAGTATGTGTCCTTTTTTGATAAAGCTTGTAAAGAAGAAATTGGAATTAAAGGAATATTTTTTGCTAAAGAAAAGATTTTCGCGATTGTTAAAGCAATTCTAATTCCAGTATATGAACCAGGACCAATTGTCACCGCGATACAATCGATTTCATCGCACGATATTTGATTTCTTTTTAAAATATTATCAAGTTCAAAAACCATGAGTTCAGATTGTTTCTGCCACGCTTCATATGAAATAGTGTCAATAATAATATCATCTTTACAAATACCGATAGATAAAAAATCTAAAGAAGAATCTAATAATAATTTATACATAAATTTTATAAGTCCTTTAAAATATCTAATTTGTTAGTTTTAATAACAATGAGGCGAGAGTCATCATTATTGGGATTATAAATCTCAATAAGAATATTATTTAATGGAATGTATTTTTCAATAAAATACGGCCATTCAATAAAAGTTAATCCTCGTTCAGTGCCAATATATTCTTCTAAACCAATATCAATATTAGATTCATTTAAGCGATAAGCATCAATATGCACGATTGGTCTTTCACCTGATAAATATATTTTCATAATATTAAATGTTGGTGATATTACCTTATCTTTAACATTATTTTCTTTAGCGACATATTTCACTAAAGTAGTTTTTCCTGCCCCTAAGTCACCCGAAAGTAAAACGGTATCTCCATTTATTAAATTAGAATTTAATTTCTTGGAAAAAAGTACGAGTTCATCAAGATTTTTTATATTAATTTCTTTTGAATATAAATAATTCATTTTTTAATCATTCCTAAAAATTTATCATAATAAGATGATATGGTTTCATCTTGAAAAGGGAATTCCCTATTATGCATTTTTTCTAATATATTTTGCATTTCAATATGAAGAACTTGATCTAACTTTTCTCCATATGAATACACTTTTTTATGTATAGAATATTCTTTCTCATCTAAAACACGAGTGTAGTCGTTTGGAAACAATTTAACATCAAGGTCATAATCAATATATTTGATGAAGCCTTTATCAATTAACGCTGGTGAAGCGATATTACAATAATAATGAATACCATCATTTTTAATCATGCAGATGACATTCCACCAATGAGTTTTTGAAAAAATTGTTACTGCGGGTTCTCTTGTAAACCAACTACGACCATTAGTTTCAACGACTTTCGCTCTTTTAGATGCGATGATGACATATTCATCGGTATTTTCCAATACTAAACCACGGTCCCAAATACGATGTAAGGTACCGTCATGTTTAAAAGATTTTATCGCTAACCAATGACCAAAATATCCCATAAAAATTTATTTATTAATACTTGCTAAAAGGTCTAAGATATCCATTAAATTATTACGATATTGTTTAATAGATGATTGGTCATATTCTTTGTCAAATGGTAAAGAAATGACTGTATCATCATATGATAAAAATACCGCGGAATGACCACCCCATAAGACAACATTAATATTGAGCAAGTGGTCTTTTAATTCGATTTTCTTTAATTTATTCAAGAATTTTTCTTTGATGACATCTTTATAATCTAATCCTTCAGGAGCGTATATTGTTAATGAATCTTCACTGAATTTTTTCTCTAAATCCAAAATGTCAGTCGGTAAATCCATAGGCTTTTCACCACATACGTTAATAATAATTCGACCATCAAATTTTAAACTATTTGGATAAGTAATATATTTACCCACGAACGCAGCTTTTTGTTCTTGCTTTTCTCCGTGAGTGTAAAGCGCTAAATCGCACACTTTAAAATGAGACTCTTTATAAGCACCATAAACAATATTACGGCTACCAATTTTAACTAAATTGACATACACTTTATCAGCGATAATCTCACTTAAGGGCATCTTTTCTAAAGAATCAGAAACTGTATCTTTTAATTCACTGAGTCCAAATACATAAGCATTAGATAACTTATTTATTTTTTCGATATATTTTTGAGTGAGGTCAGGAGTTTTTCTTTTAAACAAAGCATAATTTAAAATCATGCCGAGAATTAATAAACCGGCGATGACCCAACCAATAATTTTTAAAACATCATTTCCAGAGAAAATAAAGAAGGCAATCAAAGCGATAAAGGCGACAACAACAATCGCTAAAATGTTAGATCTTTTTTGACGTTTTTTATAATCGGTATAGAAAGTTAATCTTTCGTTTTCAATATCATCGAGATTAGTAATTGTTTCACCTTTAACTGATACTTGTTTACCAATTTCAACTTCAGGTTCTTTTTCTCTCACTAATTTAACATTATTCACTGTCGCAACGACTTCTTCGTTATTTGTAGTTTCTTCATTTGAAGGTGCATCACCATCAACTTTTTCTTCTTCAGTGTTAGTGACTGTAACACTTTCTTTAACGACATTTTCCTCATTTGAAGCAACGTTTTCTATTGCTTCTTTTTCAACTTTTTCGTTTATTTTTTTGATCTCTTTTTCTTCCATACACAAAACCTCATTTGTCTTAATAAATATAACATATTTAAGTCAAGAAATATATAAATACTATATGCTGAATTTTACTCATAAATAAATTCGAAAATAAAAATTTAAAATGAAAGGATTTCTTTAAAACGAAAAATTATACGTAAAATCAGTTTAAAAATGTAAATAATATGAAAAATCCTTGCCGTTTTGACAAGGATTTCAATATTAATTACAAGTTTTTGAATACTATGCTTTAAAGCGACTATTAATGACAATGAGTGGTTTATAAAGTAAGAATAACGCAATTAAAACAATAATTGAAGAAGGCGCTAAATAAGTTAATTGATAAATCATTGAACCAACTAAATCAGTTCCATATAAAATAATTCCAGAAATTGTTGAAGCCACAAATCGACCAAAGACACCAACAAAGACTGCTAATAGTAAAAATAAACAACTACTAACAGTAATTTTTCCATCTTCTCTAAAAATGAATTTTCTAAAGAATCCCGCTAAAGCGATACTTCCAAATCCTAATAAATAATCAAATGGATAAGTAACAATACCATAACCATCAATCAAACAACTAATGAAACCAAAAACAATACCACATGCGATGACACCTTTAAGTGGTCCTTTTCTTAAAGCAATAATAAAAAGTGGAACCATAACTAAAGAAATTGATCCACCATTAGGAACGACTTTCAATTTGAAAATTGCTAAATCTAATACTAAAGCCAATCCTACTAAAGAAGCCATTTCAGCAATATCTTTAACAGTAATTACTGATGTCTTGAATACTTCTCTAATGAAAACAATAGATAAGATAATAGAAACTAATCCGTTAATTGTTGAAGCACCACCAGCAAAAACAACATCAGCGGCATCTTCCACTAAACCAAATAATGTTGATGGCTTTGATGCGGTAAAAATTGAGGTAACATCAACATTTTCTAAATTGGTTGCAGCGACAAAAATTGTTGGAGTATAAAAATACACAATTCCAGTTAATAATAAAAGTCCCGCAGTAAGAGGCGCGAGCCATTTATTTGGTTTATTAACTAATAAATTGGTAATTAATATACCAACATTAATTAAGATTAATAAAATAACAACTATACCAACAACGTAACTATTTGGTAGTACAGCGTTTACATCAGCAGTAAAAGAGTTGACAACACTAATAACTGTATTGTTGACAATTAATAGTTGTCCAAATACTGCGTAAATTGAAGCAGCGATTATTGCGATAAGCGCGCCCCATTTTAGTTCTTTTGACATAAAAAATCCTCCATTTCGTCAAATAGGAGGAGGGCTAATTAAAAAATAATTCCCTCCGCTAGAATTACCTAGATCAGGTACGGTCGATTCTAAGAAGAATCCTCTCAGCCTGTTATACAAGCTCCCAAGACAAATTATATATTTTTATTTGTGTTTGTCCAATAAATTATCTCTTGGCCTTTATTTTTCAAATATTCATTGCATTGAATGAAATGATTATTATTAAACCAACCTCCACGATTCGCACTTAATGGACTAGGGTGATTGCTTTCTAAAACTAAATGATTTTTATTAGTAATATATTTTTTATATTTTTTTGCGAAACTTCCCCATAATAAATAGACAATAGGACTATCGTTTTGTTCGATATATTTGAGTATATCAATAAATAATAATTGATATTCTTTCTTGTTATGGGCTAATGATTGATGAAGTCTAGTAGATAAATAAGCGTTTAGTAGCAATACACCTTGATTTGCTAAATAAGTTAAGTCTCCATCAGAAAAATCCATCTTCAAATGAAATTCTAATTCGATTTCTTTATAGATATTTATTAATGATGGAGGTAGTTTATTTCCTTTATTAATAGAGAACGCTAAACCCATCGCTTCATTTTCATTGATGTATGGGTCTTGTCCAATAATGACTACTTTAATTTTATTAAAATCAACGAGTTCAAAGGCTTTAAATATTTCTTCTTTTTTAGGACAACAAGGATAATTTTTATATTCATCATCAATGAAAAATAAAAGATTTTTAAAATATTCTTTTTGGCTAATTTCATGAAATATTTGTTCCCAATTTAATTTGTTATCCATACAAAAACTATATTAACATTTATTATTATAAATTGTTTATAATATTAAATAATGAAAGTCTTATTTGTCTTCAATCATAAAGCGCCTTATAAAGTAAGTTTATTTAATGGTATTGCTAAAGAAATAGATTTAACTGTCATCTTCGAAAGAGATTCAGCGAAAGATAGAAAAAAAGAATTTTATAATGAAAAAAAATATAATTTTAAATCTATTACTTTTAAACATGGATATATTGGAAGAGAAAATTCATTAAGTTTTAAATTAAAAGAATATATCAAAAAACATCATCATGAATTTGATATTATCATCATGAATGGGTATTCAACTTTTACTGAAATCATCGCATTAAATTATATGATTAAGCATCATATTCCATATGTGTTATATATCAATGGAGGAATCGTTAAAAAGACGAATTTCATCAAGCGATATTTAAAAACTAAATTCATTAATCATGCATCAATTTTTTTCTCTCCTGGTCTAGAAGCTGATCCATATCTAATTCAATATGGGGCGAAAGAAGAAAAAATTAATCATTATATTTATTCAACAATTTACGAAAATGAAATAAAAACTACTGATATAGAACCTGTAATTAAAGAAAGAATATTAAAAGAATATAATCTTCCTACCAAAGGGAAAATTTTTGTCACCAGTGGTCAATTCATCAAAAGAAAAAATAATTTCAAATTATTAGAAATCTTTTCGTTAAGAAAAGAATCCTTAGTGATTATTGGTGATGGGAAAGAGAAAGATAAATATATCAAATATATAAAAGAAAATAACATTCATAATATTTATCTTGTTCCATTTTTAAAGAAATCATCTTTGTTAGAATTATTATCTTGTTGTGATTATTACATTACTTTATCAAAAGAAGATATTTATGGCCATTCTGTCAATGAAGCATTTTCTCAAGGCTTACCAGTTATTTGCTCAATGAATGTAATAAGTGGAAAAAAACTTATTAAAAATCAAGTAAATGGCTATCTAGTAAATATTAATAATTTCGATGAAATAATTAATGCGTTAAATAACATATCAACAATTAATAAAAACGAAGTAATAAAAACTGCGAAGGAAAACACGATTGAAAAATCAGTCGCCCAACATATCGAATTATTTAAAGGATTGATAAATAAATGAGAGATATCATCTATATCACAACTGCACAAGAAAATGATGAATTTGAAAATTTCAAAAAGGGATGGAAAAAGACTTTAAATCCCTCCAGCGTCAATTTTCATAATAAGATGATAAACGCCTTATCTTTTTCTAATAAAGTCTATGTCTTTTCTATTCGTCCATATGAAAAAAGTTGTGTTAATATCGATAGAAATTCAAAAACATCTACTATAAATAATATTAAATATCACTATTTAAAAATTTATAAAAATAAATATTTAAGAACAATTTATTATTACTTAGAATGTCAAAAAATAATTAAAAAATTATCTTTAAAAAATAAACCAATCATCTTCGTAGAAACGATGAACATGACTTCTATTTATATCGCTAAAAAACTAAACAAAAAGTTTAACTATCCTCTTATAGGAATATTAACCGATTCTCCAAATTACATCTCATTTGTAAGTGATAGTTATAAAGAAAAATTACTTAAAGAATGTAATGATTTCAACGGATATATTGCATTGAATGATAATTTAAATACTCTATATAACATTCATAATAAACCACATATTATTAACGAAGGTTTATCAAACCAAAGAAATATTCAATTAAATAAAGAAATTAATAATGGTAAACCATATTTTTATTATGGAGGAACCTTATTAAAACAATTCGGGATTTATGAACTAATAGAAGCTTATAAAAAATTAAACACTGATGAAGTATCTTTAATAATTTCTGGTCACCATGAAAATATTGATGAACTAAATGAAGCAATTAAAGGATGCGATATCAAATATATTGGAAATCTCGACATGAACAAAACTCAAATATATGAAGAAAACAGTTTAGCGAGTATCAATCCAAGAAATGTCAAAGAAGATATAGATAAATATTCTGTTCCAAGTAAAGTCATTGAATATTTATCGAGTCGCACTATTGTGATTTCAACGAAATCCACTATCCTACATAAGATATTTAAAAATGAAATAATATGGTTAGAAGAACCAATTGAAGATTCCTTATTTTCAGCGCTTAAAAAAGTTATGGAAATGAGTGAACAAGAAAAAGAAGAAATTAAAAATAACGGATATAAAAAAGTTAATGAATTATATTCACTAACCAAAGTAAATAATAAGATTGATCTATTTATTAACAATCTCTTTTAAAGACGAAATTATTTTATTTGAAGCGGTTTTTAAACAATAATTTGATAAATAATACTGGTAATTGCTTTCTCCAATTGTTTCGAGTTCTTTTTTATCCATCAAAGCAATTTCATCAATTTTGTTAGCGATATCGTTCACATTAAATTCACTATAAAAATTATTTCCAGATTGTTTTAAAGCGGTTAATCCATCACCTTTAATCACTCCAAAAATTGGTTTTTTAAAGGTCATATAAAAATTTAATTTATTGGGAATGGTTTGTCCTACATATCCATCCGCAAGTAAAGAGACATATAATAAATCCGCGGATAATAAATATCCACTTGCGACTTTTGCAATAATTGGTCCGTGATAAATAACATTATTCTCAACATGATATTTTTTAATATTTTCTTTTAGTAATTCACTTTTTGGTCCCATACCAATAATGTGAAAATATATATTTTTATTTTTGACCAAGCTCATAATTTCTGGAACGTTTTCCATCCATTGAATTGAACCAATATTTCCACAATAAACAATATTAAAACCATCATTAAGTTTAGTAGGAATAATTTCTTCATGATTTTCTATTATTGATGGTTGATAACAAACTTCAATAGGACAATTAATTTTTAATATATCTCTTAAATATTTTTCAAAAGAAGGCGATGATATCAAAACTTTATCTGCTTTTTGATAAAGAAGTTGACTCCATTTATAAAGAATTTTATACACTAAGGAATCTTTTCTAACTGCGTGGGTTACGATTGTCGACTCTGGCCATAAATCTACACAATAAACAAGATGAGGAACTTTATGTATTTTCTTATATAAGTTTGCTGGAGCGAGTATCGTAACAGGCGATAAGCTCATTGAAAATACGACATCGAATTTCATTTCTTTATGTTTTCTAACAAATCTTTTTGCGTTCATCCAATATGAAAGATAGTTTCTTATAATTGATAATCTAGAACGATGTCGAGGATATAAATTAACTCGGTGAACTTTAACACCATTTATTTCTTCATATTTAATCTTTTTATATTCATCAATAATTTTGTCATAGCCATAATTAGGTTTTCCTGTTAAAACTGTGACATCATGTCCTTCTTTAACAAAAGATTCACAAAGATTAGTGATAATAAAATTTTCTGGATAATAAAATTGAGAAACAACTAAAATTTTCATTAATATTATTCTAAATTATTTTTAATATTTTGTGTATTAAATCATCGGTTTTTCAATTATATTGACTTATTTGATATATTCACAAAATCATTTTTGTATTAAAATGATTAAGTATGAAAGAAAATATACGTATCAACGTTATTGTCAATATTATTAGAACTATTGTTTTAACATTATTGTCTTTTATAACTTTCCCATGGGTATGTCGTTATTTAGGCGATGAAATGGTAGGTGTTTACACCTGGATTAATACCTTTATTGGATATTTTTTAATTTTAGCGAAAGTTGGTATTCCAAATCTCGCTTTAAGAGAATGTGTTAAAGTTCGTGATGATAAAGAAAAATTATCGAATGTCGCACAACTTTTTGTCATTATTCAAATGTGTACAACAATCATATCTTTCATTTTAATGTCTATAACTGTTTTAATGGTTCCAGCATTAAAAGAAAATTACACATTAATATTTTTATTATCGTTAAATTTCTTAACTGGTGCATTTTCTTTTGAATGGTTATTTATTGCGTTAGAAAAGCAATTTTATATGGCTATTCGCTCGATCATCACTCTTTCTTTATCAGCGATTTTAGTCGTGACTTTTGTCACTTCTCCAAGTGATATTTATATTTACGCATTATTGACCACGCTTTATACTGCGATTACAACAATCGTCAATTTAATTAACGCAAAAAAATATATTTCTTTTAAGAAAACTATGCCTTATAACTTAAAAATGTTCATAAGGCCGATGATAAATCTCACTGTCATCAGTTTTGTCATATCTTTATATAATCAAATTGATACATTTACATTAGGTTTTATCGATGAAAGTAAAAAAGAAGTTGCCTCATATTCTGTTGGTGTTAAAGGAATCGATATTATCATATCTATCATGACTTCTTTATCGACAGTCTTCGTTCCTCGAAGTGCGTATTATTATGAAAAAGAAGATAAAAGATTTTTCTTTAACTTAACTCGATACTCGATGAACATTTGTTTATTTATTGTTGTTCCCGCAATAATTACTATGTCTATCTTAAGTCAAGATATTACCAGTTTAATTTCTGGAAATTTCTCAAGCGATATCAATTCCAGTTATGGAAGCGCGAAATATGTCTTAATTATTTTATCTATCATGATGCTGACATATTCTTTATCAGACATGATATATGGTCAAATATTACTTCCAATGAAGAAAGAAAAACATTATTTATACGCATTGCTTTGTGGCAGCGGTTTGAATCTAATTTTATCTTTAATATTTGGAATATTCGTATTTAAAAATAATCCTGCGATAGGTATCGCTATCGCGACATTAATATCAGAATTATGTGTTTTTACTTATTTAGCGATTTATTCATGGAAATATATTAAAAAAGCATTATTTAATATGAATACACTTAAAATACTTATCGCAGGAATTTTAATTACCGTTGCTTCTCTTCTCTTATATCATCCAGTTGAATTATTATTAAATAATTTCATAACTTCAACTTCATTAATTTATTTATTAAGACTAATCATTATTGTCGCAGTAGATGCGATTATTTATATTGGTACACTTCTAATATTAAAAGAAGATTTAATTTATTCATTTATTAGAAAAAAGCCAAAACCAATTTAATAGTAAATATTAAATAATAGGAAATAAAAAAGTGACGATTTTTTCTACTAATCGTCACTTTTAAGTTAAATTAACAAAATTTTAATCTTCTGTTGGAGCGGGCCAAATAGCGATTTCACCATTTTCATCAAAATGGAAGAATCCTTTACACGCTGGTGAAGTTGCAGTTGGTTGCTCTTCGCTATACAAATATACTTCACAAGAATCATCACACCAAAGTGGTTCTTTTTTACTATTAACATAGAAGTAATTCGAACTACTTAAATATTCAGTTAAAGTTTTATGAATATAAATAGATAATTTTGTAGTTTCATTACCACAATTAGTAAAAGAGCCTTGGTTTAATGTTTTGATTCCTTCTGGAATATAAAGAGAAGTAAGACTGGGACAATTTGAGAATGTTCCTTTAGCGATCATGCTGATGCCTGTAGGAAGATTGACTGTGGTCAAATTAGGACAATTTGAGAATGTTCCATTTTGAAGTGAAGATAATGATTTATAATCGCCAATTGGATCATTGAATGTCACTGTTTCTACACCACTATAAGCAAAACAATTAGTGCCTAATGATGTCACAGTGGATGGAATGCTAATGGATACTAAATTAGTGGTGCCTTTAAAAGCTTTCTCTCCAATGGAGGTAATTTTATAACCTGGATCAATGACTTTGTCATTGTCATCTTTAACAATTTCACCTTGTTCAAAAACAACTTCACTAATCGATGTATTGTCTTCAAAGAATGAATCGCCTAAAGTAATAAGTTCTTTATTAATTTTGGCTTTGGAGGCTGATGTTTTTGCAAAAGCGTATCCTAAATCATTACCATTCGCATTACTTGTAGAAGTAACAGTAACAGGAAGATTTATTTCGCCATCATTTGATGAACCAGGAATTAAATCACCATTAACATCATAAAGTTTTAATGAAGTAAAGGAAGAACAATTATAAAACACATAAGCGTTTATTCTGTTGACTCCTTCATAAATTTTAGTAACAGAAACTCCCCCTTCTTCTTCATCACTTTCTTCACTAATTTCATAATATGTATTCGTAGTATTGTTATACAAAGAGACAGTTTCAAGTTGAGAACAATTCGCGAATAATCTATCGTTTAAGGAATTGATTCTTTTTGGAACAGTAAAACTTCTTAATGCTGTATTTTCAAAAGAAGAAACACCTAAAGATTCCATGTTATCAAAATTAGGGAAAGTAATAGATTGTAAGGAACTACAATTTTTAAATAAGGAATTTGGAACTTTAGTAACAGTGGAAGAATAAGTAACTTCCGTTAAAGAACTACATCCTTCAAAAGCAGAATCTCCAATTTGTTTAACATTGGTTAAATCTAAACTAAAGTTAATATTAGTGTTTTTCAAAGCTTCACTTTCAATGATAGTCACATTTTCTAAATTGATTTTTGTTAGAGAAGTACAATCTTTAAATGAGCCAGAATACAAAGAAGTAACATGTTCACCAAGTTTAACTTCTTTTAAATTAGAACATCCATAGAAAGCATCGAAAGGAATATAATCGAGATATGATGGAGTTTCTAAATAAACGATATGGCTATTATCTTGGAATAAACCATTCATCCAAGTATCGACACCTTGAGAAAAATCATCAAAATATCGAACTTGATATGTACTTGTTTGATATTCTTCTGGAATGATGGAATTTTCATTATTCACTAACACAGTGTTAGAAGGGAAATAATTCGAACCAACATTCAAAAGAATATTGTTGACGATTTCAAAACCATTCTCATCCCAACTAGCTTCGTAGGCAGTATTAATAAATGCATTTGTACCAATATGAGATAAATTTTTACTCCATTGAATGGTTTTAAGTTCAGTACAACCCGCAAAAGCATTATCACCAACATAAGTAATGTTGTTGGTCATAATAATTTTCTTTAATCTATCCGCACCTTGGAACGCTCCATCAGCGATTGAGGTAATTGGATGACCTTTAATTTCTGAAGGAATTCTAAAGGTGGAAGGATAGTTACTATTTAAATCAATTGAAATGACTTGAGCTTCAGTGACGACACCATTAGCCTTTTCCTCTTCCGTTTGAGTTGGATAAGCAAAAGTTAAATATCCAATGGTTTTATAATCAGCGAGCCACACATTAGCCGCTAAAGCGTAGATGACACTAATAAGGATAATTGCGACTCCAAGAATGGATAATCCAATAACATAATTTCTTTGCTTTGGTGTCAATTTTTTATGCTTTTGGTCATTTTGAACTTCATCTTCATAGATAAAATCTTGACTTAAATCTTGTACCATTTTTGCCATAATTAGTTATTACCTCCCATTCTTTCAAGTTCTTTTTTATAACGATTAAATTCTTCATTATTACATCTAACAAAGTGTCCTGGTTCGATTTCTCGTAAATCAGGAAGGTCATTTTTAGTGTAATGATGAGCAGTTAAAGGATTGTATGTAATAATTTTCTTTTTACTTTCAATATCTGGGTCTGGAATAGGAACTGCAGATAATAAAGATTTAGTATATGGATGTAAAGGTGCTTCAAATAATCTTGTCGCACTTGTAAGTTCAACAATCTTACCAGAATGGATGACCGCGATACGATCTGAAATGTATTTAACAACACTCAAGTCGTGAGCGATAAATAAAACGGTCATATTATTTTCTTGTTGGAATTGTTTAATCAAGTTTAAAACTTGAGCACGAATAGAAACATCCAACGCGGAAATTGGTTCATCCGCGACGACTAATTCAGGGTTCATAATCATGCATCGAGCGATACCAATTCTTTGACGTTGACCACCTGAGAATTCATGTGGGAAACGAGTAAGGTGTTCTGGTCTTAAACCAACCTTAACCATCATATCAATAACTTTTTGAAGTCTTTCTTCATCGTTTTTATATAATTTAAAAGCACGAAGACCTTCAGACACGATATAGTCAATATTCGCACGGTCATTTAAAGAATCACCTGGATCTTGGAAAATCATTTGTTGTTTAGTTT
Source organism: Bacilli bacterium (assembly GCA_051872395.1). Classification (GTDB taxonomy): domain Bacteria; phylum Bacillota_I; class Bacilli_A; order RFN20; family CAG-826; genus JBJEDU01. Next base: position 36,850 of record JBJEDU010000031.1, on the reverse strand, counting down.
TTAATAAACGTTCTACATCTCTATTAATCTTTCCAGAAATTCTAACGTTGTTATATAAAATTTCTCCACCAGAAACTTGATTGATTCTCATAATTGCACGACCAATTGTCGTTTTTCCAGAACCAGATTCACCGACTAAACCAAGAATTTCACCACGTTTAATATCTAAATTTAAATGATTGATAACAATACGTTCCATCGTACCAACTTTAAATGAGATTTTGACATCTCTCATTTTAATAATTGGTTCATCCGCGACATAGTTTTCTTGGAAAATATCCTTCATTTTTTCAATTTCACTCATCGATATTTCCCTCCTGTCTTTCTAATTCTTCCGCGGCCTTTTTCATTCTAATATGAAGTTCACGAATAACTTTTGGTTTTTCCACTTTAGGAGCGACTGGAGATAATAACCAAGTTTTTGCCCAGTGGGTTGGAGAAACCATAAAACAAGGTGGCTCTAAAACGAAATCGATATTCATCGCATATTCATTTCTAGGAGCAAAAGGATCACCAATTATTTCTTTACCGAAACTAGGTGGATTACCTTTAATATAACTTAAAGGTTCATCCTTAGTACCAAGTTGAGGTAAAGAACATAATAAAGCCCAAGTATAAGGATGTTCAGGATGATAGAAAACTTCCTTAACAGTGCCATATTCAATGATTTGACCACCATACATAACCGCGATGCGGTCAGCGATATTAGCGACAACACCTAAGTCATGAGTAATGAAAATTGTGGTCCAACCATATTCTTTTTGTAAGTCTTTAATTAATTTAATAATTTGTGCTTGAACAGTAACATCTAACGCGGTTGTAGGTTCATCACAAATTAAGATTTCTGGACGACACGCAAGTGCGATAGCGATAACCACTCTTTGACGCATACCACCAGAATATTGGAATGGATAATCATCATATCTTTCTTCAGCGTTAGGAATCTTAACTTTTTGAAGTAAACTAATAGCTTCTTTCTTAGCTTCTTCTTTACTTAAATGATGATGTAAAATCAATACTTCTGAAATTTGATAACCAATAGTGAGAAGAGGATTTAATGAAGTCATAGGGTCTTGGAAAATTGTCGCGATTCTTTTACCACGAATTTGTAACCAATCTTCATTAGTTTTAAAAGACGCTAAATCCATACCATCAAATAAGATTTCTCCACCTAAAATTTTACCGTTGCTATCGAGCATACCAGTAAAAGTTTTGGTAAAGACAGATTTACCTGAACCAGATTCACCAACGATCGCGAGTGTTTCACCTTTATAAACATCGAGGCTAACATTTCTAATAACATGGGTTTTCTTTCCTCTAGTGACGAAACCGACAGATAAATTTCTAACTTTAATTAAAGGTTCTCTGTCTGGATCAGAAACATAATCCACCATCGCACCTTGTCTTAAAATTTTTATTTTTTCTTCAAGAGGTAATTTTTCAATATCTTTTTTCATTTATTTTTACCTCCTATCGATGCGTCTTCGGGTCAGTCGCGTCCGCTAAAGCGAGGCCTAAATAGAAGAAGGCAACCGTCAAAGGAACCATGACCACCAAAGGACCAATTAATAAATATGGATGTTGTACCCAAGCATTATTTGAAACAGCTTTTGTTAACACTTGACCTAAAGTAATAGCGCCATCACTAATCTTGAATGATAAGTTGAAGAAGGCGAGACCAACTTCTGCGCTAATCGCTGAAGGAATGGCTGTTGAAACAACAGTAACAATAACGCTGATGAGGTATGGTAATAAGTTATGAGTAATCATCGTAACAGAACTACTTCCTAAAGTTTGAGAAGCAATATTGTATTCACGATTACGAATAATAATGATTTGGTTTCTAACAAAGCTTGCTAAGGAAATCCAACTCAACGCTGAAAGTAAGAAAACAATAATCCAGAAACCATATTTTGCCATGTATTCTTGGAAGAATTGCATGAGCAAAATATCAAGTAAGATAGTTGGAATATTGTTAACGAAATTTCTAAATTCAATGAGGATTGGGTCTAACCATCTAAAATATCCCCACGCTGCTCCAATAGCGACACCTAAAACAATTTCGATGATAGCAACAACAGTGCCTAAAACTAAAGATAATCTCGTTCCTTTCCAGACACAGCTCCACATATCAGTGCCGCTAAACCAGTTACCCATATTCGCGCCACAAACACCAAACCAGTTCGTCGCATTTGGATTTAAATAACCATCATTGGTAGCGAAAGTAACACCCTTCTCAACCACGCCCGCGTTATTGACGATAGGTGGGAAAAATCTAATCATTGGACCAAAGATGGTAAAAAATAAGATTAAAACGAGAAGAACCATGCAAATAATCGCCATCGGATTTTTAAATAATTGTTTGAAGGTCATTCTCCAATATGAATAAGGTGCGGAATCTAATTGTTCGATTTTATCATCCGCAGTGCCAACAATCTTAAATAAATCATCAAGATTGGTAGGAATTGTCGATTCACTCGATACTGTACTCGCAAGTCGAGCGTCATCATTATATAGAGTAAATAAATCATTATCTGGATTTACTTTTTTATTCTTTTTCTTCATAATGTGACTCCTTTCTATTTAGTAAAGCTAATACGAGGATCGACCATCGCTGTAACGATATCACCTAATAAATAAGAGAAAATCGATAACAACGCAGAAACGATAATAACACCTTGTAACAAACAAGCATTTTTCGTATCATTCGCGGTAATAATTGCTTGACCAATACCATTGACCGCGTAGATGTTTTCAAGATAATAAGTACCCATCAAAGCACCAATAACCGCGGAAGGGAAAGTTCTCACTAAAGGGACGACCGCATTTCTCAATATATGAATTCGTAATATTCGGTTTTCCGATAAACCTTTACTACGAGCAAATTTGACATAATCAGAGTTGAATTCATCAACCATGTAACGCCTAACCCATAAACCAATGCCAGCCATACCAGTGAATCCCATCGTCAAAATGATTGGGAGCCATGATAAGAAATTGCCAGCTTCATATCGAGAAGGCATTTTCATGAGTGAACAGAAAATACTCATCCAAATGTAGTAATACGCTACGCCTGGAATCGCATCAATTGAGATAATATAGGCTTTGCCTATTTTATCAAAAACACCATTTTGATATTTAGCCATTAAAATACCAAATGGATAACCTAAAGCTAGTTCGATGATGACCGCTAAAATACCAATTTTAAATGAAGTCACCATTCTCGAACTCATATAATCTAAAACGAATGTTCCATCTGGGACACCTGGAATCGAATAAACTCGTCCAAAGTCGAAGACGAAATTACGACAACTAAAAACTGTATATAATCCAGTTGAAGTATCAATTTCTGTAATACATCGCATTTTTGGGAATGGTAATACAGAATAAAAGAAATTAAATAATTGTTCAAGTATTGAACCACTGAAACCCATATTCTCTTTCCAGTTGTTACATCTAAGTTGGAAGGAAAGACTATCAACAGGGGTTTGAGGGGTAACAAATTTGTGGATACATGTCGCATCCGGTGGTTGAGCTAATCTTACTAAGAAAAAAGTAACAATAATCGCTAATGAGACTGAAATTAAGGCTGAACCAATTCTTCTTAATGAATAGTGAAGAAGTGGATGTGCGAATATTTTTTGCATGGCAGGAGTGTTGCCAAATAAGACTCTTTTTTTAACAAGAATAGAAAATATAACAAATAATACAATGGCAATAATAAATGTATATCCTACTAAATATGTTGTCATATTATCCTCCTTATAAAGTCGAATAAATTAGGGAGGCGACTACAAATGATAGTCGCCCGACCCTAATTTATTAAAAATGATTAATTATAAATATTATTAATATAGATAATAACTATCGAATTAATCGTAGATGTTCATCGCACCTTTGCCAGCAGCACGTAATTCCGCTAAATATTCTTCTTTAGCTTCAGCTTGGTTGTTACGGATGGTGTTTCTTTCATCACGGGTTAAGACTTCGTTCAAGACATATAAGCCAGTTAAACGATCATTACTTAAACCATAGGAAGCAGTTGGGGTTTCATAACCAGCCGCTCTAGAAAGAGTAACGCTCCAACCTTGACCATAGTTGACTTGTGGCATATAGATTTGAAGTTCATTTAAGAGCATGTATTCTGCTTCAGCGAATAAATCGAATCTTGTGTTAGTATCAAGAGTTTCTGCAGCAGCTTCTGCAACTTTCGCAGTGTATCTTTCTAATAAGTCTTCGTGGACTAATTGTCCGTTACTATCGACATAATAGTTATCAACGTAATCTAAGTTGATATATGGGAAGACATCTCCCCAGTCTCCACCTTTAACATAAGTGTTCATGTATGATAATGGATCACCATAGTCAGCGCCCCATCCCCATTGAACTGGTGCGTAATCCCAACATCCATTTCTAGAAACTGTTTCGTAGTTACTAGAGTTGATCTTATCGGTTGGGATAACGTTGAAGATTGGATATGTTTCAAGTGTTGTCGTAGTATTGTTAAGTCTCAAGTTCATTGATTTGATAGCTTCTTTGTCATAAATTTGACTTTCTTCATCAAACCATAATGAGAAATATTCAATATTGATAGGATATGTAATTTTGGCAGAAGCAGTTTCATTGTATTTTTCAATTGCTGCTTGTGCTTTTAATGATAATTCCCAAACTTCATCAGCGGTTAATTGTTTGGTAGCATATTGGGCTGGTTCTAATAATCCAGCAGCAGTACCTTCTAAAGATTCACCGGCTTCGAGCTGAGCAATACCATCATCAATACCTAATTGTTTAGCATATTCTTTGTATAAGTGATGGGTGACATAATCATCACCATTGTCATCAATAACGAATCCTTTTGGTGTGTAGGTATGAACCATGTATTGATTCATTAATAATTGACCTTCATCACTTTCTGGATCGGTATTTGTACCACAATATCTAGTATTATAGACATCGTAATCAATAGCGTGTAATACAGCTTCTCTGACTTCTTTGATTTGTAACGCTCTGGCAGTATTAATAACAGAGTTGATGCTACCTTTTGTAGAGTAGGAAGTTGTGGTGTTTGTTTTGTCTCTAGCGAGAACGACGTTTGAACCATACATGCTTCCGATAGTGTCTAATAATCTTGCGTTGACACGTGGGTCAGCAGGGTCATACATTGTACCTGGATTTTCTTCATCATTACCAATGATGTATTTTCTCCAACCAGTCATATCACTGGAACTTAAACCGAAACCATCTAAACGATCAGCTTCGAATTCTTTACGGAGATAATCACTATCGATAGAAGCACTTAATACTTGATATCTAACTTCATCAACACAGACGATTGATGGGTTGAAGTATTTAGGATTCTTTTTGTAAACGACATTGTATTCATCGACAGTGTCTAATAAATATGGTCCGTTATAAAGTAACTTATCTTTATTTGAACCAAATTGTGAGAACTTGGTTTCCGCTAAGAAGTAAGAATTGGTTGGTAAGTATGAGGAATAAGTGAATAAGGTTGGGAACCAAGAAGATGATGAATATAATTCATAAGTCACTTTTCCACCACCAGTTGAAGTAACACCATCAACTTTAATGCCAAGTCTTGAACCATTTGCGATACTTTCGATATCATCAGCGGTAACTGGGTTGACATCGTATTTACCTAACTTATAAATGGTTGGGTTTTCTTGAGAAATTAATAAGTTAATACGTTCTGCGAATTTGGTAGGATTGCTTTCAATTTTAATATATTCAGAAATACCTTGAGCAGCTTTGTATTTAATAACTGAATATTGATAGTATTCTTCAGCACCTTTAACGAAGCTCTTAACTAAGTATGCAAGAGTGGATGCATTAGAGGCATCAAGAATGGCTTTTGCTGTAGTGAGCCAGTCTTCTGCGCTGACGTATTGTGGAGTCTTTTGACCATTGACGGTTGCACTGTATTGTTCACCAGTGTATGTAACCCAAGGGACTCCTGTTTTTACGGTGAATTCAAATGAAGTAAAGTTTTCGTTGTGGGTAACTCTCTCCGCTAAATTCTTTTGTAAAACGCCGAACTCATCATGGATTAATAAGCCATCAATGAAATTAGCAAAGTGTCTTGCTTGCGCGGCTTCTTGTGTATTTAAGTAATTCAAATTACCGACAGAAGTAGCTAGAGCAGCACGATAAATTGTACGAGCAGTTTTACCAGCCATACCGTATTTGGCTGTTGCAGGAATAGTATAAGTCGATGTGCCTTTGGAGCAACTTGCTAAAAGTGCAACAAGGCTTAAGACAAATAGAGATTTAGATTTGTTTTTGTTCATAGCTTTTTCCTCCTTTTTTACAAATTTTCAATCTGAATGATTGTTTATACCATAATACAAAGCAAAGAAAAATGCAAAACATTTTTTACGTGTGCGCTCATATGTATGTATAAAAACTATCTGAAAAAAGAAGGAGTTAAAAGGCTAAATATTATAAAAATGGGAAACTTCCTGTAAAAAAGTAGAAGCCATCGACAATTAGGAAAGCAATAAGTAAGACAATACTCGCAAGATAAAAAGGAAGTCTTCTTTTCCAAATCATCGTTTTAGTTTCATCATCGAGTTTATCATCCCACTTTTTTTCTTTTCTTCTAATAGAAGCATCTTTTAAATCACCCCAAATAAATCCAATGAAAAAATAGACGACCATAATCGCTCCAAGTAAATATGGATAAGCAGAAAATGGTGAGGTGTTTAAAGAAGGAATTAAAGTGATAAATAATATGCCGAAAGGAATAAGAAGTCCTATCAAAGATAAGATGAGGGCAATTATATACACTTTTTTACTTTTCAACGCGTTTTTCATTACAATTTAATTATCGAATAATGATTATTTAAAAAACAAGTGATAATATTCTAAATATGGGAAACAAAAATTTGAAAGAAAATAAATTTAAAAGGTTTTTTGCCGTTTCAATTAGAAACATTGTCAAAGCAATTTCTAAGAAAAAATATATTGAATTACAATACCAATATATCACTAAACATAAACTCAATTTTTCTCATCCAAAAAGATATACTGAAAAGCTTCAATATCTTAGATATTATGTCTATCCAAAATGGGATGAAGTTTCTACCTGTGCAGGTCGATATGGAGTGAGAGAATATATTAAATCATTAGGTTATGAAGATAGTTTGATTCCTATTTATGGGGTTTATGATAAATTTGAAGATATCGACTTTTCAAAATTACCAAATAAATTCGCGATGAAATGCACTCATGCGAGTGGATTTAATTATATTTGTTTTGATAAAAATGAAATTAACATCAAAGAATTGAAGAAGAAATTCCATAAATGGCTCAAAACAGATTATGGAAAGAAAACTGTAGAATATCACTACAGCAAAATCAAACCGCAAATAATTATTGAAGAACTTCTTTTAGAAAACGGAGAACTTCCTATCGAATATAAAATCCATGTTTTTAATGGAATAGCGAAAAACTTATATGTCGTTACTGGAAGAGGAAAAGATATTCGATATACCCAGAAATATATCGATTGGACTCCATTTGATGGTTCTCAGTTTAATGGATGGAAAAAGAGTGATGAACAATTAGAAAAACCATCAAACTTTGATCAAATGGTGGAAATGAGTGAAAACATCGCAAAAAAATTCCCATTCGTTCGTGTTGATTTGTACGATGTGAATGGGAAAATATATTTTTCAGAAATGACCTTTACTCCCGCGAAAGGAACATTAATTTTAGATGATGATGCAATAGATTTCGTAATGGGAGAATGGCTCGATATATCAAAATATCAAAAAATAAAATAAAACAATTATAACCAACTAGTATACGGAATCATCATTTCGTATAACATCAATGAATAGTCTAAATCTGGATGAGCGTTAACATAAGGATCACTTAAATTATCGTAAGTGATAGAAATACCTTGAAGACGAGTAATATCAAAATTGATTTTAAAACCATAGAATATATAAGTTCCAAGTGAAGTTTCTGTTGGGTTATTTTTACTTTCTCTCGGATTTGTTGGTATATCAGAAATATGATAAATTGTGTCGATAACATCATAATTATTGACACTATTTTTTAAATAGAAAGAAACTTTTAAATCTAATTCAGATGCATGAGGTTCAATAGAAATATCTTCACGAGTATAATCGCATGAGGCTTTGAAGTTTAAAGCGAAATAGGCATCGTTACCATTAACATTTGAAGTTTGTAATTCTTTTTGAAATAGTTTTCCAAAACCTTCATTATCAATTTGCACTCTCGCTAATTGATAAGAACCATTACAAAACATCTGACCATCAAATAATTTAGAGATATATCCTTTCTTAAACGAAGGATTGATTAAAGACATTTTCTTTGTTGGACCATATCCAACATTATATAAACTTCCATCACCATCATATTCCATATCTTCAACATAATTTAAAGAAGCAGCAGAACTATCTATTCCTAAAGAAACGAAATCATTATAAGTTGTAAACACTTTATCATTATTCGTCACATTGTAAGTTCGACGACTATCAATGCGAAGTAAACTATTATCCCACACTTTGTAATAATTCTCTTTAAAAACTGTCGAATTAAAATTTTGATTTATATATACTTCTTTTAAACCATATCGGCAACTAGATAAAGATAAAACAGGGAGCAAAAGAAGCAAAATTTTTAATTTGTTATTTTTCATTTTCTTTCGCCTCCAAAACTGTATTTTCTTTATTATCTTCAATAGTGACTTCATCCACGATTGAACTAGTCTCATAAACTTGTCCACTATTAGATTTTTTCTTATCGTTTAAATAATATAAAGCGAATCCAATTAAGAAGATAACAATTAAAAATGGACCATTATGATAAGAGAGTAAATAATTATCATAATAGACATATGGCTTAATAGTGTCATTAAGTAAATTATAAGCAAAATAAGTCAAAACAAAGGCAATTAAAAGAGATTTTTCTAATAAATTATCGTGTTTTGAATAAAAATAGTAAACGATATAAATGGTAATAGCTAAAGCAACAACAAGTAATATACCACCCACTAAACCAGTCATATAGAAGCCATCAAAAAGAAAACTATTTGAGAAGTTAATTTCATAATCATAAAAACCAAGAAGTTTATTACTTGCGAATATTCCATCAATGATCACACGGTAACGACCTAATGAAAATAATTTACCAAGAAGCGGAATATTATAAAGGGTATTTCTTAAACCATCTAGTGAAGTTATACTCGATTGACTTAAAATAAGAAAGAATAATAAATAAATAACTGCAAGAGCGAAAATTACTTTCGTAGCAATGACGAATGGTTTAGTTTTTAACTTTAACCTACCGATTAATATCACTGCAACGACGATAACTAAGAGGAAGAAATCAGATATTAAAGTTAACATCGTTGGCATTATAATTAATGTCACTAAACCAAGTGCAGCGAATATCGAGAAAAGAATAAATAATTTCCTTTCTTTCTTTGGACTTATAAAAAATAAGCCAATCACAGAAGTTGATAATAAAGTTGGGAACATGGAAAAATAAGTTAATTTAACTTCTTTAACATCAAAACCCATGAAAGCATAAGCCATATTTCCCACGGTCGTGGATGATAATTTACCATCATAGAAGACATAACCATTTTGATATGTAATAGTGTAAAATGGTTCAAACTGAATCATCGTATAAACTAGACCAATAAATGTAAATAATGCAAGTCCGCTATAAATACCTATAAATATATTTTTTAATTTAATAGATTTATTTTTATTAATTAAATATCCAAGCAAAGAAAAAGAAACGAATGCGAATGGAAACATATAACAATCAGCGACTGATATATGATTATCTAAAATAGAATTCGATATTGGAACAAACATCAAAAGAAATGTAAATAACAAATAAGGAAATAAATAAAATATATATGTTACAATTTCTTTCGATTTTATCTCACGAAACGAAGCAATGACCACTCCAATAATTAACACTAAACCCAGTATAGCGTAAACTATGATACTATTACCTAATGTAAAACCTAAGAACGCTAAAACTTCAATAGTTAAAAAAGATATAATTATTAAGAGTGATTTTTGAATCTTAATCGATTTATTCGGAATATTATTTTTATCTGTCGTTTCCATTTATATTTTGATTATAAACCAAATTAATTATTTTTTAATTACAAAAATAAAAGACTAGTTTCAAACTAGCCTATTATTTCTTTTTCAATATCTAATTATTCTTCTGAATAAATATCGTTAAGTTCTTGTAAAGAGGAATGTCCATCTACCATCAATTCTTGATAAATTTGATAGACTTGAATTTGTTCTTCGTCAGTTAGTTCATATTTATCTTTTTTGTCATAGATTTCCATGTGCACTTTTCCCCCTGTCAATAATTTATCATATATTTGTGGGGAAAAAATTATTAATTGAGTTATTTATATACACTGTCTATAAAAATAGCAATTTTTCTTGTAATAATCACGCATAAAAATTTATAGACAGGTGTTTATTATTTTACAAAAAATGTTATAATAAATAATGGATTATTTAATTAATTGACTTTAAAAACATTTACTTTAAAATAGGATATTATGAAAAAAGAATCACCAAAGAAAGACTATAACGCAATCTTAGCGAACAACTTAATCTTTTATCGAAAAGCCATGGGGTTAACTCAAATTCAAGTGGCCGAAAAGCTTTCCTATTCTGATAAAAATATTTCTAAATGGGAAAGAGGGGAAGGAACTCCTGATATTTTTGCTTTAAAAACTTTAGCGGATCTTTATGGTATTTCTATTAATGATTTCTTAAAAGAAAAACCAAGAAAATTTAAACAACCTAATTTTAAAAAGAGATTAATTACTGTTTTACTAAGTGTTGGTATCGTTTGGCTTGTTGCTTCAGTTTTATTTGCGGGATTCATGATTTTTTCAAATGGTCATTTAAAAGATAGTTGGTTAGTTTTTGTTTACGCTACTATCCCAACATTCATATTGTTCACAGTATTTGCTAATGTATACAAAAATAGATTTTATTCGCTTATATCTGTCAGCGGACTGATATGGTGTGTTGCTTTATCAATATATTTAACTTGTTTAAAATACACTGATATTTCCGTCATATGGTTAATATTTATTATTCCAATTCCATTACAAATCTTAGCGATTTTATGGTTTTTATTAAAATGGTCATTTAAAGGTTTTGTAGAACATTTCAAATTAAACAAAAAAGGAGATAAGAAAGATGAAAATAGCAATCAGCACTGAATCTACATCAGATTTATCAAAAGATTTATTATTGGAAAATAACATTTTTGTAATTCGTTATCCAGTTTTATTAGGTGAAAATGTTTATTCTGATGGTGAAAACATTACTCCTGAACAAATTTTTGAATTTGTTGATGAGACTGGTCAATTACCAAAAACAAGCGCAATCAATGAATTCTCATTTGTCGATTACTTCAATGACATTTTGAATCAAGGATATGATGGTATCGTTCATATTTCTTTGAGTTCAGAAATTTCTTCAACATGTAAAAACGCAATGAATGTCGCTGAAAATAAATTTAAAGGAAAAGTTAAAATTATCAATTCATTAAGTTTATCTACTGGATGTGGTCTTTTAGTGCTTTATGCTTGTGAATTACAAAAACAAGGTCTTGGATTAGAAGAAATATATGAAAAAGTTAATTCCAGAGTGCCTTATGTTCAAACAAGCTTCGTTGTAAACACTACTGATTATTTACATAAAGGTGGCCGTTGTTCTGGTTTAGCAAAATTTGCAGCGAACTTATTAAAATTAAAACCACAAATAATTATGGAAAATGGTGTGATGCATCCAGGAAAAAAATATCGTGGTAGAAATTCCGCTGTGGTGGCTAATTACTGTGAAGATATTTTAGAAGAATATAATAATCCTGATTTAAGTGTTGCTTTTGTCACCCACACTGTTGCTAGTGAAGAAATGGTTAGTGCAGCAAAAGAAGCGTTAGAAAAAAGAGGATTTAAACGCATTATTGACACTACTGCTGGATGTACAATTACCTCTCATTGTGGGCCAAAAACATTAGGTATTTTATATATCAATGATGGTGGCAAAGTTGAAAAATAATTAAAATATATTTAAATTAACCACATTTTCTTAAAATGTGGTTTTTTTATACTCAAAATTTCTTATCTAATAAAAAACCTCATCCTGAATATTTCTTTTTTAGATGAGGTTTAACTTTTAATTTGGTGGAGCCGGCGGTATCGAAACCGCGTCCGAAGATGGTCCAACTATAACATCTACAGCTTAGATGAAATTATGATCTGACTTATTAACGTAAACTTCATCAAATTTAATAAGCGAGATTATAAATTTTCGTCTTCTTTTCCTAATCGCTATAGAAGCTTATCCTCTATCGTGACGCTCAATAATTAACCTAGAGGCTAAATTAATAATGAACGCTCTGCCCGGCGCCTTGCGTCGGAACTCTATGTCGAGTAGCTTATGCTAAGCAGAGAGATTGAGAGTTTTTAACTCTCATATAACTGTTGTCAGTTATTTTTGTTTTGATGATATCGTCATCACTCGGCTGCCGTTACAGCACTACCACCCCCGTCGAAACCATTTCGACCCCAGGTAAATAATATTATAACTAAAAAATAATTAATTGCATTAATATTTTTAGAGGACTATAATTCGATAACGAATTAAGAAAGCGAGATTAAAAAAATAAATGAAACACTTATTATTTGCTATTTTAGAAAGTGGACATATTGGAGAAGAAATACTCCATAGTTTATCCAAAGAAGGATATAACGGTACAGTTATTCCATCAACTTCATTAAAACATACATTAGAACATGAAGGTGAAATTCCAATGTTCTTCAATTTAGCGTTATTTGAATCAAACAAATTTGAAAATAATATAACTTTATATTTGATATTAGAAGAACATCAAATAGAAGAAGTAAAAGAAATAATCAACGAAAAGACAAACCACTTCAAAAAATGCCATGGTGGAATGTTTGTCGTTCCTTTAGAAAGCTATGAAGGTAGTTTCTAATATTTTATGAATATTATTATTTATTCACTTTTATATATAAGTCTCGCACTCGCTGTTGGTTTAGCGTTATCAAAGTTGATGAAACTTATCCATTTTCCAAATGTAACTGGATATTTACTTGGTGGTATTTTAATTGGACCATGGGTTTTAGGTTTAATTAATCAAGAGGGATTTCAAACAGTAATATCAAATCTTACTTGGATAAGTGATATCGCTCTTGGTTTTATTGCTTTCACTATTGGTGGTTCATTCAAATTATCAGTCTTAAAGAAAGTTGGAAAAAGAGCCACAATTATTACTATCTTCGAAGCGTTAGGAGCCTGCATAATAGTCATTTGTGGATTATTAATTGGATATTTCTTAGGTTTAAAAGATTTGGGTTTATCAATACCGATGATATTAACTTTAGGCTCTATTGCTTGTGCAACCGCTCCAGCAGCAACTTTATTAATCATTCAACAATACAAAGCTAAAGGCCCAGTAACTTCAACTTTAATTCCTGTCGTTGCCTTTGATGATTCTGCAGCATTAATAGTCTTTGCCTTACTATTTGCTATCAGCAAAATATTAGTCATTGGTGGAACATTTAATTTTATTGATGGACTATTAATTCCAGTATTAGAAATCATTATATCTATATTAATAGGTGGGTTAATTGGATTAATTGTTTCATTTGCCACGAAATGGTTTAAATCAAGAAATAACAGATTGATTATTATTATCGCTGCTATCATTCTTTGTGTCGGTCTATCAATGATCAACACAAAAGACATCGGTTTACCTTTCTCTTTTCAATTATCAAGTTTATTGACTGTCATGCCTTTAGGAGCAGTTTATGTCAATCTCGCCAGTGGGATTGAAAGAACCGATAAATATCTTGTTAGATTTACCGCTCCAATATTTATGCTCTTCTTTATTCTTAGTGGAGCACAACTCAATTTCGGCATCTTTTTTAATTCAAAAGCCGCATTAGTCCTCTTAATTGCTTTAATTTATATCATAACTAGAGTAATTGGAAAATGGTCAGGAGCCGCTATTGGGGCTAACATTACAAAATGTGAACCGACTGTTAAAAAATATTTAGGTTTAACATTAATTCCTCAAGCTGGTGTGGCATTAGGTTTAGCAACTAGCGCTAAAACATTTTTCTCATCAACTGGTAATGATATTGGAGAAACAATCTATACATGTATAATCGTTTCCACTATCGTTTACGAATTAGTGGGACCATTAATTACTAAATGGGCATTAACAAAAGCCAATGAAATAACTGAAGTAGTATAAAATATTCCATCGATATTTTTCTTATTAAAAACTAGAAATAAATAAAGATATTTTTTGAATAAAAAATAATGTAAAATATTAATTGCAATCTTTTAACTCTTAACTCTTTTGGAGGTCGTATGAAAGCAAAAACAAAAACAAATTTATCAAATATATTCGGCTCTTTATTTTCAAACGCGAAAGCGATTGAAGCTGGAAAAACACTGCCTTGGTGGATGGCGTTAATTTCTTTTTTACTTGCAGTATTTATTCCAATTATTCCAATTATGGTCCAAACTGCAAATAGTTATGGTTCACAGTTTATTGCTAAAACCACATATGGATTAGAAAAATCATTAACATCTTCCACTATTGATTTATATTTAAACGGTTATGAATTTAAAATCAACGAAGATCATCATTTAATTGGATACAAAGATGATAATCAACTTAATCCAACTGTTGAAGAAGATAAGATTCCTCTTATTCGTTATATTAACAGTGAAACTAATATGATTGATTTAGAAATTTATTATTCTGTTAGAAGTACCAGCGCAAAAGAAAATAGCTTATCTGATTTATTAGATTCTATCAAATCTAAAACATATATTCTTAATTCAATTAATGAAGAAGATAACACCGCAACAAGTGAAGAGGAAGAAGAATCTACAAGCGAAGAAGAAATTGTTAAATATCGACCTTCATATATCATCATGTATAAAGAAGGTATTTATGCTTGCTTAATGAAGGCTAATTCTACCGAATCTTCAGCGACTTCTGGTGGTAACTGGGCGCATCACAGTGTTGGTTTATCATTATTAAGTGATTTATTAACGGTCAAAGATGGAGATAATAATGTTATTGTCACTTTAGAAAACAAAAATGAATTATTAGTAAACGAAACTTATTTAAATGGTGTCTTTAACAATTGGAAAAAATCATTTGATTTAAGTTATTTGACAAGTAGAAGTAATTCATTAACTACTTCAACTTTAGTGTTTTTAGGCATTTATATTCTCTTGTCATTCTTTATGGGATTGATGTTATTCTTACTTACTAGAGGAAAGAAAAATCCATTTAGATATCTATCGTTCTTTACATGTCAAAAAATTAATGCATGGTCAAGTTTCTGTCCTGCCCTTTTAGCGATGATTTTAGGCTTTATGTTATCTAATTACGCTGTCATGTTCTTTATCGCACTATTAGGACTTAGAACTATGTGGATGTCCATGCGTCAACTTCGCCCACAATATTAAAAAATTATAATCTATTAAAATAATTAGAAGGTTTTATTTAATCGCCATAATCTGAACCACGAGATTTATCTTCAACATAAATATGAAGTGGGTCAGTAACATCGGTAATTTCTAAATAAATAAAACCTTCTTTTTCTGTTTGAGGAGTTTCAAAATTCGCGGTAAAAATTATTTTTTTATTCTTTTTCACAAGACGAATCATCTCTTCAATAATGAGATGATATTTATCTTCATGTCTTTCTTTAAAACCTTTTAATTGTGAATAAAAGGCTGGTTCAATATAAAACATTGTATCTTTATTAATAATATATAAGGTAGAGAATGGATTATCTTTATCAAACCCCATTTCAAATTGATTAAATTCTTCGTACTTTTTCATTTGTGATAAGTCTCATTTCTATTAATTTTAAATGCACGATATATTTGCTCTAATAATATTAATCTAGTCATTTGATGAATAAAAGTCATTTTACTTAAAGAAAAAGAATCATTAAATCTTTCTTTTACTGGTAAAGAAAATCCATAGGAACCACCAATAACAAAAGTGATTGATGAATTTCCTTTCACAAACGCTTTATCGATATAAGAGGCGAACTCGATAGAATCAAATTGCTTTTTATTTAAATCTAAACCAATGACATAATCATCACTTTTAATATGTTTTAATATTCTTTCCCCTTCACTTTCTAAAACTTTTTTTATTTCAGAAGGAGTGTCATTTTTTATAGGTGAATCATTAACTTCAATAATTTCAACATTAGCGAAGCTAGACAATCTTTTCAAATATTCATTAATACCCATTTTTAGGTAATCTTCTTTAATTTTACCAACCGCGATAACATTAATTTTCATTATATTCACCCCCAATATAACGATAATGTTGATTCGCGACAGTAATCTTAAATTTATTAATATCAATATTAAAATAAGAGAAAACATTTTTATAAGCATTAATCGCTAAATCGGGAGTATTCGCCTCTTCAGAAATATGCGCTAAAACGATTTCTTTAGTTTTATCTCCGACAATTCTTGAAGCATAAAACGCTGAATCTTCATTACATAAATGACCATAAGAAGATAAGATTCTATCTTTAAGTTCTAAAGGTCTATTAGTCTTTAATAACATTGAAATATCATGATTACATTCAATAATTAAATAAGCTGGATTAGTTAAATATTGAATGATTTCTTCATCAATTTTGCCAGTATCTGTAATGTACACTAATTTGATATCATCAACTTCTAAAACATATCCACATGGATTAGTCGCGTCATGACTTGTTGGCACTGCAGTTATTTTAATATCATCAATATAAAAAGGAACGAAAGGCTTAATAACATTACCCAAAGAAGGAAGAGTGCCTTCTAAAGCATACGCATTAGTCATCTTCACAAATCTAATACCAGAAATATGGTCAGTGTGATCATGAGTAATTAAAGTTGCAGATATATCATTAATACTTAAATTTAAGGAATCTAATTGTTCCAACAAAAGTTTATTAGTAATTCCTATATCTATTAAAATAACCGTGTTTTTATGAACGACAATTGTAGCGTTACCTTTGCTACCAGATGAAATAATGTTAAAGTACATTATTCATCTCCAGTATCATTACTAACCGCTAACATGGCTTCTTCCCATTCTTTCGAAGGGGAATCAAATCTCGCAAATTCTTTGTAGAAGAATAATCCAGCTTTTCCAACTCGAGCGTTTCTGTTTTTTGCAATATTTACTTCAACATAACTTGCATTGCCAGGAATCTCTTGTCCTAATTCTTTTTCTTTTTGTTTTCTCGCTAATTCATAACGATCAGTCGAAGTTAATTGACTAGTCTTTTTATTAGCGACTGAACTCTTTTGATAATCTTTATAATAATCGCCACGATATAAAAGCATGACAACATCCGCATCTTGTTCAATAGAACCAGAATCTCTCAAATCAGAAAGCATTGGTCTTTTATTATCTCTACCCTCAACTGAACGAGATAATTGAGAAACGACGATGACTGGAACTTTTAAATCTCTCGCTAATTGTTTTAAAGCGCCAGAAATTTTTCTTACTGCTTCTTGACGATTTTCTTGCGCAGTTTTCTTTCCATCATTTGATAACTCAATAAGACCTAAATAATCGATAACAACCATTCCTAAAGAAGGTTCAGAAGATTGTAATTTTTTACTTTTTGCGATGATATCCATCAAATTTAATCCAGGAGTGTCATCAATAAATATTTTTGCATTTTGAATTTCTTCAATAGCAGCGGCGACGTTTGTTCTATCTTTGCCCATTATTCTTCCTAAGTTAATCGATTTTAATGAGACGCAAGATTCTTTCGCTATTAATTTTTTAACTAATTGTTCCTTAGACATTTCTAAAGAAAATATAGCGACCGCGACATTATTTAATGTCGCTGCATTGTAAGCAAAATTCATGGCCAAAGTTGTTTTACCAACGCTTGGCCTGGCAGCAACGATAATAAGTTCAGAAGGTTGAAACCCATTAGTTAAAGAATTGATTTTTTCAAAGCCAGTATTGATACCAGTTATTTCTTCCTCTTCGCTTCCTTCTTTAGATTTGATAGTTTTCATTTGTTCTTTAATTACTTCACCAATTTCTTTTGTCGTATGGAAAGAAGACACTCTTCTTCGATCGACTGATTTTTGAATCTTTTCTAAAGAAGTTAAAATGAAATCATTGATTTCTCCAATATCTTTGCCAGTATAATCTTCATCAATATTTCTAATAGTTTTTAATAATTTGCGAAGCACACTATGATCGATTAAAACGGAAATATAATAATCTAAACTCGCTAAGGCAACCATTGAATCACTACATTCTTTTAAGTAATTAACTCCACCAACAATATCTAATTCTTTTCGATTAATTAATTCGTTTGTGACTGAAAGAATATCAACAGGAGAATCATTATTTACACATTGAACAATAGCTTTAAAAATAGTTTGATGTTTTGATAAATAAAAATCTTCCTCAGTCAAAGAACTGACAACATTTAAAACAGCGTTTTTACTTAAAAAAGTTGAACCGAGAACTGCTTTTTCAGCCTCGATATTATGTGGAAGAGCGTCGTGATTTACTGGCATATTATTTTCCTTCCGTGTCGATGTGAACATTAATGACACCAACAACACCTTTATATAATTCGATTTTTAATCTCGTATATCCAAAACTAGACACTGGGCCTTTGTCAATGAATTTTCTTTTGTCGATGGTAATATGATGTTTGTCTAATAACTCTTGTTCAATTTGTTTCAATGAAATTGAACCAAACATCTTTCCATCTTTTCCACTTTTCGCTTTAAATTCTAAAGTGATTGAAGTTAATTTTTCTTTCAATTCTTCAGCGTTTTTTCGATTAGTTTCATCTAATATTTTCGCATCTAATTTTTGTTTTTCTAATATTTCCACTGATTTGGTTGTTTCTTTAACTGCGAGGCGACGAGGCAAAAGAAAATTTAAAGCATAGCCATCGCTTACTTCCACGATTTGAGATTTCTTTCCCACACCTTTGACATCTTGCAATAATATTACTTTCATATTAATTGTCCTCGATTCTACTTCTTGTTCTTGCATCATTTCTCGCATCAGCGAGATATTGACTTAACACATTTAATAATTGTTCTTTAACAGCTTCAACAGAAGCTTTTTCAAAATACACTGCCGCGGAAGTGAAATGACCCCCACCAGCACCCATCTTCTCGGCTAAAAATTGAACATTGACTGAACCATCGCTTCGACAAGATACTCGAACATCTTTACTTGTCGCTTTACCAATGACGAACGCAGCATGGATACCTTTCATAGTTAAGCAAGCATTCGCCGCTTTCGCTAAAGTTGCACTATCATAAATACGATCATCAGCGAGAGAATAAACCACTCCAGCATATGGGGTAACTATTTTATGAACAATATCAGTCACTGTTTGATATTCTTCAAAATCATCTTTAAGTAAATCATCCGCTAAAGAGTTATCTGCGCCATATTCTTTTAAAATGGTGCAGGCTTCAAAAGTTCTCATTCCGGTATGATTACTTTTAAAATACGAAGAATCTAAAAATATTCCACTTAACATAATTGTTGCGAAGGTTTGAGGTAATTCAATGCGTGGATTTAAAGAAGCAAATCGAATAAGTTCAGCAATTAGTTCACATGATGAACTCGCTGAAGTATCGATGTGAGAGAATACAGGACTTTCAATAAATTCTTCAGCGCGGCGATGATGGTCAATGACAATAACTTTTGAACAATGTTCTAAAAGTTGAGGTGCCATCGTCATTTTTGGTGCGTGAACATCACAGACGATAAGAAGTGTATCGGGAGTGATTTTATCTAATGCTTCTTTTGGTGAAATAAAAGTTTCTTCCATTTTTTCTCGTGAAAATAATGAAGTTATTGCTCCACGAGTTTTTTGCTCGGTGAATTTTAAATCGACGACCGCTTTCGCTGGTTTATCTAATCGATTACACATCGCTAAAATACCAAGACATGCGCCTAAAGCATCCATATCCATTTCGGTATGTCCCATGACAAATACTTTCGCTGAGTTTCTAATCAAACCTAAAATTGAATCAGCGTAAACTCTAATTTTTACTCTATTTCGTTTTTCTTGAGCTTCGCTCTTACCACCGATAAATTCCATTTCTTGTCCATAGACATTGACAACAATTTGGTCACCACCACGACTAATTGCAATATCAAGTGCCTCGTTAGCGAGGTCGTTTAATTTCACAACATCAGGGAAATCTCTCGCTAAACCAATAGAAATAGTCAATGGATTATCAGTGCCTTCACTTATTTCTCTCACTTTGTCAACGATGGAAAATTTATCTTCTTTCATTTTTTCAAATGACAAATAATTACAAATTAACGAATAAGAATCATCTTTAAATTTTCTTAATAAAACTCCATATTCTTTCATGTAATTGAAAATGACGTTTTTAATTCTTGTTAAGGTATCATTAAAATCATCTTCACCATGGGTAACATCTTGATAATTATCAATAGTTAAAACACCAAGAACAGGAGCTTGATCTTTACTATATTTATACACTGATTCAAAATCAGTGACATCTTTGAATATCCATAAGCCAGCTTCAAGAAGGAATTTAACTTGATAATTTCTTGAATTGATAATGACTTTTACTGTTTTATCTGGGTTAGGATTATCCTTTAAACTTCTCAATTCATTATGCCAATCAATAATGTTTAAATCGATAATTTCAATATGACGGTCTTTAAATAAATCGTTAGTCCATAAAACCATATCATTATCATCAGTGACCGCTAAACCGATTTGAGCGAAATTGTAGGCTTCTTGAATATCGCTACCAATAACTTCCGCGGCTTTTAAATCGCTCTTCTTACGAAGTGAAGAAATTTTTAATATCGAAAACCAAGTAAATAAAATATCAAAGAAAACTAGACATGAAGCCCCGATAATTAAATACTCTGGTTTGATGATTTCCTTAAATGAGTAAAGATTCTCAAAATAAAATATAGCGAAAACAATCAATCCAATAATTTGAATCAATATGAGAATTGTTGCCACTAATTTAATTCTTTTAATTGTCTTTCCCATAGTATTATCTATTATAAATTAAAAACTTTAATTTAAGAAACAAATATTACTTTCTATAATATCATTCACTGCATTCTATTATTGTTTTTTATATGAACTAGTTCAATAATAAACAATCAAATATTTTAAGCAATTCACAGCAATTATTGTTAATTTTTAAAGCAATTTTAAACAACATTAATTTATAAATTAATAATGTGTTTCTAAACAACTTCACTCGTGATATATTTATATTCGAGGTTGGTAAAATTTATGGAAAATAATAAATATATCGTAAATATATTATTAAAATACGCGAAAGCCCATCTTTATTTAAACGAAGATGATGAAATATATATGCGTAATTATTTAATGAATAAATTACATATTACTGACTACGAAGAAATGGTCAGCGATTTTAATCCGTATAAATTCGAAGTTCCTGACAAAATTATTGATATCGTTAAAAATATTGTAACCGCTCAAGGAAATGATGAAAAAGAAAGTGAAAAAATAATCACCGAAATAATGGGCACTCTCACACCACTTCCAAGCGTAGTGAGAGAAACATTTTTCAAAAAGAGTGAAACTAGTAAACTAGAGGCCACCCAATATTTCTATGATTTGATGATTAAAAATAATTATGTTCAAAAAACAAAAATTGAACAAAGTATCGTTTTAAAAGATCAAATTAATAATCACGATTTAGAAGTTACTATCAATTTGAGTAAGCCAGAAAAATCGACAAGAAGCATTGCCCAAGCATTAAAAAATAATGCAACAAACACTAATTATCCAAAGTGTGCGATATGTATCGAAAATGAAGGATGTTCAGGTTCTAGTAAAACTGGACCAAGAAATAATCTTCGATTAATTCCTTTAAAACTCAACAATAAAACATGGTATTTACAATATTCACCATATGGTTATTATAATGAACACTGCATTTTAATAAGTGAAGAACATACACCAATGTTCGTAGGAAAAGAAAATACAAAAACATTATGTCAATTCGTTAATTTCTTACCTCACTACTTCATTGGAAACAACGCGGACTTACCAATTGTGGGAGGTTCAATTTTAACTCATAACCATTTCCAAGGTGGTCATTATATGCTTCCAATGATGAAAGTTAATGATCGCTTTGTTGTCGAAACTAAAAATAAAAACATAACATTATCGGTTATCGATTGGCCGGCAACATCATTAAAAATCGTTTCTAAAAGTGAAGATGAAATTGTTGAAACGGTCGATAAAATATTCAATTATTGGAATAATTATGATTCAAAAGAACATAACATTATTTCCCATACTGAAGAAACAAGACATAACACTATTAACACTATTTTAAGAAAAGCGGATGATAACTATGTTTGCTATGTGATGTTAAGAAATAATCGCACTGATGAGCAACATCCAGATGGCATTTTCCATGTCGCAAAAGAAAGACAAATAATCAAACAAGAAAATATTGGATTAATTGAAGCGATGGGATTATTTGTTTTACCTGCAAGATTAAAAAGACAACTATCTATTTTAGAAGATATTTTAAATAATAAAATCAGTTATGAAGACGCTCTAATTCTCGATAGCGATATGAAAAAATATGAACATATCTATCAAGATTTTTTATCCAAAAAATATCTTTCTATGAAAGATATGCTCTTTAAAGTATGCGAAAATATTTTAAATGATATCGCGGTCTTTAAAAATGATGATAAAGGACAAGATGGCTTAAAGAAATTTATTAAAGGATTAGATTTATGAAAAACGAAATATTAAATGCTGAATTTAAAAAAATATATAATTATGAACCCACTAAAAATATTCGATGTGGAGGAAGATTTGAAGTATTAGGTAACCACACTGACCATAATCATGGAAAATGTATCGCTGCGACATGTGGTATTTCTATTTATTCCGCGGTTAGTAAAAGAGAAGACAATATTGTCAAAGTATATTCTAAAGGTTATGGGGAATTCAAAGTCGATTTAAATGAATTAGAAATCAAAGAAGAAGAATTAGGAAAGACTCCAGGATTAATTAGAGGAGTTGCTTCATATTTGAAAAATCATTCATTTGTTATTGGTGGGTTAGATATTTATATGGAAAGTGAAATATTCCCAGGCGCTGGGGTATCTTCATCCGCGGCATTCGAATTATTAATCGGCCAAATATTTAATGAATTTTATAACGATAATAAAATTGATAGATTGCTTCTCGCAAAAGCGGGTCAATATGCCGAAAATAATTATTATGGAAAGAAATCTGGTCTATTAGACCAAATTGGAGTAGCGTATGGAGGAATGGTCTATATCGATTTCTCTGATATCGATAATCCAAAAGTTGAACCACTAAAAGTTGACACTGAAGGTTATGAATTTATTTTAGTTAATACAGGTGGAGACCATACAACAATGTCACACCTCTATTCACAAATTCCTTTAGATATGTACACTGCCGCGAAAGCGATGAATCATAATTTTTTAATTGAAGGTTCTTTAGATGAACTCGAACAAATCAAAGATAAAATCGAAGAAAGAGTGTATTTAAGAGCGAAACATTTCTATTTAGAAAATGAAAGAGTTTTAAAAGCAGAAACCGCTATTAAAAACAAAGATAGTAAAACATTAATTAAACTCATGAATGAATCGAGAAAATCAAGCGCCGAAAATTTAAAAAATATGATGGTAGAAAATTCATATGTCGGTTCCCCTTTAGAGGCGTGTTCACTTGTTGATACACTTACCGATAATTTAGGGGCAGCCAAAATTAATGGGGGAGGATTCGCTGGTTCGATAGTCACCTTAGTGCCCCAAAATAAAAAAGATAATTTCATTAAAGTAATGAAAGAAAAATATGGAGACGGAAATGTATATGTGGTCGCGATCGACCATTTTGGAGTGGGGGATAATAAATAATGAACTTAAACATCATTTCAAAAGAAAACGTTTCATACATCCACGTTTCTAACAACAAAAATTTAAATGTCACACTTACCACTTTTGGTGGGTCAATTTTTCGTATCGATTATTTAGACAAAACGATGACACTAACGAATAAAAATTACAAAGATTTTTATGAAAGTGGCAATTATTATGGAAAGACCATTGGAAGAATTGCTAATCGAATAAAAGATGGTGAAGTTATCATCAATAATAAAACTTATCAAATGGACAAAAATGAAGGAAATAATTGTCTTCATTCTGGTAAAGATGGTTGGTCACATAAAATATTTGATATTAGCATTATTGAAACAAAACAAGATTACATCGAAGTAACCTTTTCTTATTTATCCAAAGATAATGAACAAGGTCTTCCAGGTAATGTAAAAATTCTAGTAACTTATAAAATCTACTTGGAAGAAGATATCATCGACATTGAATTTAAAGCAAAGAGCGATAAAGACACGGTGCTTGCTTTAACTAATCATTCATTTTTCTCTTTAGGGGAAGAAGATTTATCCGCATTAAAGTTAACCATCAAAGCTTCAAAATATGTAGAATGTGGAGTTGATGATTTATTACCTTTAAAAGAAAAAGAGGTCACTAACGTATTAGATTTTAGAAAGAAAAAATCTATCACTAAACAAATTAAAGACCCATCTATATATAATGGTAAAGCGCATGGATATGATCACGATTATCTTTTCGATGAAGTTGGATTAGATAAACAAAATTTCGTTTTAGAAAGTAATTCGATCAAACTTGATGTTAGAAGCGACTTTGAATCATGTCAAATTTATTCATGCAATTACGAAACAAATAGCCCAGTTTTGACGTCAAATGAAAATATTTATCAAGGAATTGCTATTGAGGCACAAGACTCTTTATTAAATAGAAGAC
This sequence comes from Bacilli bacterium, assembly GCA_051872395.1. Taxonomy (GTDB): domain Bacteria; phylum Bacillota_I; class Bacilli_A; order RFN20; family CAG-826; genus JBJEDU01. The sequence goes on along the minus strand of JBJEDU010000031.1, from coordinate 11,866 downwards.
AAGTTAAAGCAAACGAAACTTATCAAAGAACAATAAGATATATTTTCTCAAAAAATTAATTATAAATTAAAAATATCCAGCTATATTTTTTTATTCATATAACTGGATATTTTTTATTTGTTTTGAATCGTAGAAATAATTTTTGGATCGATTTTAAATTCTCGGTTTTCTTTTAATAAACCATTAACTTCTTGTTGTACATCGCTGACCTGGGTATAACAATATCCAACAAAATGAGGAAGTGATTTAATCGCTGAAACTAAGGAATCAAAACGATTAATAAAATCTTCATCATCTTTAACCGCGGAGCCATATCCCCACGATTTATTTTCTCCTCCAACACATTTCTCATACGCTGTTCCACCGAACTCACTCATAATAATTGGTTGACCTTGATATGAATAATTTTCCGCGAGTGCTTTTTTACCTCGCCACTCATATTTATCATTAATGGTTTTTTCTATCGTGGAAAATTTTTCTTTTAGAATTTTTCCATCTTGTTCATAATCATGAATGGTAATAATGTCAGAAATCGTATGTTCCCATCCGTCGTTAGTGATACAAAATCTCGTATCATCAAATTGTTTGGTTAAGTAATACACTTCGTTAACAAATTGTTGGGTAGGTTTATCAAAGGCAATATCCCAAATCCCCCACGACTCATTGAAAGGAACCCAAGTAATAATGGATGGATGGTTAAATAGTTGATTTATAGCCAACAAATATTCTCTTTTATATACTTCTTTACTTTTATCTGTTAAATCATACATGTTTGGAAAATCTGCCCAAATGAGATAACCAAGCATATCCGCATAGTAATAAAATCTATCATCTTCAATTTTTTCATGTTTTCTTGAAGTGTTAAATCCTAAATCAATCATTTTGGTGATATCTTCATATAATTGATTTTCATCTTTAGGAGTTAAATGTCCTTCTAAAAAATAGCCTTGGTCTAAAACCATCTTTTGATATATTTCTTTATCGTTAATATATATTTTTCCATTTTTCGCGAACACTTTTCTAAACGCTGTATAAGTAGAAATTTTATCGATGATTTCATCATTTTTTGATTTGAGTATAATATCAATATCATAAATTTGAGGATCGAATAAATTCCATAATTTTGGATTTTCTATTTCATAAACTAAAGATAATTTATCTTCGTTATTTATTTGTTTATTAATATATTTAACTTCTTTCCCTTCATATGAAGTTTTTATTTCAACACTGCCAGATAATTTTGTAGAGAGTGATAAATCCATATAAATTTTATTATCACCTTTGAAAGCATTAATCTTAGTGTTTGTAATATGTATTTTATTAACCACTTCTATCCACACTGACTTGTAGATTCCAGTCGTATCGATATACCAACATTCAAAATTTTCATCTTTCCATCTTTGTTTACCGCGCGGTTTTTCTCTACTATAATCATCGTTACAATGGATGACTAAAAGTGAAGGTGAATCAGTGTACAATTCATCGGTAATATCAAAACTTAATCTATGATACGCGCCACTATCTTGACCCACTTCTTTACCATTAACATAAACTGTCGTTAAATAATCGCTACCTTCTAAATGAAGGATGACTCTTTCATCTTCTTGATGATTAATTAATATTTCTTTTTGATAAAAAACACTGTCACATCTTTTCGTGATATTAATATTTGATAATGGACATTGATAAGCAAAAGGAACATTGATATCATATTGCTTTTTAAAACCTTGATGATAACCATTTTCAATTCCTTTATTTTCATAATCGAAAGCGAAATCCCATAATCCATCTAAAAGAATAAAACTATCTCTTTTTAATTGAGGACGGGGATATTTATTTAATTCAACTTTACTCATAATATTTTTCTCTACTCTCTATTTTTATAATTTTTGTCTCGCCTTTTTTCTTTAAATCAGAAATAGTTAATCCATATTTTTTTAAGTGATTAAGGCTATATAAATTACCATTTATGAAATAATATGGTTTATCTAAATCCATCTCAAATTTAATATTTATTTCCTCATCATTATCTTTAACTAAAGATAATAGAATAAATCCAATTCCACTATTTTTTGAATATGATAGAAGTCCACTATAGGAAGAGGTAAATGGATTACTAAGTCGATATAAATCACCGTTTAATATCACTGTGTCATGATATTCTTTGAATAGATGGTTATATTTCTTTAATAATTCTTTTTCTTCTTTGGTTAATTTTCTTAAATCCATCTCATAACCATAGCTTCCAAAGAAGGCAACATCCGCTTTTGAGGAATAACTACCTTCCGCTTTAGAAACATGAGAGGAGGTCACACAAAGTGGATAAGCAAAGCTCGTTCCATATTGGATAAAAGTTCTATCGATTGGATTAGTGTTATCACTCGTCCAAATAAGTGGGGAGAAATAAAGCATTCCTAAATCGAATCTTCCTCCTCCAGAACAACAATTTTCAAAGATGATATCAGGATAATGATTCATCAACCGATGCATGAATTTATAGACCCCTAAGGTGTATTTATGAAATATTTCTCCTTGAGAAGAACAAGTAGAATAAATATCACCAAGATAACGATTCATATCATATTTAATGTAATCAATTTTGATTTCTTTAAGTGATTCAGTTATTGAATTAAATATATAATCAATTACTTCTTCATTAGTGAAATCTAACACTAATTGATTACGAGAAAATCTCTTTTCCAGTTTTGGATGAGATAAAACATATTCTGGATGTTTATGAAATAATTCAGTGTCGATATTGACACATTCAGGTTCAATCCAAATACCGAATTTCATTCCATTTTGATGAACGAACTCACTGATTTTTTTTAAATCAATTTTATTTTTGTTGATCCACCAATCACCAAGCCCATGTTTATCATCATTTCTTGTAGAAAACCATCCATCATCTAAAACAAATAAATCTAAACCCATTTCTTTAGATTCAACAATCAATTGTTTTAAAGATTCATTATCAAAATCCATTCCCATTCCTTCCCATGAATTATATAGAAGTGGGAAAGTAATATTTTTCTCTTTTAATAGGTGTTTTTTAATCAAATTATGATTATTGATTGATAACTCATTTAAACCAGTCGAGGAATATGAAGAGATAACTTCAGGAAGAATCAATTCTTCTCCTCTTTTAAGTTTATAATTAAGTGCTTCATCATTAATTCCAACATTGATTCTAAGTTTGTTTAAAGAGGAAACATAAATCTCATTTTTAAAATTGCCAGAATAAACAATATTGAAACTATAGGCTTCATGATGATATTCATCGGTATTTTTATCGCAAATTATAAAAAATGGATTTTCATAATGAGAACTTCTACCTTCTAAAGAAAATAAAACTTTCTCTCCATAATTTAATGGTTCTCTAACATATCTTCTTTCAAACGCCCAGAGGCCAGGAAAATGGATGACATCTTGGTTTTTATAAGGCATATCTAAAGTGAGAGACATAGCTTTATTAACATAAAAGTTACTATTTGTTTTATTGACAATTTTGACACTTTTAGAAATGATATCAACATCATCAAAAATGCGATATGTAATATATAAATAAATATTTCGATAAGCGTCCTTTAATTTAATAGTGACTGCTTTAGAAGTATCAGTGTTTCTTAAATGAGGATAATATTCTTCATATTCATTATGGTTTTTATAAGAGAAAGAAACATAACGAAAATCAGTGAGCAAATCATCTTTAAAATTAATTTTAAAAGAAGAGGGTCTTAAATCTAATCTTAAATATGATCCCACTTCCACATTAGTGAGATTATCGTAATATTTCACATCATTTTTAAATTCACCATCTTGATAAAATTGGAAATTAATTTCCTCATTTACGTTAGTGAAAGAATAAACATCTTTGACTCTTTTTCCATAATAATGGTGAAGTAAAATATTCATCTCATTAATTGAAAAAATATAAGAGATATTTTTGTTATATAGATGGAATATTTTTTTATCTTTATAAAACTTAATTCCCATTAGTCATATGTTCCTTTGCTAAAGAGGCATATAATTCATAACACGCATCATTAGGATGAAGATTATCACTCTTTAAATATTTACTAATCTCTGGATTGACCAAAGAAGGAATATCTAAATATGTTAAATATGATTTACTTAAAGCATATTCTTCAATTATTTCATTGCTTCCATCAGAAATTGAATTCCAACTTTGTTCCCCACTATGAATGATACCATAATAATAAATTTCCATATCCGGTTTTTGATAATGGAGTTCTTCAAATAACGCGATTAATTTTGCCGCTAAAGTTTTTGAATTATCACCTGCCGCAATCGCGTTATTAACTCCTAAATTGATAAAGACTGATTTTGGATTTAAATCGAGTAAATTTTCTTTTTTAATAGTCATCCAATCGTTAGTTCTCGCAGTGCCTATCCCTGTAACAAAAGCATTATAAGAAGAGAAGGTTGAATAGAAATCAGTCCAAAATCCACGTGGATCAAAAAATGAGTCGCCAAAGAAAACGTAGGGAGATTCAAGTGGACCAACCTTCGTATATTCTTCTTTCATATACGCTGCGCTTTCTCTAATCCATTCTCTTAAACCTTCATAAGCTAAAACATTGACTTTGAATTCATATTTTTTTCCACTTTTTGTATGAGCGAAGCATCGACTAGAACCAATAGTTTTAGGGGTAACTCTTCCTAAATTATCAATCTCACATATATTTTCGTTATATGTATAATGGGTAATTTCTTCTTCCACTCCTTCACCAACATACATTTTTGTAAGTCGATATTCATCATATCCTAAACAAACATCGACACCAGTATCTGAAGCTGGATTATTAACGTCTGTAGGAAAATAGATAGTTTTATAAATAGTGTCATCACTACTTTCTTCTACTAAAGAAGTTGATTCACTACTTTTATCTTCGCTAGTGGGATTATTTGTCGAACAACTAGTAATAAATAATAAAGTGGATAATAATAAAAACTTATTTATTATTTTTCCCATAAAATATTTTCTCCACTTTCTTTATCGAAAATTTTAAGTTTATCTAAATCGAAGACGATATTGGTTTTATCTCCAAGTTTAATATCTTTAGAATTGGACATCTTCATAATCAAATTAGTGTTGAATAAATTGAAATGCACCAAATATTCGCTACCCATCAATTCAAAGAAAGAAATTTCTACTTCCATCTCTTTAGATTTATGTTTAACTTTGTCTTCTTTAAGGTGAATATCTTCTGGACGAATACCGAAATATAAATCGTAATTATCCATTTCTTTTGAATAAATTGATAAATAATTCTCAGTGGATTTTTTCGCAGCGAGATATTCATCATTAAATGATAATTTATTATTGTCTTTTTTATCTTTTGTAGAGGTTGTAGAAGAAACGGTAGTAAATGAAGTTGAAGATGATGATTTAACTTTTCTCATTTCTCCAATTAAAACATAATTAATTTCTTTTAATTCAGTGATGAATTTTTTGATTAATTTTTTATATTTTTTGCTTTCTTTTGCATCGTTTAATAATGATAATAAAACATCAACTTCTTTATTTAAAAGTGGATTATTTTCTTTAATAGAGATGAGTTTTTGTTCGATTTTATCAACATTATTTTTATCTTTAGCTAAATCGCTAATCTCTTTGATTTCATCATCGATAATTAAATTTTTCAAAGAAGAGAAATATTCTTTTTTATTAACTAAGAATTTTTTATAAGCATCAAATAAATTTGGTTTAACTTCAAAAGAAGTCTTTTCATCAAATATCGCACTGGATGATAAATTAGCTTTAAAAATATTCATTGGAGGTGTTCCAATAAAGGTCGCGACAAAAATATTTTTTGGATTGTTATAAATATCTTTTGGACTTCCAATTTGTTGAATGAAACCATGATTCATAACAACGATACGATCCGCCATAGTCATCGCTTCAGTTTGGTCGTGAGTAACATAGATTGTCGTAGTCTTAATTTGCTTATGAATCTTCACGATCTCGCTTCTCATTTGAACACGAAGTTTGGCATCTAAGTTAGATAATGGTTCATCCATTAAAAACACTTTCGCGTCTCTAACAATCGCTCTTCCTAAAGCGACACGTTGCATTTGACCACCTGATAATTCACGAGGTTTACGGTCTAAATATGAACCGAGGTCTAATATTTTTGCCGCATTGAACACTCTCTCTTTAATTTCATCATTTGGAATCTTTTTAATTTTTAATCCAAAAGCGATGTTATCGTACACTGTCATATTAGGATATAAAGCGTAATTTTGGAAAACCATCGCAATATTTCTATCTTTCGATTCTAAGTGATTAGCGATAATTTTATTGATGTATAAATATCCGCTAGAAATTTCTTCAAGTCCGGCAATCATTCTTAAAGTCGTAGATTTACCACAGCCAGAAGGTCCCACTAAAACGATAAATTCATTTTCTTTGATAGATAAGGAAAAATCATAAACTGCTTGAACGTGATTTGGATAAATTTTGTTAATATCTTTCAAAACGACAAAGCCATCAACTTCATCATTTTTGATTTCACCTTTATTTTCTTTATATATTTTTTTCACTTCTTTAATATTCATTTTTTCCATAAATTATTCCTTCTTTCTATCGTTTAACTCCAGTATTCGCTACACCTTCAATAATTTTATTTTGAGTAAATAAATAGAGGATGAAAATCGGAATCGCTGAAAATATCGCACTAGCGAGAGATAATCCAACAGTGTCACCTTTTGTCGTATTGCTAATCGAAGCAATACCAACTGGAAGAGTCCACAATTCTTTTGCTTCCCCTAAAACAATTTGAGGCCAGAATAAATCATTCCAACTTCCCATAAAAGAAAATAGACCTTGAACAAGGAAAACTGTCTTCGCTAAAGGGAAAATAATTTTAAAGAAGATGGTAATATCTTTCGCTCCATCAATTCTCGCTGATTCGATTAAATCACTTGGTATGCCAAGATAAAATTGACGAATTAAATATAGTCCGCCAACCCCACCTAAGCCAGGTAAGATGAGGGCTAAAAGAGATCGAGAAATATTTAAATTAGAAACATTAGAGTATTGCGCTGCCGTCGTCGCGATACCAGGAATGACCATCGTAAAGATGATAACCATGAATAAAACATTTCTAAATTTGAATTTTAAAAAGACAAATGCATACGCGGCAAAACCGGAAATTAATAAATATAAAAAGGTATTCGCACAGGCGACAATAAAAGAATTTAAAACCCATCTTTCAACTGGAATTCGCGTTCCATCTAAGTCCTTTTGATTAAATAATTTCAAATAATTTTCAAATGTATAACCACTTTTAGGGAATAATTGTCCTTGTTCATATGTAAAAGAATATTCGCTTGTAAACGAACCAATAACCCCAATAACCAAAGGAGCTAACCAAACGAAAGTAAAGACCGATAAAAAGACAAAACAATTGATTTGAATCAAACGATTAGAAACATAATTGTTGAATTTATTATCGCTTAAATTTTTAGTCTTTTTTAAAATGAGGAAAACAATATCAAAAATAATTAATAAAGCAAAAATTGAAGCAATGACAATCGCAACAATTAATAAGACATTACTCATTTTGACTAACCTCAACTTTCTTTTGATTATTTATCCATTCACGATATTCTTTGGATAACTTTGTTCCACTTGGACGGTCTTTGGTAACAATTAATTGAACTGCAGTCACTAAACCAATAATTAGTCCTAAAACTAATCCCATCGCGGAAACCATTCCAAAGACACTATAATTCGTACCAGTAATAAGAGATTGTAAATACACCATGATGGTTTCAGTAGTCAAACGATTAACACCATTAATCATTTGAGAAGGACCACCTGAAGTCAAAACATAGACTTGTCCATATAATCCAAAATAACCAATAATCGTCGTGAATATACAAAGCACTAATTGCTGTTTAATACATGGAATTGTCACATACAATATTTTCTTAAAAGAGTTACATCCATCAACACTCGCAGCCTCCAAAAGAGATTTATCAACATTTTTTAAACCGGCTGATAAAATGATGAAGTTACCACCCCATCCTCCCCATAAACAGAGAAGAATAATAACAAACCACGCTGTACTAGGAGTTCCTAACCAGTCAATCAATTGACCAGTCCACTGATTAATGTAACCAAAATTTTTCGAAAACAAGGCACTAAAAATAACCCCACTCGCAGTAACTGGCAATATTGAAGGTAAGTAGATTACCGCTCTAAAAAACTTATATCCTTTTGGTTTAAAATTAATAATTATCGCCATGATGAGAGGAAGAACAATTCCTAAAGGAACCAAAATTAAAGCGAATAAAACAGTATTACCCATCGCATACCAATATTCTTTGTGATAGGCACTATTAGTGTCGAATAAAATTCGATAGAAATTCATGAATCCTCTAAATTCATTTTGTGTTGGGTCGGCGATGTTATATTTCATAAAAGACATCACAACCCCATAAATTAGAGGATAGATAGTAAATAAAATGAAAAAGAACAAATAAGGAAGAAGGAAAAAGAAAACAACACCATAATTTTTAATGGTTCTAATTCTTTTGCTCTTTTTAAAAGCATATTCTTCAATTGTTGTCGTATTTGTTCTCATAATAATTAGTAATATTTATGTTATAAATCAATTGAAGCATTGATTTCATCAATAGCTTCATTATAACGAGTGTTAATAATATTCTCAATCGTCTCAGAAGCGTATAAAGGAGATAAAACATCCATATATACTCTCTTAAGTTTGACGTAAACTTCTTCATAATATGGAGTTCTTCCAAGCATTTTGAAGTTGTTTGGATCACCAAACTCTTTTAAATAGGCTTGATAGAAAGAACTATTTAAATATCTTGGTGATTCCAAAATAGCTTTAGAAGCCGGTAAATGACCACCACGCATATAATCAGAAGCATTTTCAGTCATATATTTTGCATATATCGCTGCCGCGGCACGTTTAATGTTGGAATTACAAGTTGAAGTAATAGAGAAGCAGTGTCCCACTCCATACATTGTATTAGCGTATTCTTTTGATGGATCTAAAGCATATAAAGATTCCATCGATAAAATATCTAATGGTTGATAAGTTTTTAATTCATCATCTCCACCAGTAGCGCTTCCTAAAACTTCATTATATTCATCTAAGCGGTCTTCACACCACCATGGACCTTCAAAAGTAAAGACAGCGTTCGCACTAGCGAGATTTGACCAAATAGTTTCACTCGTAGTATTTGGAGCGACGAAAGGTCCTTCTAAATTTTCACCTGTTTGATAATCTCTAAACATTTGCATAATAGATTTAAGACCTTCAGTGTTCCATGTTGGTTTACCATCCGCGTCCACTAAAGAACCACCATTTTGAAACACTGCTGTTTGAGGAATCCAACCAGATTCAATATTGTCCGCGCTATACATGGAAACTGGATAGAAATCTTCGATTTTAGTTTGTACCCAGTCTGCTGCCGCAGGTTTATTTTTATTCATCGCACGATGATAAAGTTTACCTTCGTTATTTAATTTAATTAAATCATTACAAACTTGATTGAATTCTTGTAAATTGGTTGGTTTTTTAAGCCCATTCTTTTCTAAAATGTCACTTCTAACAAACCACACACCCGCGTGAACATCGAGGGGTACACCATATAATTTATTTGTTGTTTTATCGATACATTCTTCAATGACACCATCGATATAATCATCTTTATCAAATTCCGTATTGGCTAAATCAAAATAATCATCGAAAGGAACGATAATTTTATTATTAATCATGCTAGTCAATCTTTCTGAGTGATATAAAATCACATCAGGCGCGCTTTCAGGGTCGCTAGTAATCGTGTTAGCTAAAGAAGTATAGAAAACGTTCGTACTAACCGCGGTGACTTGAGCTTCAATTTGACCATTATAATAATCGTTAAAAGCGCGATTGACGACATTTAAATATTGTTGATCTGGATCACCAATGATAGACCACACTTTAAGTTTGACATTATCAAAGATGACACCACCTTCTGAGTCATAAGAAAGTGAATCAGTAGGTCCACTTGGACTTTTGTTGCAAGCTCCTAATGCTAAAACGGCAAGAAGCGATAGAATAAATGTTTTAGATTTTTTCATGACAATTACCTCCCAAATATTTCTATTTCTCCAAGACTATATTCACCACTATTATTGAAGGTGAATGTTATTTCATTTGTTTGTATTTCCTCATCGAGTTCGATAACGAACGCACTATGAGGGAAAATCCATATATTCGGATCACGTCGATAATATCCTTGGTTGAATAAAACATCATTAACAACTCGATGACCACCAAAATCAATTTTTTCGATGAAATCTATCTTTCTTGAGAAAGTATAAGAATTGGTAACAAGGATAAATTTAACATTTTTAGTGCTTTCAAAAGTAACTTTGACTTCACTTTGATTGACAAAATCTGCTTCGCTTCTGACATCAATTTCTTGGAATGCAGAAGTCGTGTGACCACGATATGTTCGATTATCAAATAAATAAGATAAACCAGTAATATTATTTGAACCAGTTTTTGTTGTGCCTTCATCTAAACATAAATTATGATAACCGGTCACTTTATTTGGTAAACGATTGATAGAATATGTTGGTCCTCTAGTATAAGGAACATTATCTTCACTAAAATATAAATAATCGAAACCTAAGCAACGATAATAATCATCATCGACACCCCAGAAATTTCTATTTCTATGAGCGTGATAAGCAAATAAATAATCGTCACCGACTTGACAAATAGAAGCATGTCCGGTTCCGGTTTGGAAACCTAAATATCGAGTATTAATGTAAGTTCCATCATTGCCAGGAACTCCAAGCAACATATTTTCAAGTGGATAGGAATTAGGTTTAACATATTCTCCTAAAGGAGAAGAAGAAACCATGTATCCAACATTATAAACAGTATCAACATACGAATTAGCGACATATGTTAAGAAATATGTTCCGTTTCTTTTAATCATGTATGGTCCTTCCATACATTCCATATCGCCAGAGAAAGATGTTGACCAAGTTTCCCATTCGACCGTACGAGTAGAATCGCTAAGTTTAGCAAATCCAGGCGAGCCTAATCTTGTCAAAGTTGAAAAATCCCAAGATGTTGGAGAAGTCATTTTCACTCCCCAAATCTCTGCGACTGGATAGCCATTATAATCTTCACTACGACACTTTTTCATATCGTAAGAAAAATACAAATACATTTCTCCATTATCATCGACAAAAACATGTTGGTCTAAAACCGTACAATATTTTGTTGATGATTCTTTAAATTCAAATGGAGTAGTTTTTATTGTTCCATCAACTCCTGGAACTTGAGTGTATGGTCCATATGGATAATCACTGACCGCGACCCCCATTTGACAATTGCTCGTCCCATTATTGTTAAATGCAGCAGTGTAATATAAATACCATTTACCATTTATTTTATGAATGTCAGGAGCCCATAAATCGGTCTTTGACCAACTATCACTTTGAGGCACAAAAGCGTCCGCTAATTGGGTCCAATCTTTCAAATTTGAACTTCTAAAACATTGAATGGTCGTCGTACCTCTTGTTCCGTAAGCGTAGAAATATCCAGTTGTATCGTCATAAACTAACATTGGATCACCCATATCAAGTTCTAAATCATTACGATAAAATAATTGACTATTAAAATCTTTATCATTTTTATCGCTATAATCTTTAAAACCTAATTCAGTTTCTTCAAAAGACTCGATATATTCACTAGATTCATTATCGCTAGAGGACACAATCGAAGGAGTCAAATTACAACTGACCAATAAAGGAAATAAACAGGTTGATAACACTGCTGCTGTCTTGGGTGTTAAAGGTTCTCAC
>JBJEDU010000030.1:0-68106 GCA_051872395.1 Bacilli bacterium | reverse complement strand
CAGGTTGATAATAATGTAATTTTCTTAAAACTTTTCATTTATTGCTCCTATTCTACGACATTAATATAAGGAGAAGAAACTCTCATTCCTAATCTGAATGTTCCAATACCAGGAGTCATGATAGTTTGATTGCTCCAGTCATAATTATCATTTAATAAAGCTTTATCGCCATCGAGAATCGATATTCCATTAATGAATAACTTACATCCATCGACTCGCTTTTCAATTTTAAATTTCATTGTGCCACTAAAATCAATATTGTATGAACTTAAATCATATTCATCCCAAGTTGCATCATCATAGTTAATACATAAAGTATAAATAGGTTCACTTCTCGTTCCTTTGATAACTATTTGAATTGAGGCAGTGGTAACTTCACTCTTGAGATAGAACAAGATTTTGCTATCTAAATCATTATTACCATAAGGTGATAAATTAGAAATATCACAACCAATATCAAAATCACCTTTTAAGGCATTGACATTTTTAATGCCATTAACATAGTCATTCATTGGTGGCCAGTTTTTATCTCCGCCGGTAATATCCATCGTATTGATGTCATAGACTTCACCTGATTTATTGACATATCCACCAGTATAAAATTTATAGGGCGCTAAAGCGCTAGTAGTAAAGACACTTCCATCAGTGACAGTAATATTACTCACAGTCGCTTCAACCCCGTTCGCATAAATGACAGGAATAGATTCATCTAATGATGTTTCATACGATTTTAATAATTTGTCATTTACAATGATGTAATGTAAATTTTCTTTTCTTACAATCGTAACGGAAATATTTGTATTGAGATAATCACTGTTATCTCGGTTATATGTTAAGTAATTAGTGTCAATTCCCCCTAATTCATAACAAACAAAGTTACGAAGTTCACTCAAAGAATTTAAATTCAAACCGAATTTATAATATTGCATATAGCCAAGATGGGAACTGAGTAAACCAATCTCACCTTTTCCAGAAATAATCTGACTTATTTTAATATTGAATGAAGCGACCCAATTTTTACTTTTTACATTAAGTGGAACATAATTATCTCCGTAATTAAATGTAATTGTATTGTTATTAGTGTCGACATTAAGAGAAGTATCATCTTCTGCTTTAATCATCATTGAATTAATTAAACCAGTACTTGTTGGTGAATTAATGGCAACAAATTTCTTTGTTTGTTTCGCGTTTTTATTATTTTTGCTAACCGCGGTCACTCTAAATTCTGAAGTCACTCCACTTCCAATCGTTAATAAACCATCTTCAGTTAAAGAAATACCTTCATAATCACTATATAAAGAATATGTCACATTTTTATTTGGTGCGATTTCAGGATAAACACTCGTGGTTAATTGATAAGTATTGTTATTAATTAATCGATTATCAATACAGTTAATATCAATGGATTCCACTTGTTGGAATTCATCTAATTTTTGTTCAACAACCTCAAGGTCATTACTCGCTTCAAAATTTGTAATATCTAATAATTGATTTTGTGAATAGACTCCCGGGTAAGTTGCCACACCATCAAATCCATCAACAGATTGAACGCATTTAATAATTTTATCTTCATGGGTATCCCAATAAAAATAATGTAATTTACCTTTTCTAATAATAGTGACATCAACACCATCTTTAGCGTCTTTGACAAATGGGTCAATATCATATTCTTCAGATACAATTCCTGGCGCATATCTCCAACCACCATAATAGGAAGTAACTTCGCTATCTTTTCCAGATGTTGGTCTTCTAAAACCATACCAGAACATCGTATTACCAATTGGATGAGATTTATCCACTAAAAAGGAACCAACGCCCCATCTTCCAACCGTGTCATTATTCGCTGAACCAGTACGTTTTAGCGATACAGTAAAATACCAGTTTTCCCCTAATTCGTTGACCAACATTTGAACTTGGTCTCCTTTAGCTTTCACTAATCCTTCGTCTTCTTTAGAGAAATCCACTAAACCATTATAATAACCCTTTTCATATAAGAAGAAAGGTTTAGAAACAACAAAATGAACATCAACATAATCATTTTCATCTTCAAGTAAATAAATGCGAATATCAGTTTCTCCTTCACTGATACCTCTCACACCAGCGTAGTCATCCACGGTCGCGATACTTGGATCTTTTGAATAGAAACCGACATCTTTGTTTCCATTAACAATATAAACAATTGTCATCTCTTCCCCAATTTTAAGATTTTGAGTAGAAGCAGATTTTAAATTAATGGAACTAGATTTTTCGGAAGTTTGTCCACTTGTGGAAGTAGAATCAGAATTATTTGTTGGTGAACTACAACCTATCAAAGAAAGCCCAAGAAAAGTAAATAACACGCAAGTCACAACTTTTTTATTCATTTTCATTTTGTTTTTTCTCCTTCTTTAGTTTTTTTGATTAGGGCGAAGGTCACTCCGCCCTAATCAACTAATGAATGATTAATAAGGATATAAATTATTCTTAATTATAAGTAACTGACATATCGGATAATGTTATGGTCACACCATAATCACTTTCGACTTCATTGAATGCCCAGAAATACATCGCTGAATCTGGCACATCATTAATGACGATTGAAGAAACTCCACCACTACTACTTGGAACTTGAACTGTAACAGTTGTGCCATCTCTAATAAGGGTAATGTCATATACTAGATTGGTGCTTGAGAAAGCCACATCAGTGGTTGTTGGAGTCCAAACATCACCCAATTGAACCTTGCTGCCACTTTTAATAGCACAGAAGTGAATACTCACTGAACCAAATGTAATACAGAATTTTGAATCAGTTGTCATACTAGAATATGTCGCTTTTAATTTGACTGTGTAATTGCCTGATAAATCGATAAATTCTTTAACTGCAAATGCATTAATGGTATATTGCCATCTTGTACTCCAAGAATTATAACCAAGCTTAATCTCTGGATTACCATCTCCATTAATATATGAATCACTATTGTGAGAATAAATTGCAGGAGCGTTTTCGCTTGTTGCGGTAGTGACAGTAATATTTCTAACATTACAAGATACTCCGTTAGTGGAAATTCTAACTGGTAAGTTGTAATAGAAAGAGAACATAGGTGGAATTATTGTTCTAGTAGTTGAACCATCACCATCACGGGTGAAGCTCAATTTTGTTCCATCTAAATAGAAATTGTAATATCCATCTTTTGACTCAAATTTATAATGATGAGATTCCATTGCGTTAATATCGACAGCTTGAGAATTGTTCCAATCACATGAACCATTACCATCAATAACATTTCCCTCTAATGATTGAGTATATGATTCCACTCTTGTAGAAGAGGTCTCGTGGAAATTAGAGGCAATGTAGAAATTAGAATGTTCTTTTCCTAATGAAATCATTAATTTTGGATAATAAACATTTGTCTTGTATGAATCAACATCAAATTCGATGGAGAAATCACCACATAATACTTTTTGATTTAATGTTAATCCATAAGACACTGATGAATCATAACCATATTCATTACCAACACCGTTAGTGCTCATTTTAGATTCTGGGAAACGATAAGAATTTTCACCAATTCTTAATACTCCACCAGATTGAACACCAGTATCACTATTAGTGTCACTATAAACATACACAGTCGTGGTTTTAGTAGTAACTAATGATGAATCAATTGGGTCAGTGGCACGATAAGTTATAGTGTATGAGCCTAATTCTGATCCCACTAAAGTGGTACCTGTCAATGATAATTTTTCTGTATCATAAATAATTTCAGTATCAATTACTTTTCCATCACAAGTGGTTGAAGTCACTGTTGGTAAAGTATATTCACTATCAGCAAGAACTTCGATAACTTCAGGTAAATCGCTCGAGAAAGAAATTGTTGGAGCTTTAACATCTAAAGTCACATCGTTACAAGGATATTCGATAGATAACGAGACGATAGTAGTCTCACTATTGGCTGTAATTTCGAAATAAGAATAAGTATCAGATAACGCGATAGTGTTTGTTCCACTCATTTCTTTTTCGAAAATAAGTCTTGTTGATGATTTGCCGTAATTAATTTTAGCATCGCCTTCTACTACATAAGAGATAGATTGAATACCTTTAAACGCTGAAGTGTTTTTAACGCTTCCACCAGCGTTTAATGAAACGTGACCAGTTGTCGTACCAGCTACATTACTATAAGATAATTGCAATAATCCTGAACCAGTAGAACTTGCTAAAGTTATTTCTTTATCTTCTTCGACTTTATTAGTGGAATCCATAGTGAAACGATATGTTTCCGCTTGGGATTTAAAGTTTAATGACTCTTTGGAAAGTAATGAATAAGCACCGACAAGAGTCACACCACTAAGTAAAACTAATGAAGAAATCATAAATAATTTCTTATTTTTCATTTTCTTACTCCTTTCATAAAAAATTATTAATAAGATTATTTAGTTATTTGAACATCTTTAATTACTGCAGTTTTTCCAACGTCAGAAGCATTTTCATTAAAGGTGTAAAAATAGATAAAGGAAGTATCGATTCCAGTGACGGTCATCTCTCCCATCGTGGAATCAGATTTTAAAGTTTTTAAAGTCACAGAACCCGATGAAGTGGCAATAATAGTAATTTCATAAACTAGGTTTGTGCTTGAGAAATTAACTCCAGTAATACTTGGACCCCAAGTTGATTCATAATTGTGTTCAACCTTGTCACTATATCCTGAAGAATTACATAATTGGAAAGCATGATCGCCAATAACAATCGCTAATTTTCCATCATACATTCTCGAAGAGAATTCGACAGTAAAATTAAGAGTGTAATCTTTTGTATCAACCATGAATAATTTGGAAGCAAATAAAGAACTGGCCAAGTGATATTTAACATCCCAACCCTCTTGAATAAATGTTGTAGTAACAGTATCGCCATCTGCGACAGTGTTATTGTTATATGAATAAATATCTTTCAAGTCATCAATATCACCATTAGTGACAGTTAAATTCGAGATAGTGGCCGAAACACCATTCGTCGCAATTCGAACTGGAAGATAACTATAATAAGATTTAAGTGGAACGATTGGTTCACGACTAACTCCATCCATAAAGAAGGCTAATGGGGTTGAAGAATTATCAACATACCAATAATATCTTCCATCTTTAGACTCTAATTTGAAGTGATGAGTTTGAGTGTCATCAAATGATGTAAAATTGGATGAATTGTTCCAAGTTCCCCCATTATTAAGGTCATTACTTTCTTTTGATTGAGTAAATGTTTCAATTCTATCTTCAGTGCCGTAATTATAGTTATACGCAATATAGAATTGATTATGTGCACCACCTAAAGAAATCATTAATTTTGGATATTGAACATTCATGGTGTAATTTGAAACATCAAATTCCATAACGAAGGAACCTGCTAAAACAGTCTGTTTTAAATCAACACCATATGCTTTTGTGGAATCATATGCTTCTTCATTGCCAACACCATTGACTGACATTTTGCTAACTGGGAAAGTAAAGCTTCCATCAGCGTGTAAAATAACTCCACCTTTGCAGTTGACTAATTCATTTTCTTTTGAACTAGATTCGCTGACAACATCTAAGGTAAATGAATCAAGAGTCTTGCCTGTTTCATTTTTTAAATAGACATACATTGTACCAACTGGAGCGTTAGTTAAAATGGTTATTGTTTCATTGCTAATAGAAACATAATCTTTATAACTTTCATCGACTTCAATATGGACACTGCCAGTCGCATAACTAGGTGCAGTTTGGTAAGTGAATGAACGAGATTCAGTGTAGACAATTTCTTCTTGATTTGGATTAGTAAATCTACCTGCATCAATCGTTGCTTCAGTGCCCCATTCTGTCAATATCATTTCATTAATTAATTCAGTATCATAACTGACAGAATAGTCAGTAATATAACAAGCTTTTTGTTGAGAGAAGAAACCAGGATAATTTGGATCGTTAGTGGTTGAAACATATTTATCGTGATATCCCCCGATGGAGAAATAATAATTTTGTTGATTTCTGACTAATTTAAATGGAATGGTAATCATTTCATCTGAAAAATCAAATTTCACACCGCTATATAAACTTGTAACCGTTGGTTCACTACGTGAATCCCATCCGTTTAAGAAATCGAGAAGGTAAACACTACCAACTCCATCCGCGACATTGTCGCTATTTCTAAAGGCAAACCATAATGAATGGTCTCCATTATCTTTAAATCCACCAACACCGACAGATTCATAACCTTGGTAAGCATAAATATGGAATGTTGCTTCTAAAACATAGTTCGTATCTGCTTTCTTCACTAAGGCAGTGTGTTGGTCTTGACCAGAGAATGAAATTCTTCCATTATCTTCGGTATTGTTACCACGATAAATCTCTTGATTTAAGAAATTTTCTGTAACGATGTAATCAACAACTAAAACACCTAAGTCTTCATGATCTGGCCATGAATATGTAACTCTAGCGTTTCCCGTATTAGCGAATGTAACTTCCATCAAATGGTCCACTGTCGGACTTTCAACGATAGAAGAGATAACACCACTATCGCCGGTAATGGTATGATTAATTTTCTCTTCGAATAATTCCTCACCATTTTTAGCGACATATAATTGAGTTTGACTCTTCTTTGTTTCATCGAGATTGATTTTAACTTCATCGCTATTCACATAACCGGATTTTGATGCAATATAAAACTCATAAACATTTTCATTAACTAATACATTACATGTATCAGTTTTAAGACCATCAACAGTCGTCACTGTAATAATAGCGTCTCCACTAGCTTTCGCGGTTAATAAACCAGTAGTGTCAACTTCAATAACAGCGGTGTTATTTGAAGAATATGTAACTTCTTTATTTGCTGCATCAGCTGGACTAACCGTGGCTTCAAGTTTGTATGTTTGGCCAACAAATAGTGAAAGATTGTTGCTTGATAAAGAAACGCCTGTAACATGAACTTCTTCACTTGATGATTCACTACTTATTGTTTCAGAATTTTCTGAAACACTATCACTACTTAGTGATTCATCAGTGGAAGGACTATTACAAGCGGTTAATAAAAGAGCAAAAATCAAAACACCAAAAAATTTGTTTAGTTTACCTTTCATTGAGTCTGTGACCTCCCAGAGTATATCTTTTAATATACTTTTATTTTATTTTCCTATATAAATATAATTCGATTATTTTTTTATAATTTTCGTTTTTTAGCGTTTTAGTTCGAAAATTTTCGAATTTCACTTTATATCTTTAAATTTTAGTATTACTATAATTTTGTATGGCGGACATATATTGTAATATTCGCGATGATGAGAAATTAGAACAAATTGGTGATGCTTTTTCTTCCCCGATTAGAAGAAAGATTTTACGTTTACTATGTAAACAATCATATTCAGTCCTCGAATTAGCGAGACTTTCTAATGTTGCTTTATCGACGATGTCTTTTCATTTAAAAATATTAAAAGACGCTGGACTAGTAAACATTATTTCCTCTCCATCAAAAAGAGGAAATGAAAAAAATGTTTCACAAAGTTGTGCAAATATATACATTTCTTTTATAAGCGACGCTGTTGAAAAGAAATCATCATATTCTATCGAATTACCTATTGGTTCATATTTTGATTTTGATGTATCAAGCCCATGTGGAATGATGTCAAAAAATAGCAAAATTGGAGAAATGGATAATGTCGATGTCTTTTATTCTCCAAGAAGAAGTGAAGCAAGATTAATTTATTTCATGAAGGGTTGGCTCGAATATCGAATGTCAACTTCTGCCTTTAGAAATAAATTAATAAAATCGATAACTTTCTCTTTAGAACTTTGTAGTGAATGTCCTAACTATAATAACGAATGGAAAAGTGATATTACCTTTTGGATAAATCAAAAAGAAATATGCACTTATCGAAGCATGGGTGATTATGGCGATCGAAGAGGATTATTAAATCCTGATTGGTATCCAATTCAATCATCACAATATGGACTATTAGTTAAAATTAGAGTGGATGAAGTCGGTGTTTGGATTAATAACGAACTCGTTAATGAAGAAATAAAAATCAACGATTTAGAAATCAATAAACTTGAGAATATATCTTTAAAATTAGGAAACAAAGCTGATGCGAGATATATTGGTGGAATGAATATTTACGGAAGAGGATTTGGTGACCATAACCAAGATATTATCGTTCAAATATCTTATAAATAATTAATTATGATAAAAGAAACAATCAATTTAAAAACCATCTATAAAAATTTAAAGCATGACGTTTATTTAGATGTTTTTGCTTTGGCTAATTACACTGAATTTCATCATAACGAATATCGAAACGCTGTCTTGCTTTTGCCTGGAGGTGCGTATTCTTTTATCTCACAAAGAGAAAACGAACCAGTAGTTATGAAACTGCTCAGTGAAAACATTGTCGTTTTCTCTTTAAAATATACGACTGGTCCATATATAGATGAACTATATCCACTTATTGAAGGATATGCTTCACTAGATTATATAAGAAATAATAAAGATAAATATCATGTAGACACTAATAATATTTATGTATTTGGTTTTTCTGCTGGTGGACATTTCTCTTTATCTTTAGGAGCGCATCAAAAAGAAGAGAAATATGCGAAAGTACTAGATACCCAAATAGATAACCTTAAAGTCAATGGAATTGTGGTTGCTTACCCAGTTGTTAGCATGGATGAAAAAATTACACATAAAGAAACAATGGAAAATATTACTCATAAAAATCAAACACTAATCGAGTATCATTCAATTGAAAAACATATCGATAAAGATTATCCAAAAACTTTCATCTTTGTTTGTGATGAAGATGATATTGTTGACCCAATTCATTCCATTATCTTAGCTAGTGAACTCAAAAGAAATAATGTCAAAATGGAATTTCATTACTACGCGAAAGGACATCACGGAGTAAGTCTCGCTAACGAAGTAGTAAATGATAATAAAGAAGATATTGAATATAGTTCTTATTTTAAAAACTGGATTGATTTAGCACTAAATTTTATTAAAAATTCATAATAAAAAGATATTTAATTTTAAAAACTCCATAAAAAGCCAATAAAAACAAAGAAAATAAAATAATATCCATAAATAAAAGACTCCATGTTCTTTAAAATCTAACGTGGAGTTTTTTAATTAAAGATATTAATTCTTATCTATTTTTAATATGTTTCTTTTTAACGATAAGTAATAAAGCAATTGATAGACCACACACAATAATTATTGAACTAACAAATAATAAGTTAGAAGAATAACCATCAAAATATAATCTACTCATGAGTGCTGATGCTTGAGCGTTCCAACGAGAAAGATGATATTCATAACCAGAAAGATAATTTTTAGTTGGATCACTCTCCATTAAAGTTGAACCTAATTCTACAAGATCATCTTCACTGAGCAATGAATATTCTCTTTGAATGAGGTTTCTCGCGCCAATAGAGGCGGAACAAATATCATTTCCATATTTTCCATCAAGACGATTCTTAAAATCATTTTTGTTATTGATGACAACAGCGTCAAGATTGAAATAAGTAGAATTTGTCCATGTTGTGCCAACAAAACCAAATCGAATAGTTTGATAAAATGAATCACTACTACTTAATTTTGATTTATCTGCAGTTATGTTATATCGATAATAACCTTCACCATTATCTACAAATTCATTATTTCGCTGTGTTGTTAAAACATGCCAAGATTCTCCTTTGTCTATAGAGTAAATAATTGATGCTTTTTGATATCCAGTACCTGTAATAGCATTAAAGCTTAATGAAATATCTTCGAAATAATCGACATCAAATGTCATAAATCCTAAATTGATATAATGATAAGTAGTAGTTCCTGTATATAAAGAATCGTTTATGATACATTCTTTAATTGCATTATATTCATCGGATAATTCCTCAGTATTATTTAAAATTCCATCGTAATTAGCAAGACAATAAGACTTATATCCTGCACCAGTTACATAATATCGAGCATATGGAGATTTCCAAGTTTGATTTTCATCGTTAGTGAAAGATAAACTCAAATCATTTGTATATGCGATTGTAGTGGATGAACCGTCTTCTAAAGAGAAACTATAAGAAGTTGGTCTTTCATCTTTTGTAATTGATGTTCCTAAATACAAATTATCAATATAAAATCCTGAAGAAGATTCTGTATAGAAAGAAAGTGTTAATCTACATGTATTTATTGTAGGTGAAATTGTATACGATGCTTCAGTGTAAGTAGACTTGTTTAGTGTTCCACTAGAAATAGAAATGTCAGAATTGGCCACTAAAGCGGAACCATCATAATCGTATAAAGTAACAGTTAGTGAACCTGCTCCTTTATACATAAATGAAAATGTCGATGGTTGCAGTCCTTTCGCAAAAATACTATATGTCAGTGTTGCTGCACCTCCTGAAGGATTATATAATCTCACTCCATATGAGGAAGCATCACCTTCATAGTCATAATCTGATAGGATTTCAGTTTTTGAAGCATTATATGAATAACCAGTTAAGCTAGGTAAATCAAATGAAGAATTTGGAAGCATATTTCTTGATACATACACTTCATCGGTTTCTGTCATATATTCATCAGTGTAACTAGTTAAAGTAGATTCCACTTTTTCATTGACTTGATTTTTAAATGGTACATATGAAAAATATTTAACATCCATGTATGCTTTATCAAATTTTGGTGAACCAAAATTATATGGATTTGCACTTACCCAAGTACCAATCCAAATATGCATATCATATGGACTAACGTTGACCGTGTTAGTAGCGATATATACGTTATCAATATAGAAACTAACTTGTTTATGAGTTTCTGAATAAATCCAATCGAAAGTTAATGTGTGATATTCTCCATCAGCAATCGAAGATGAAAGTGTTGGATACTTTGTTGTTTTAAATGATTCATCAGAATCATCAGTGTAAGTAGATAAATAAACACGATCGAATGCATATACTTGTGTTTCACCTAAATATTGATAAAGAGGGAATTCAAAATCCATCTCATTATAATATTTGACATCATCGATAGTTTCATTTAGATATCCCCAAAATGCATACGCTGCACCCGGAATTGAAGGAATACGAGTTTTTATTTCAAAGCGGCCTGGACCAAATGTTTGTTTTGACGCAATGACTCCACCTGTTCTTTTTCCATCAGTAGAAGAAGCGCCTTCATTAGTGTTTACGAATTCATTTCCAGTATAATAATCTCCAAGGGCGCGCAAAGACAAACCGTTCGCACCAACGAAGACATTTTCATGACGAGTTCCACCATTTTGGTAAGATTCATTAGTGCCCCATACTCGTTCAACAACTCCCCAAGAGGATGAATCAATACCAGAGGAGAAATCATCATAAAATTCATTTTCGTAGTCTAATTCTTCGCCTTCAAGAACTTCTAATTCTCTATTTGCGAATTTTCTTTGTTCTATTTCATTTGTTTGATTGTTAGTTTTAAAAGACAAACTAATAGCGAAAAGTAAAGGCAAAGAACATACTTTTAGTATTTTTTTCATAACAAGAACTCCTTTGTCTAAATTTTATTTTTTTACTAAAATTTTTTCTATAATTTTTTTAGAAACTTAAAAATTGAATAAAAAAAGTAAAATATTTGATACCGTGTAATAAAAAAACTCCTATTTTTTATATAGGAGTCAATCAAAAACTATCAATAATTTAAGTAAAATTAAATTTCTATATCGTTAATAAGCACGCTATTACGTTCGATGAGTTTTGGCTTAATTTTAATGATTTTCTTTTTAGTCTTTTCGCTTAATAATTCTTTAATTGCGAGCTTACACATTTCATCAAAGTCTTGTCTAATCGATGTTAAATTTGGGGAAATAATAGAGGAAAATTTCGCATCATCATATCCCACTAAAGAGATATCTAAACCAACTTTTTTACCAATCTTATCAGCGACATAATAAACCGCATATGCACTGACATCATTGAAAGCGAAGATAGAATCAAAATCATCTCTTTTTAATAATTTAATAGATACTTCAAGTGCTGAAGGGAAAGAATAATCTCCTTCAAAAACAATTGATTCATCAAAAGGAATATTGTTTTCTTCCAAGGCTTTTTTATAGCCTTCAAGTCTTTCGATACTCGAGTGAATGTTTTTAGGTCCAGTGATACAAGCAATACGTTTATAGCCTTTAGAAATTAAATAACTGGTCGCTAAATAACCACCATAGGTTTCATCAGTGCTAATTTCAACATGATCTTTATAATTGACACTTCTATCAATTAAGACAAAGTTAATTGGTAAATTATCTAATTCTAAAAATAAACGATTAACATTGTCACCAATAATTGAAAAGTTCGATGGTAAGAAAACTAAATAGTCAACGTGACGAGCAACCATCTTTCTTAAAAGAGCGATTTCAGTATCGATGTTATTATGGGAAAGAGAAGTAAATAAAACATATTTCTTTTCGGTAACATATTCATCAATTAAAGAAGCGATTTTGGAATAATAAATATCATCAATCTCAGGAATGATTAAACCGATGGTCTTCGTATTTTTATTTTTAAATTTTTCGTTAGGAACCACCCATTTATAATTGAGTTTTTTACAGGCTTCTCTTACTTTTTCAATTGTCGCATCGCTGATGCTACTTGTTTTGTTGTTTAAGACTAAAGAGACCGTGGTAAGGGAAACTCCAGTTTCTTTAGCGATATCTTTGATGGTTACTTTTTTCATAAAGTTGTTTTTCTCTTCCATTAATATTTTTTACTAAAATTTTACTAAAATTTCAAGAAAAAGATAATTTTAAGTAAAAAAGAAATTTTAAATACATAAAAATTCTTTAAAATCAAATATAAGCTATACCTTATAAATATATTATAAGAATACCCCCCCCCCCGTTGCTTTTTGTCAATACTGAATTGAAATTTGTGTATAGGCAAAAGATTCAACAGTGACTATAAAAAAATAAAAAGTAATAAGTATCTTTATTTTGATAACTTAAATTAACTTTTTATTTATGAATATAATTTTACTAAAAATTTAATTAAAAATTATTTTTGGTCTTTTTCTTCATCATAAAGACCTAATTTATAAATGTTTTTCGCATTATCCTTATTGATATATTTATCAAATATATAGTTGTTATAACATACAAATGCGACAAGAAGAATAGGAAGGATAAAAACTAAATACACAACAAATAAGACATATTTAATAATTAATAAAGGAATGAGTGAAATTAAAAATACACTCGAAAAACCTAAAGCGAATAATAAATAAAATCCAAATCCACGAGTGAATAATAAGAAAGATTTCTTTAATAAAGAAAAATATTTATCGGTATAGACTTGACTCATTATTAAAGAAATATAAATTACTGGAAGAATTAAAAAGACAGAAATAATTAATGGAAGCATTTTAGTAAATGAATCAACATCTAAAATGAACATTAAATTGACACCAAAAAATAGTATCCCAATAATAAAGAAACTAATGAAATAATTTTTAAAATTCTTTTTGATTCCCATCAAATAATCTTGATTAAAAAAGACTGGTTTTAAATAACATAATTCACGAATTATTCTAAGTGAACCCATAAAGGCAAAAGATAAAATCAAAATACCTAAAACCTCTAATGCGGAAAATAAATAAAAAGTGAATAACAAATTATTTTTATATTGTTCAATAGTAATTAAATTACTAACGTATTGTTCATTAATATAAAGAGTATATAAATCTTTAATAATAATTGCCGCGAATAATGGTATCGCAAATAACAAAAATAATAATCCTAATTTTATTAAGTCAACAAAATGCAATTTAAATACATCAGTGAAAACTTCTTTTCTTGTTTTCGGTAAATCGTGTTTTTTAAAATCGACATTATTTTCTCTTCTATTAAATAACATAACTATTAATTACCTTCATTATTTCTAAAGACGCACTATCAAGACCAAGCAAATCAATTAAACGAATATGCGATGAACCATCAACAAAAAATAAATAATAAGTATTTTCATCCTCTTCGTTAAAAAGATTTTTTAAATAGCCATCTTTAGTCTCTCCATCATAAACTTTAAGTCCATAATAATACGAATCTATTTCGTAATATACAAAAGAATAAGAAAAATAATTATCGATAATATCTTTCTCCATTCTCGCCATATAAACCGAGATATTTTCTTCATCAATTACATCTTTATTAGTAGGAAGAATGACAATATCGCAATTCATTCCTTTTGAAGCATAATACGCTCCAAAATACACTGAATCTGGATCATAATATGAAATATTAACTTCTTTCAATTTATCAGGTTTATTTTCATAAATATAATCATTTAATTCATTTGGTAAGGTATAATTTGCCCCAATAAAAATATCAACTTTTTTACTGTTTGGAGTCTTGGTGATATTACTAATTAAAACAGAGGAAATAAGTATCGATAAAAGAAAATAAACAAGATATAAAAACCAACTAGATTTAAAGTGAAAAGTTAAAAATTTCTTCATTTTTTTGTCTCCTCTTTCTTAGAATAAGAAACTAAAAAATTCAATGAAGAATAACCAACAATATAATCACCAATATGGAATTCATCTTCCTTCACTAATAATAAATCGACATACACTATTAAGCCATCTTCAAATAATAGCTCATAGCCTTCAATGTTTTTCACAATCGTAAAGTTTTTACTAATATCTTTAATTTTACCTTCAATTTTGCTTCTTTTATTTTCATATATATTTTTATGTTCAATGTATATTGCGCGTAAATAAAAAATATAAAATAAAAAGACAGAGATAGTGGATAGAAATAAAAATAAAATCACTGATAACAAAACGATAAATAATGTTTTAAATTCTTTTTTAGCAAAAATAGATAAAAGAATGATACCAACAAGCAAAATTAAAGAAACACAAATCATGATAAAAACATAATTTATTATCTTTTTCTTTTCTTTATTTAATATGGTTTCATTATATATCTCGATCATAATCAATAATTGATTTTAAATCGTTTACCACTGGTAAAGAAGAATTGAAAACATTGATTGGAGTATCTTCTAAAACGATCTTTCCTTTATCTATTACATATATTCTATCTGAGATAGCAAGCGCTTCGCTGATATCATGAGTAATGTATATCGCACCAATATTTCTTGCTTTAAGCGCTTTTCTAATAAGCATTCTAACTTCCATTCTTGTTGGAGTATCAAAGTTCGCTAAAGGTTCATCAAAAACAATGAAAGAAGGTTTTTTAATTAACGCTCGAGCGAGCGCGACACATTGTTTTTGACCACCTGATAAATATCTTGGTTTTCTTGAAAGAAGATGAGTAATATTTAATTCATCTGCTAAAGCGTACACTCTTTCAACAATTTCTTCTTTTTTAGCGTTATTCATTTTTAAAGGAAAAGCAATATTATCAAAAATCGTCATATGAGGATATAAAATATATTCCTGAGGAATATATCCAAAATTTCTCTCGTCGACACTAATATTGTTCGCATTCAAAGAAGAAAAATAAATATTACCTTTATAATCTAGTAAACCTAAGACTACTTTTCCTAAAGTAGTTTTTCCACTTCCAGAAGGTCCAATTAAAGCACAAAAATCTCCATCTTTAAAAGTGACATTAATATCATCTAATGCAACAGTTTTTTCTTTATTTGATGTGTAAGTAACTGATACGTTTCTTAATGAAATGTCACTCATAATTTAATTATCTTTGCACTCTCCCTGATTTATTTCCTTTTGCTAAGGATAAAACTTCATCAACTTTAACTAAATTAAAATCGCCTTCGATTGAATGTTTAAGCGCACTACTGGCAACCGCGAATTCAATCGCACTTTGATTATCAAAGCCTTTGATTAATGAATATATTAAACCAGCGCCGAAAGAATCGCCACCCCCAAAACGATCAACAATATTAATATTGTATTTATTTGAGATGTAAGCATTCTTTCCATCATATAATAAACCACTCCAATTATTGATAGAGGCGGAAAGTGATTCTCTTAATGTAAACGCTACATATTTAAAATTGAATCTTTCAATCAATTTTTTACTAACATCAATATAGCCTTCAACATTGAGTTTTCCATCATTGATGTTAGTTTGACTAGCTTCAATATTAAAGACATCTTTAGCGTCTTCTTCGTTAGCGATACATAAATCAACATATGGCATGATTTTACTCATTGCTTTAGAAGCATCTTCTTTGCTCCATAATTTATTACGATAATTTAAATCACAGCTAATCATTACCCCTTTTTCTTTGGCTTTTTGACACGCTAATAAGCAAATATCAACTAAAGAAGGATTTAATGCTGGGGTAATTCCAGTAAAGTGAAACCATTTTGCCCCTTCAAATATTTCATCCCAATCAAAATCAGTAATAACTGCATTACTAATCGCACTATTTTTTCTATCATAAATAACTTTTGATGGACGTTGAGAAGCTCCTTTTTCAACAAAGTATATCCCTAAACGGTCATTACTTCTTTTAATGTAATCAGTTTTAACACCATATCTTCTCACAAAATTTAAACAAGCATCACCTATTTCTGTATTTGGTAATTTAGTGACAAAATAAGCATCTAAATCAAACATTGATAAAGAGACAGCAACGCTGGCTTCTGCACCAGCATAAGTGACATCAAATTCTTGAGCTTGAACAATGCGATAATTCAATTTTGGATTAATTCGCATCATTATTTCACCAAAAGTGACAACTTTTTCTTTTTTATTATTCATTTTCTTTTGCCTCCTTAATGGCGGATAAAAATTCTTTTGCGTTGTTAGTAATTTTTTCAAAATTACCTTCTTTTAGTCCATCGAATAATGAACCACCAACTCCACACGCAAAAGCGCCATTTTTAATCCAATCTTTAATATTGGTAATATTCACTCCACCAGTAGGCATGACTTCTAAGGTTGGCATTGGTCCTTTTAAAGATTTAATGATATTAAATTTGAATTGGTCAGCAGGATAAATCTTCACCACATCAACACCAACTTCCTTGGCTTTGAGTGCTTCAGTAGGACTCATAACTCCAGAAAATACTGGAACACTATAAAGATTACAAATCTTTACGACTTCTTCACTAATAGTTGGAGTGACAATAAATTTTGCTCCACTTAATATCGCCACTCGCGCAGAAACGGGATCTAAAATACTACCTGCTCCTAAAATGACATTTGGATTACCATCATATTTTCTTGAAATAGTTTCTAAAACAGAATGCATATAAGGTGAGGTAAATGTTACTTCAATACATTTAATTCCACCTTTAACTAAAGAGTCCACTAACGGGATAGCGGTATCGCTATTTTTAACTCTTACAATCGCGACAATTTTTTCTTCGTTTACTGTCTTTAGTACTTCATATTTTTGCATATTTAATTGACCTCCAAAGTGATAGATTTATATGCTTCTTCATTAACATCTAATTGGAATATATTTCTTTTATCAATTAGATTTTTTGATTCATTTTCTAAACTAGTTATTCCACTCCAAGGTTCGATACATATAAAATGTCCGTTTTTGTGTGAATATAGAACGAGGTAGGGAAAATCTAACTTATCTAATTTTAAAGAAATAATCTTTTTATTACTTTCATCTATCAAATCGATATTATCGCTATCGACTTGATAGAGAAGTCCTCCGTTATTGAATTGATTAATATCAATATCAATACAATTGTTATTAACAATGATTTCATCTTTTATTAATCTTTGTTCATTAGTTAATAATTTCTTATACGAATTATTTGATAATAAAATTTTGTAATTTTTCAATTGGTTATCATCAGTGATATCTAACTTAAATCCAGGATGTAAACCAATTGAATAATACATTTTCGTTTCACTTAAATTTTTAATCTTGTATTCGATAATAACGGAATTATCTTTTAATAAATAACTAATTGTTAATAAGAAGTGAAACGGATAATGTAATAAGGTATTTTTATCATCTTTTAAATTAAAAGAGATAAAATCTTTTGTATGTTTAACTAAAGTAAATGTTTTATCTTTAGCGAACCCATGAAGATTGAGCTGATATTTTTTGTTTTGATAAACATAAATATCATCTTTATTTCTTCCTGCTAGAGGGAAGATATTATGGAAATGACCTTTCCAAATATCATCACCCTCAAATATTTTTTCTTTGTTTGTTGTTTTATAAGTTAAAGACACTATTTCTGCACCTAAAGAAGAAATAGTTAATTTAATAAAATCATTTTCAATAATAAATAAATTATTATTCTCCATAGACTTTCTTAAATTCTTCCATCGCTTTTTTAAAGCACTCTAATGGAATTCTAGCGCTTCCAGCGCCAATCAAACCACCTTGATAATTGAACATTCCACCATGAATTTCTGGAGTAATTCCAGTTTCTAATACTTTGACAATATCAATACCACATGGTAAGAAATCAAAATCTAAGTTTGGAGCCGGGAAAGATGGATTATGAGTAATGGTAATTTGTTCCATCTCTCGAGTAATAGAGATACATTGTTTGAGTGTTAATCCTCTTAAATTACCGACGATTGGGGAACAAGAACACGCTAAACCGCCCATACCATAACATTCGACAACACAACTATCACCAATCCATGGTAATTGATCTTTAATAGTGAATTTTGGAGAAGTGTATTTACCTTTCATCATTGGAGCCGGAGCGATAAACCATTTATTTGGTAAGCCTGCTACTTTGATACCAAAAGTGACACCATTACCGCATACTGCAGTAACCATCGTTGAATATTTTGTCCCATCCGCACCAATTAAGGCTGTTCGACTAGCGCCTTGACCAAAACAATGGAAAAATCTTGGTGTTTCAACGACATATTTCATCGCGCTGAGTATTTCTTCTTTTGGTAAATCAAGTTTAAACATTGCTGGCAATAAAATTTTATCGAATAATAGGTCAGACGCTGTCTGACGAGTATGGTTTTCATCACCCATTTGCATCGATTCAGCAAGAATTGGTTTAATAGGAATACCACCTAAACTTTTCACCGCTTGTCGCATAACTGGAAGCCATTTTTCTCTCATAACTTTTAAGTTATTAGCGATGCCTTCGTTATATAAACCCCAACCACAGAATCCACCTTGGAATTCTCCTTCAGCAGGGAAAGTCGCTGCACGTTTTCCAGTCACTTTATCTTCGATAATAATCATCGCGACAGATTTTGTAATAATACCAGTACCGGCACCAACAGTGTTCGTATCTAACGCTGACATCATTTTAATCTTTCCAGATTTTAATAATTTGACAGCCTCTTCTTCAGTTTTTGCCCATCCTTCAAATAGACAACCACTGACCATTCCTCTTTTATGGAGCATAACCATATCTTCATAATCGATTGGTGGTCCACTATGAATAATCGTATAATCTTCTAATCCTTCGATGACTTCACCGGCAGGTAAAATATCTACCCACACAGGATTACCATCGATAATTTTAGAAACAGCTTCTTGATTAGCGAGATTGATTTTCTTTCTTAAAGAAGGAGATAAATCCACTAATTTTTTGAGTTCATCATCACCTTTATATGGTGGTCTCCAATCAATTGAAGCAGCCTCAACATCTTGATTAACAATCGCATCATAGAAACGAGTTAAACCAATATTAATAACTCTTGGTTTGGTTTTATTTTCTTTAATAATTTTCATATCGCTTATTTACTCCTTTCATTTAATTTAGAAAGAATTTTTCCAGCAATTCTCGCGGTTTCATTATTGGAAAAAGAAACGATAACACCAGCGTTTTTTAATTCTTCTTTAATCTTTAAAATATTTTGAGGGTCTTCTATAGAACCACAAATATTAACGATGAAAGAAACATAATTTTTATTTTCTTGTCGATGTTTTTTAATTAGTTCAATAAATGAAGTAACAGGGTCTTCATGCACTCCTGGTCCAGTAATGAAATCAAGAGTAATTAACGCGACTTCATCATCTAAAAGTTCTTTTTCTAATCTTTTTAAACGGAGATTAGGCTCAAAAACTGGATGTGGTAATTTTTCGGTAAAATCTTCCGCGCCCATATCCAAAATAGTGTTTTCTTTACTAACATCTTTATCATCTAATTTAATTGTGTATTTCGATGAGATATTTGAATAAAGAGTAATATTTGGAATATGGTTTTTATAATATATAAGTCCTTCTTCAGTGAAAGTTCCACCACAATATAATCCACGAATATATTTTTGTTTAGAATTGAATTTTTTAACTTCACTTTCAGCGATTTTTTCAATTTCTTCTTCACTTATTTGAAGTGATTTATTAATGCCTAATAATTTGACAGCTTCCACTGCCGCGGCCTCTAATGAAAATGCTGCGATAGTTCTATGACCTTTAAATATTTCTTCATTGCTTCCTAAAAATACAGCGACGACTGGTTTTTGAAGTTTATCAGCGTCATTAAGGACTTCTTTCATGACGTTGAGGTCTGCTAATTTAGATACTAAAACGATAACTTCAGTATTATCATCTTGATCGAGTAATTTCATACCCATCTTCATCATTAGACCATTAATCATAGGATTTAAGTCTCTTCCACCAGTTCCAATAAGAGAAGAAATACCATCTCCTAAGGCTTCCACTAAACAACCTACTTCTTGTGCTCCTGAACCAGAAGCACCAACGATACCTACTCTTCCTGGTCGAATAATGCTTCCTGCACCTAAAGATAAACCACCAATAAGAGCAACACCACAATCAGGACCCATACATAACAAGTTATGTTCATAGGCATATTCTTTCATTATTTTTTCTTGTTCTAATGGAACATTATCTGAAAACATGAAGACATGTAATCCTTTTTTAAGGGCCTTCATTCCTTCAACAAAAGCATATTCTCCTGGTAAAGAAATTTGAACGATATCATAATCTTTATCGTTCACATCTTCATCATTTAAATCAGTAAACACTTTTCCTCTCGCTTGTTTCTTATTTAATAATGATTCGATATATTCAATGTTTTTATCTAATAATTCTTCTTTTGAATCGATTGCGATTATTAGATCGTTCGCGGTGATATCATCAGCTAACACGAAACCACTATCAAGGAGGACTTCTTTATTAGCTTTTGTGCCCATCGCAACTTCAACATTAATGATTCCTTCTTTTTTACGAGCTTTTTCACTGATGCCCATCAAAGTAACAGAATCAACATATCGACTTCTTTTAATAATTACCTTTTTCATAATTGCTCCTTTCTTATTCCATAAGATTTATTTATGACAATTTGATAACGAGGTTCATTATCATCTTCATTTATATTTTTAATATAATGACAACCTACACTTTTCTCTCTATTTAAGGCAGATTGCATCATTAGTAGAGCTAAAGAAAGATTAGAAATTAAAGAAACTAAAGAAAGAGATTTTTCCTCTTTTTCTAGTTTATTTAACATATTTAAAGCTTTTTTATAGCCTTCTAACATCTCAACTTTATTTCTAATAACACCAAAATTATTAGTTAAAATATTACCAAGTTCTTTTTTAAATAAAGAATAATCTTTATCATTGACCACTAAAGAATTGATGAATTTATTTACTTCAATATCGATATCATTTAAATCATTTTTATCAATTCTTTTAAAATTAGAAGTTAAAAATTTATTAATAGATTTACCAGCGATATCACCAAAGACAAAAGTTTCTAACCCAGCGCATCCACCCATTCTATTCGCTCCATGAACTCCACCCATGGCTTCGCCACAAACAAATAGACCATTAACTTCACTAAGACAATCTTTATTAGCTTTAATGCCTCCTAAAGTCGTATGCGCGCCAGGGGCGATTTCCATCTTTTCTTTACTAATATCAATACCAACATTTTTATATCTATCGTAGTAAGATTTATACGAAGTTAATAGTAGGTCTTTATCAACACCAGTCGCGTTGAAATAAACGCCACCATGAGAAGAAACTCTACCTTCTTTAATTTCTTTAGCGATTGCTTTACTCATTAAATCTTTATTGACTCTTTCCCCATCTTTAGAATAATTAAACATAAATCTTTCATTTAAACTATTTTCTAAAGTTGCCCCACTATAAAATAGTGTGGTTATCACGCTTTTACCTACCAAAGGGGTAGGATAAACCGCGACACTTGGTTCAAATTGAACAAATTCTAAATCGCATAAACTCGCGCCAATATCGTAACTAGCGAACAAGGCATCACCACTTAAATCAAAACTATTCGTGGAAAATGAATATAATTTAGAAAATCCTCCACTTGCGATAAGAATTCCTTTGGAATAAACAATTTTAATTTCTTTATTATTTAAAGCGATAATTGAAGCAAAAACATTGCCATTTTTGAATATTTTTATTAATTTTCCACTAATAAATTCAACTTCATCAACTTTGTCTTCTTTTAATTTTGTTTGCACAATATGTCCTAATTCATTTTTAATTGAGACCACTCGTGGATAATTCATTCCTAATGGTTTTAATACTTCATAATTACCATTTTTATCTTTATTAAAATCTAAACCAATCGATTTAATAAAATCGACAACATTCAAAGAATTGTATGTTAATGTTTTAGCCAATTCTTTATCGCATTGAAAGTGGGAAGAAAGTAAAAATTCTTGATAATATTTTTCAATTGAATCTTCTTTAGTTATTGGAATCGAAATACCATGGATAAAAGGAGAGGAGCCGTTTCCTAAAGAAACTACTGCACAATCATATTTCTTGGTATCAATATTATGAAGTGCGACTAAGGAAGAAACTCCACTTCCGACAAATAGAAAATCTTTAATTTCTCTACTTATTTTATCCATACTATTTTCTTTCAAATTTTTATTCTTCGTCGTCGTCCCAAATTCCACCTTTTGCCATTGAAGAAACGTTCTTAGCAAAGAAGTTTAAATAACGAGGATATTTATTTTTTGGGAATTCAAAGTGGAAATGTTTTAATCTTTCTTTCACTGTCTTTTCATCCACTAAAAGATCAATCTTTCTATTTGGAACATCGATGAAAATTTCATCACCATCTTCAACAATGGCTAATGGACTTCCAAGCGCGGCTTCTGGAGAAACATAACCAACACTCAATCCACTTGAACCACCTGAGAAACGTCCATCAGTAATGACCGCACAAGAATTATATAATTCGTGACGTCCTTTTAATTCTTCTTGGAAAGTAAACGCGGTCGTACCAAATCGAGCTTTTAAACCTAAATAACGAATGACACAAGCATCACCTTCATGAATATTACCAGTTCTTAGTGCTGTTAAGGCATCATCTAAGGAATCAAATACTTTGGCTTTTCCTTTATAAGTCATTAATTGTTCTGGCACTGCTGCAATTTTAATAATTGCACCTTCTGGGGCTAATGAACCATATAAAACCCCAATTCCAGCGTCTTTAGTAACTGGATTATCAAGTGTTCTAATTACATCAGTGTTATAAACAACCGCGGTTTCAACATTTTCTTTTAATGTATGACCAGTAACGGTTAAACAATCACCATTTAACATTGGTAATAAATTTTTAAGAACCGCACGCATACCACCCGCTAAATCGAGATCTTTTAAGTTATAAATACCACTTGGGGCTAAATGACTTAAAAGAGGAACGGTATTACTGGCTTCATCAAAATATTTCCACCATGGAAGTTTATATCCTGCTTCATGAGCGATTGCAGGAATATGAAGAATTAAGTTACTACTAGCAGCGACAGCCATATCTAACTTAATCGCATTTTTAATAGATTCTTCAGTAATAATTTGTCTTGCAGTAATGCCGGCTTCCACTAATTTCATAATTTGTTTACCAGCCATATAGCTAAGGTTTCTAATTTCTGAACCAGTCGCGCACATTGTGGAGTTACCTGGTAAAGTCATACCAAGAGCTTCAGCAATCATACACATTGAATTCGCGGTCGTCATTGATGTACAACCACCACAAATACCCCAACTCTTAGCGATTAATTCATTATATTCATCTAGATCCATTCTTCCTTCACGAACAGTGCCAACTTTATCTTGCGCATGAATATGAAGAACTTCTTTTCCTCTGAAATGACCAAGTGGCATATATCCACCAGTAATAATAATGGCAGGGATATTTAATCTCGCCGCGGCCATTAAATAACCAGGAACGATTGAATCACATGTACAAAGCATGACCATACCATCAAAGAAGTTACCATCAACAGTAATTTCAACTTGGTCAGCGATACTATTTCTTGATGGAACTTCAATATATTTTGGATCTTTTAAAACCATTCCATCACAAATACCTGTGGTCATTACTTCAAGTGGTAAACCACCGGCTTCTCTAACACCTTGTTTAACACGCTCCGCTAATTGATTTAAGTGAACGTGTCCTGGATTATATTCATTCCATGAATTAACAATCGCGATAAGTGGACGATGTAATTCTTCTTCGGTATAACCCATACCTAACATTAAGCCACGACGACATTCGCCAGCTTCACCAAATTCCCATTGGCTTCTTAATCTTTTTAATTTTTCTTCATCAAAACTCATAAAAATAATACCCTCTTTCTTTTATTTAAGTTTTAGATTTCACTATCTAACATATAATCAATCGCACCATCGATTGATTGACCACCATCGATGACAAATGTTTGTCCGACGATGAAACTCGATTTAGTATCATCCGCTAAGAAGAGAACCATGTTGACTATATCATCAGTGCATCCAAGTCTTCCTGCTGGAATCTTTCTTAAAAACGCTTCTAATTCTTTTTCGTTATATCTCGTGGTCGCGGTCGTTTTAATAAACCCAGGCGCAATTGCGTTGACATTAATGCCATATTTAATTGCTTCTACTCCTAATGCTTTAGTGAACATATTAAGTCCACCCTTTGCCGCGCAGTAAGGAAGAGTTTTTCTTCTAACATAAGTCACGAGACTATGAACGCTTGAAATGTTGATAATTTTGCCTTTGATATGATTATCAATCATATTTTTCATCGCGATTCGTGAAGTGTAGGCTGCTTGGCTAAGATTGAGTCGAATTTGAGAATCCCAGTATTCGACTGGCATCTCATAAAATGGTCCTTTTGGCATTTTAAGCGCTCCTCCAGCGTTATTGACTAAAACATCAATATGGCCGAAGTCTTTAATGAATTCATTCATCATTTTTTCGACTTCTTCGCTATTAGAGACATCATAAATATAGCTTTCAGCTTTCACACCATAACTTCGACAAATATCTCTCACTCGATTGGCTTCATTCAAATCGGAGAAAGTATTGACACCAACGCCATAACCCAGTTTAGCGAACGCAATCGCGGTCGCTTCTCCAATACCATGTGATGAACCAGTAACTAAAACAGTTTTATTCATCTTTTTTCGCCTTCTTTCTTTTTTATATATTCAAGATGTTGACTCACTGTATATAAACCAAGGAATAAATAATTTGGTATTTGCTTATTATTGTGTTTAATAATCATTTTGACCAAATCATGAATATCTAAGGTTATATTCTCTTTAATAATTTCGTTATATTCATCGACTATTTTTAAATTAAAATCGATAAAATTATTAACGTTTTCTTTTCCTAAAATATATTCGTTATATGGGTTGAATGGATGACCAGAAATAATCCCGTCTAAATGTAATGTTTTAAGTTTATTTAATGTTTCGATATAAGAATCAATATACATGTAAAGCGCCATACCTTGCGTATCGGTGCCGTGTTGTTGAATACTATCTCCCGTCAATAAAATATTGCTTTCCATATCTAAAAAGGAAACACAATCATCATCATGACCAGGAGTGTAAATTACTTTGATTTTGTCATCAATTATTTCATTGTCTTTTAAAACATAATCGACTGGTATTCCTTTTAATTCATAATTGGGAGATGGTGAATCAAATGGAAATACTTTTCTTATTTCAGTGTTATAAAATAATGGATTATTAATTTTATCGATGCTTTCTTTTATCGCATAAACTTTTATATTTGGATTGAGTTCTTTAATTTTATAATGTCCACCTATATGATCCGCGTGGGTATGTGTTTGCGTTAATATATCGATATCTAAAATATCTAATCCTAATTCCTTTAATGCTGGTAATAAATATGTCGTGATATTATCGCTAGACAAACCAGAATCAATTAAGATTTTTTTCTTATTTATCAGTAAATAAATCGCTACATAAATATTAGCGAAAGGTATTTTTAAGATGTATAAGCCTTTGTTAATTTTTTCAAATCCCATATTCTTCACTCAACTTTCTTGCGTGATATATTCCAAAGGCAATATTAGTGCCGCTGGACTGACCAAATGAAAGAAGAAGCAAAGCGTCTTCTTTATTGACTTTGTCTTTATTGACATTTGTTACAATGTCAAATTGTGAAGCTTTTGTCGCATTTAATAAATATCTTTGGGATATTGTCGTAGTAATGTTAATGTTATTAATCGTCGCATTTTTTAATAATTCAAATCTTTGATTATCAATTTTATTAAAGGCATATAAAAGTCCAACAAGATAATCATCAAAATCGGGAGTTAATCCTTTACCATAACCAATTAATTTATTTATTGATAAATCTAATTGTTTTTCATTTTTATCGATAAGTGATTGATAAAAAGAAGAATAAAAAGAAGATAAATAATTATTATCTTTATGATTGATGAAATAATCGTAAAAATCACCCTTACCATATTGAGTAATAATATCGATAAGAGGAATATTTTCTTCTTTTTTAATCAGTTCATATTTGATTGGAGAAATAGTGATATTTCCAATTTTTAATTCTCCATCAAATATCGCGACTTGAGAAATATATATATGATGTTCATCAAAAACTTGTTTGAAGTTTTTTACACCGATACCAAAATCTATCTTTTGTAAATCCATATCGTAGATAACATAGATGTTTTTTTCTTTATCTACCAAATATATGGCCTTAGAAAAAATATTGCATACCTTTAAATATAAAAGGTCACGTTTTAAAAAAGCATCGCCAAATATTCCATCAACCTTATCCATAAATTTTCTTGTAAGTCTTTCTACTGACAATTATTTCTTCATCAGTGTTCACTACCACGATTTTGACTTTTGAACTATCTTTAGAAATAATTCCATCAGAAGGAATATTCTCATTTTTATCATTATCTAATTCAATTCCTAATGGAGATAAATCTTTTAATATTAAATTTCTAATATATGGAGATTTTTCACCAATCCCTCCGGAAAAAGAGATAACATCAACTCCTGAAAGAATGGCCATAAAGCTTCCAATATATCGTTTGACGTAATAAGCAAACATATCAAGTGCGAGCACTGCGTTTTCATCGTTATTTTTAACCCCATCAAGAATGTCTCTTACATCTCCGCTTTTTAAATAGATACCTTTGAGTCCTCCCTCTTTAGCGAGGTCGTTTTCAATTTCCTCTAAAGAGTATCCTCGATTTAATAAAAATGGGAAAATAAAACTATCGACATCACCGCTTCGATAAGCGTGCATTAATCCGGTTTGAAGCGACATCGCAAAAGATGAATCGACACTTTTGCCATCATAAATCGCGCAGGCGGAACTCGAACCACCAAGATGTAAAGATATGTGTTTAATATTATCGCCAAATTTATTTTTGATTAGAGACGCGCTATATTCGTGAGATGAACCATGGTATCCATATTTTCTCACATTGAATTTTTCACGATATTTTAAAGGAATTGGATAAGTATATTTTTCTTTACTTATCGTTTTATGGAATGAAGTTTCAAAAACTCCCACTAGTGGAATTGATGAATCAATATTTCTAAAAGCATTAATAACGGAAATATAACAAGTATTATGAACTTTTGCGATATCGAGATATTCTTCCATTCCCTTGATGACTTCATCAGTAATAATATGGACGTCGTTATATCCTTTAGAGATGACCGTTTTAAAACCAACCGCGGAAATCTCTTTAATATTTTTGATAACTTTCTCTTTTTCTATCAACGAATTTAAAAATAAAGAAATACCTGAAACATAATCTTTAATAATTAAAGAAGAATTATCATAAACATGATTATTTAAATGATTTTCAAAATGAAAGATGGAATATTTATCATCCCCGATTCTTTCAATTTTCGCTGAAGACAAAAGTTTTTCTTCTGGAAAATCATATAATTTAAATTTTAAGGAGGTACTACCAGCATTACACACTAAGATAAGCATAATTATTTAATAATCTCCTTGATTCGATTAACATCAAATTTTAGATTACCTTTTAAATCTAATAATCCATTAGTTTCTAAACCCACATCACGAAGTTGAGTAATGCAATATCCACTAACAAAATCTAAAGAAGAAATACTTTCAATAATATCTTTTAATCGTGAATAAAATTCTTCTTCATCTTTTGCTTTATTTCCATAACCCCATGTTGATGATTTATTTTCTTTTTCAAATGAAGTTCCCAAACATTCAGAAATAACGATTGGTTGATTTTCATAAACAAAACCTGAAGCGAAAGGATTTCTATTCAATAAAGTAGTTTTTAAATTATTAACAAAAACTTCTTTATTTTGATAACTCTTTAAGAAGGCTTCTTTATTTTGTGCATAATTATGGGTAGTTAATAAATCCGACTTAGTGTGTTCCCATCCATCATTAGATATAGCGAATTTATATGGGAACACTGCTTTAGTTAAGTGGTATAAAGATAAAGAAGCGTTTTGTTGTTCTTTGTTGTCATTAATATGCATGACACCCCAAGACTCGTTATAAATAACAAACGCCATCACGGAAGGATAATCATGATATTGATATAAAATATCTAGCCAATTTTTATTAATTTCTTGAAGGGCAAATTCATCAAAATAATAACTTGATGGCATTTCTACCCAACTATAAAAACCTAAAACATCACATAAATAATGGTATCTTTCATCTTCAATTTTTTGATGTTTTCTCGCTCCATTAAATCCGAGCGATTTCATTAATAAAATATCTTGTTCAAATAAATCGAAATCACCAGTTAAACCTTGGTCAGGATAATATCCTTGATCAAGAACCATTTTTAAATAAATTGGCCAATGATTAATTTTAATAATGTTATTCACATTAGTGAAAGAGGCAATCCCGCTATAAGAAGAGACAAAATCAATAACTTCATCATTTAAATATAAAGTGTATTCAACATCATATAAACGAGGATTAGCAATGCCCCAATAATGAACCGGTAATATTCTATCTTTATCTCGTAAACATAAAGTAATACTTCCCGTTCTATCTAATAAATCTTCGCTCACTGATTTAATTAATTTATCCG
Organism: Bacilli bacterium; assembly: GCA_051872395.1. Lineage (GTDB taxonomy): Bacteria > Bacillota_I > Bacilli_A > RFN20 > CAG-826 > JBJEDU01. The sequence goes on along the minus strand of JBJEDU010000030.1, from coordinate 38,871 downwards.
CATAATATACTTTAATATTAAGTTTTAAATTATCTTTAAATTTATTTAAAGTATAAGAATATTTAATCGCGTCTTCAGCGAATATAACATCTTGATGAACACTTTTAAGATAGACATCATTAACAAATTCTAACCAAACGGTTTTATATATCCCAGTCGTCTCTTCATAAAAACAAGAAACGTTATGGTCGATATATCTTTGTTTACCACGTGGTTGATGTGATTCTTTCGTGTCGATACATTTAATAATTAATTCATTTTCTTCGTTATTTTTATTAACAAATTCACTAATATCGACACTATGACGAGTATAACCAGAAGAAAAAGAGCCCGCTAAATGGTGATTAACATAAACATAAGAATAATAATCCACTCCATCAAGATGGAGGATTATTCTCTTTTTATTAGTGTTAATTTTAAATGTTCTTTTATACCAAACAACAGGATAAAAAGTATCGACATTGATACCACTTTTCTTAGTGTTATAAGTATAAGGAACAATAATCTTTTTATCGAAAGTAACATTTGAAATATTCATCGTGTCTTCATCAAGAAAACAAAAATCCCATTCACCATTTAATGATAAATAATCATTTCTCGTGAAGTTTGGACGTGGATATTCTTTAGAAATAAAACATTTTGAATATTTCATAAAAATTTCTTACTCCTTGATTCCAGAAATCGCTAAAGAGCCAACAAAGAATTTTTGGAACGCTAAATAGATGACAAAAAGTGGAATACAAGTGATAAAACTTGCCGCATATAACATTGGTTTATCAGTGCCACTACTAGCAAAGCTATAAAGTAAAACTTGTAATGTCTTATACTGTGGATCACTCAAATAAATGGATGGTCCAAAGAAGTCATTCCAGTGACTGACAAATCCAAAGACCGCTTGGCAAACAATTGCAAGCACCATATTTGGAAGCATAATGAGAAGAAAAGATTTGAAATAACCCGCGCCATCGATTTTACTAGCTTCAAATAATTCGCTTGGGATTCCTTTCATATATTGAATGAAGAAGAAGACGACACTGACATTACCAAACCAAGTAGGTAAAATAAATGGCCATAATCCTGGTTCATCATTAAAGATATAGTTCCACATTCTATATTGAGGTAATAAAACTGAAGCATATGGAACCATCATTCCACTCATAATGAATAAGAGCCAGAATGTTTTATGACGAAGTTTCATCTTTTCAAAAGCATATGCTACTAAAGCAGAGACAAATAAGGAAATTGGTAAAGTACCAATTTCAATAATCATGGTATTTTTAAGACCAGTTAAAATATTTAATCTTTCAAATACTGCTTTGTAGTTGCTCCACTGTGGAACGGCAGGAAAGAAGTGAAGATTAACAACATCACTCGCTTCAGCGACAGTTTTTAATGATGTTAAAATCATCCAAATGAATGGGAATAATGTCGATAAACAAGCAATAACCAATATGGAATAATATCCAATATGAGTCGAAACAAAATCATATTTTTGAGTTCTATTCGAACAAAATTCATCGATGACGTTTGGATCGACCACACCTTCTTTAATAATTTGTCTTCTCGCGATTAAACGAATAATATAATGGACTAATACAAAAATTAAAATAATAGCCACGATTACACATAGAATAGTAATTAATAATTTCATATTATTTTAACTTTCTCCTTCCATTAATTTTGAATTGGACAATAGTAAGTCCCATGATGAATATCGCTAGCAAAACACTCGCTGCGGCCGCTAATCCGTATTGGTGGTTTTTAATACCATAGTTCCAAATGAACCAAACGACCGTTCTACTACCACTAGCTTCGCTCGCGAAGATTTGTGAGTCATTATAACTTTGTAAGTGACCAATAATTCCCATAACTAACAAATAGAATGTCGTTGGAGAAACTAAAGGCAAAGTGATTTTAAAGAATTGTTGAGTACTGTTTGCCCCATCAATTTCGGCGGCCTCATAATAACTTTGAGGGATTGCGAGCATCGCTGCGAGATATAAAATCATTGAACGGCCCATCGAACCCCAAGAGTTTTTAATGATAATCGCTAAACGTGTTAAATTCACATTAGAAAACCAGTTGACATTGAAATGGAATATCTTTTCTAAAAGACCATATTCAGTTTCAAAAATATATCTCCAAATATAGCCAATAGCCACTGCACTAGCGACGACTGGCATATAAATTAAAACTCTGAATACTGCCTTAAATTTGATGGTTTTCTTTGTTAATATCATCGCTAAAACTAAACCGAGCATCATTCCAAGAGGAACTGAAATGACATTAATTAATGTATTAGCGATAGATTTATAAAATTGAGCGCTATAAATTTGATTAGTAAATAAATTTACATAGTTATTGAACCCACACCAGAAATTAGCGTTTCCAAAATATTTGAATACTAAGTCTGGAAATCGCCATGGGTCCATATTAGAGAATGAATATATCAAAGCAATACAAACTGGGAAAAGAGTAAAGATGACAAAGCCAACAATCTTGATAAGGACAAAGCAGAAAGCAATTCGACTTTCTCTTTTTTCCAAAGATTTTCTTTTCTCTTTTTTATTTGGGTTATAGTTAAGGTTATTAACTAACTCAATATCGTTGTTATTATTTAAAGCTACGTCAGTCATATTACAATGAACTTTGTTCTTTCATGTTTTCAAGGTAAGTTTGTAAAGTTGGGGCAAATTGAGTCAAAGCATCACGAGGTGTAATTTCCCCTTTCCAAACGTTTTTACCATTAGTGCCTTGACCAGCGAGCCAGTTTGATAAATCGGTTCTCCATGTTGAGGAATAGGTGTATTTGGCTGGACGATAATGACCAGTAACAACATCAGTGTATTCTTCACCATTTTCATCAACTTTGGTAGTACCAGTTCCATCAACGATATCAATCCAACACGCTCTATTTGCTGGATTTTTACCATTTAATAAGTTGTATGTATCATTTATATATTCTTCACTCATTGTTTTAATGTTAGGAATCGCTTGTCCTCTCATATATTGAGAACGTTGACTGCTTTCATTAGTGGCTAAATATTTCGCTAATTCGATAGCTTGTTCTTTAACAGTGGATCTTTGAGCAATGACATAGCCCATAGAACCAATATAAGAAGTTGAAAGTGCACCTTCAGCAGGACCAACACACATTGGAATTAAATCCCATTCAAAATTATCAATTTGTTTCCAATAATCTTTACATTTCCATGGTCCAGCATAATAGAAGACATTTCTTCCAGAAATGAATGTTGATTCATTACCAACAACTGTTCCTCCATAAGGAGCAATACAACCAGTGGAATATAAATCACGATAGAATTCAACCGCTTCAATGAAGTTATCAGTAGTAATAGTTTGCACTGTCGCATCTTCATTAAAGTAGTTTGCATTATTTGAATAAATGGCACTATCAAAATCATATCCAGCCACTGGATAGAAAGTGGCACTGCCATCAGCGTCTTTTAATTTTCCACATACTTCGATAAATTCAGCGTATGTATAAGGATGAGTTGGTGATGGTAATTTAAGTTGTAATGATGAATCACTAACTTGTGCATTATATCTTTCCATCAAAGATGTGAATAATGTTTTGTTATACATAATAGCGATTGGACCTTGATCTTTTGGATAACCAAAGAATCCACAATCGGGATCATCTTCATCCCAACCATAAACGTCAGTTCTTGTATTATAACAATATGCTTCCGCGCCATATTCATAGACGAGTTCTTTTAATTCATCCATATCGACATAATCACGATAATCAGCTAAGAAACCACCTTCAGCGTATGGAATAAATTGGTCATCTGAAAGCATAAAAATGTCAGGTAATTTTCTAAGTTTTCCACTCAACGCTTGGTTATAGGCATTTTCGTTCGCATACCATTCGATATTAACCTTAATGTCTGGGTGTAATTCTTCGAATTCAGCAATGAATTGACGATAATTAGCCTCTTCGTTTTCATTACTTCTTCCAGCGAATGTAATGACAGTTTTTCCTTCAGATGTCCCTTCGCTAGGTTTAGAGCAACTAGTTAAAGTTAAGATGCTAGCAAAGAACAATACAGGAATAATAGTTTTTTTGTTCATAAAATTATAAACCTCCGGTTTTAAATAATTTTGTATTCCAAATCCTTATAGGATATTTGGGTATTTTTAGTGTAGAAACCAACATATCCATTAATGAATGGGTCAGTGTCACTAATAGATATATATTCTTTATTATTAAGGCTAACTTTAATGACATTGTTAATCACTTTGACGCTAACTTTAATTGATGCTGTAACTCCTAATAACAAGTTTCCGTTATTATCCTCTGGTACGACCGTTTCTAAAGTGTCGTAACCATAGTTATATTTATATAAATTCATAATTCCATTAGTTTGTAATGATAAATAATAACCTTGGAATGTATTACTACCATTAACAGAACCAGAAATGGTGGTATATGAATAATTTTTTGTTCTAAAGACAATGCCAGCATCGCCACCAATTAAGGCGACATTAACATTTAATTCAAAATTAGATTTTGCACTATCACCAAAATAAATCATCGTTTCTACTTCAGATGTTTTGGTTTGAAGTCCACCGATATCAGTTTTATATGATCCCATGATAGTGGTTGATTGTTCAAATTCTTCCGTCAATGAATTTTCAAAAGAATCAACATTATCGCTCTTTCTAGTTTCGACCATAGAGAATGATAATTCTTTAGAGTCACATAATATTTTTAATGAATGAATACCTTTTTCTTTGATGTTGAATAAGCCAGTATAAACAAAGACATTATTATCTTCATCAATAGTAGCGTCACTAATACTCATATCAAATACATCAGTATCATCGATAACAACTCTAAATTTAGAATTTAATGAAGCGTTATTAACTTTTAAATAAAGTCCGTAGTCACCTTCAGTTGGAGCGTTGATGGCGTATTTAACCCAATCGTTTTTATTTAAGGTAACAAGAGTTTCTTCATTCACTAATGAAGTATTTTCTTTTTCGTTTTGTCTAACTCCACCTTCTTTAAGTGTAGCGTTAGCGATAGAAAATCCTCTCTTTTCTTCTTTTAAGTAATTGATAGAAGGGAATTGCGCTCCTAAATTTTTAATCGCTTCAAAATCAGAAGTTCCATAAGCGTCATTAGTGAAACTAACTTCGCCCATCACTAAGTCTTTACTAACTCCAACATAGCCTTCTTTACCAGCATTAGTGGAAACACTACCTTCAAGATCATTATCGTAATATAAAGAACATTTATCTTGACCATTAACAACTTTAATAGTGTGATAAGCATCTTTATTATCGCTAACTAAAATTTGTGAAGTTAATAAAGTTTCTTTTTCTCCTTCAGTGGTTTTATGTAATTTGATAGTTTCTCCATCAACTTCCACAGAAGAGAAGTTATTATCATCAACATAACTAAAGACGACATTGGCTTTATTTAAAGAATCAAGTTTAATATTGAATTCAACTGTATAAATATCTCCAGTCATTTTATTAGATAAATTATATTCATTAGAGGAATTATCTAATTTATCTTCTTCAGGATTATTGACTAAAGAAAAATCTGGAAGTGTTGGTTTAACTGTATCATAGATACATAAACCATTAACTGAGAGATTTTTATTATCAGTAAATAATTGAGAAACATTTAATCGACGATTAAATTTTGGAGTCGTACTTAAATTATTGTGAGTAATTCTACCAGCATTATGATAGGAAATATATTCACTATCGAGGTTTGGACCTAACACATTTGCGCTATGCCCTAAACCACGATAAGTATCAAGAGAAACAGTTTGAGTAGGATCACCATTATATCCACCTTCATATGGATATGGAGTCGTATCACCAGTTGAAATTAAAATGATGTTATTATCAGTAGTAACTAAACTTTTAAATAATGATGTCGAATTAGTGTAAGCGTACGCAACACGGTAACTAGAAGCATTGACATGGTTACCAGTATAAGTCAAATAGCGATAACCATTTCTTTCAAAATATCCAGGACCTTCAGTCCAACCATTCAATGTTGCGACATTGATACCATTACGAACACCGGCAGTAACTCTTCCATCTTCACCGACGGTTAAAAGAGCGTATCCAATAGAACCTCCACTATATCCACTAGCAGCGCTCAGTAAATATAATTTGCCGTTTTCAACATATAATGAACCATCAATACCTAAACCAATATTGTCGGAAACTCTTTCAAATTTTCCATCTGGAGTGTCACATCTAAAAATGTAATGACCATTACCATTTGGAGCTTCGCACATATAGAAATAACCATTATAATATGTTACTTCTGGAGCGAAAGCGGTATAGGTATAGGCTCCACCACTATTTGTCGTGCCATCACCATACACCCAACTATCAAAAGTCCAATCCACTAAATTTGATGAAACCCAACAAGGAATACCATTGTTAATATTAGTGCCAGTATTTGATGAATATAAATAATATTTACCATTATATCTTAAGATATATGGGTCACCAATTTGATACAAAGTGCCTTTGTCATCAAATATTTCAATGTAATTATGATAAGTTTCATATTCTTCTTTTTGATATGAAATTTCATCTTCTTCAAAAATAGGCGCTAATTTTGAAGAATTATTATTACATGAAGAAAGAAAGGGAAGTGTTGGAAATAAAATTAATGAATAAATTATTAAGTTTTTCTTTTTCATTATTGCTACTAACTCCTATAAAATAGTAATTCTTGAAAATGAAAATCCTTCGGAAGTTCGATTAAAACTTTCGTCAGTGATTTCATAATCTGTGTAGATTAACACCAATTCTCCTTTGATAATTTTACAACTACCAAAAGAAGAACCATGGTTATATTCATGATGACCAGCGAATTCCACTCTTTCCATTTCGACTGTGTCATTATAATTTACTCTTTTTGTTGAAACGGATAATTCCACTGTTCTAAAAATATCATTATCAGTTTCAAAATAATCACCTTCATAAAATTCATTAGTCATATAACTAACAGCGATTTGCCCACTAGGAAGTACTTGGATATAGGGCGCTTGAGCACGGTATATATCAGCGACACCATTAATAACTTTCTCCCCACTTTGAGAAGGAAGAATTAAATCTTTTGGGGTGGTCCAAGTTAATAAGTCTTTGGAATAGGATATTGCGATGCGCATTTTGTAATTGGAGGTCGAGGACAAAGTTCCATTATGTTCAATAACCATTGCGTAACTACCATCGAGAAGTTGAGAAACGACGCTCATCCCTGGACGACGATAATTAGTGGTACCTTTTATGACTGGGGTGGGATCACCAATATTAAAAGTACTCTTCGTGGATATATCGATAGGAATACGCACAATATTTTGATATCCGTTTTTGCATATTAAGGAGGTGTTATCAGGACCATAACCTCCATCTAAAGTAGAGGAAATATCGCATGAAATAAATAGCTGAATAGTATTATCATCGATAACCCCAAAAGGTTCATACATACCGAGCGATCCATAATTCTCTAAAATAATGATTGGAGAAGAAAATGTGACTCCATTGTCAGTAGAAATTCTTGCTCTAATAGATGAATAAACATCTTTGAGCATTGAACGATAAAAAATGACAAGTCTTCCATCTGGAAGCACTAATGGTTCTAAATTAGCGATAGTCAAAACATAAGAAGAATTACCATTATAGATAGGCACATATTCTGTTTCTAAAGTTTTAAAGGAAGTAAAACTTCCATAAGTAAAACCATCTGTCGTAGAAAGAAAATATCCACCACTATAAGTGAAGATGTTTTTGCCATTATTAAGTTCGGCGTAACGGCCGTAGTGCGCTAAATGCGCACTGACGGTCGTCACAGTATTTTTAATTAATTTACTTGGAGCAACGTATGTTTCTGGGTTGCATAATCCACAGTCTGTATTTGATTCTGTTTTGTTATCAACACCAGCTAAATAAACTGTTGTTTCACCAAATACAGTTTCGGCTTTATATGTACCAGAAATAACTGTAGCAGTTTTTGAAGTATTGCAGCTTTCTGCCGCCCAGTTCTTTGTACCGAAGATACCACCTACTGCAGTAGAAGTATCTGAACCAGCGATATTACCATAGTTATTACTGTTTGAAACGATTGAGGTATTTGTTGTTTCACTAGCGTGTCCAACAATACCACCGACACTATCAACACCTGCAATAGCACCATAGTTTTTACAATCACTTATTGTAATAGCAGAGGTAGTTTCGATTTCAACATTTTTACCAAAGATGCCACCGACACCTTCGTTATATTCGTCTGTCACTGAACCTACGTTAACACAACCATCAATAGTGATTGAATCAATGGTACCAGAAGCACCAACAATACCACCGACACCAGTAAATGTAGAAGATGAAGCCGCTGAAGTAGTAATGGTACCAGTAAATGTAGAATTTTGAATATCTAATGTTGCAGCGGTTGTTGAAGTACTATTGTTAGTAAAACCAACGCCACCAACAAAACCACCAACACTATTTGTACCAGTTATAGTAGCAGAGCTAGAACAATTTGTAATTGTAGCGGTACCAGATTTGACAGTACCAACTAAACTACCTACTTCATTCGTACTATTAACTCTACCACCAACAACGTTAACTTTTTCAATTGTTACACCTGTTGTAGAACCAGTAACAACAGCAATCATACCTTTTGATTTGACATTTTTAATTGTTGGGTTAACAAAAGTAACATTTTTGATGGTTGCACCATCAGTGTAAGAAAATAATCCTGAACCAATTGTATCGCCGGTAGATGATGAGAAATTATAAATAGTATGACCATTTCCATCAAATGTGCCCTTAAATGCTAATGCTTCAGTTTTAGCAGCAGCAGTTCCAATAATAAGACTATAAGCAGTATTTGTACTAGCACTATAATCAGGATCATCTTTATGATAATCTAAATCAATATCTTTCATTAATTTAAAATGAACGTCTGATGAAGAAGCATTACAAATATCCCTTAAAGCAAAATAATCTTTTGCTCTAACAATTAAATATGGATCTTCTTCTGTACCTGTACCAGATAAGGCTGAAGCAGCAGTTTTCGAACCAGACCAGCCAGCAATATTAGTATCATCAATTACGCCAGTACCATTAAATTCACCAACACAATAACCATAATTTGTGCTTCCTGAACCAATTGTTTCATAACCTGCGACTGATTTATCAGATGCAGAAGCAAGATAATTAACTGTAGTAGGTACTTTTTTAGCAATTATGCTGATATCATCCATTTTTAAATATGTAGTTGTTGTTGTACTATTTCCATCTTCATCGGTTGTGGTAGTAGTTTTGTGCCCAACAGTAATACGTGTTGTAGTTCCATACACATATCCGCCACCGGAAAAATTATTTGTAATAGTGCCTTGGAGGAATCTTCCAACAATTCCACCACCATAACCACCATTTACAGTGTCAATAATGCCATAGTTTTTATTACCGTCAACTACTTGGGTTGTACCATAACCTAATTGACCAACAATTCCACCAGCATAGCTACGAGCGTAAATTTTTCCATAATTTGTACAATTGGTAATTGTTGCTTTTGTAGGAGCAGAAGAAGAAGAAGAACCAGTACCACCAACAATGCCTGCTACTCTTCTACCAAAAGAACCGTTAGAAGGAGAAGTAACTGAAGCAAAATTAACACAATTATCAACTACTGCACCAGTAGTGGAACTAATATATCCAACAACACCACCAATACCTTCGTCGGCTGTTGCTTTCGCAGTAACAGTTCCACGAGCAATACAATTTTTAATTGTGGACGCTCCTGTCATTTCACCAACGATGATAGCGTTTCTTGTATCAACATTAGTAAGAGTCGCGGTGACATCTAAGTTTTGAATAACGCCTCCATCACCTAAAATGGCAAATAAAGAATCGTTACATTTAACTCCTCCAGTTGAGAAGGATAAACCAGTAATTGCATGGTTATTACCATTAAATGTACCAGTATAAGTTGTATCAATACCAGAATATGAAACACCATCCATATTGATATCGTCTAATAAAATTGCTGATAAATCTTGTAAACCATTATTAACAAGATAAGTAAAGTTGACTAAATCGTTTGGATTACTGATTTTGTAAACTGAATCTGGGATATCAGAGTAAGAACATGAATATTTAACATTGATACTTTCAATAGTTACAGCAGTTCCTGCAGAGAATTTTAAGAAACTTGGTGTTTCATTACCAAAGGTAAATTCGACACCTGTTTGTAATACGATTCCGCTGCGGAGATATGGTTCTCCACTTTCAAGTGTTTCATTCCATGTGTAATCGAGATTTAGTGTTCCACTAAAGGTTGCGGTTACGGAATAAACACCACTGAGTCTATTATTTCCAACAACACTGACGGAATAATTATTGTAGAACGAACCACCACTGGCAAGGATAACAAAGCTATCCGAGGTACTCGTCGCATCAGTGTAAGCAAATTCAATCTCATTTCCCATAACTGTTTTAGCAGTTACAGTTCCAGTTCCACTTGTCTCGACATGGTTTTCTTTGTCCGTGAAATTAATAGTGTATTCAGGACTGGAGGTATTATTTTTAGTTGTAGAAATATATTTATTTCCACCGTTAGAAAATACAGAAACCATTAAGGCAAAACAAGAGGTAACACCAAGAATAGGAAATAGCCACTTAATTAGTTTTTTCATATAAACTCCTTTCTTTAATAAATTTTTAAATTATTTTTGTTTTGATTAATCTATATGAATGCCGAAGAATGAACCAGTTGATGAGGAAGCGGTATTACCGGTTAAACGTAATCCGAGTTCTGTGCCAGCATAAACAGAAGTTGTCGTCACATCAAAGATGAGAACATCATCGACATAAATTTTAATTGCTGCTCCACCTGCATCGTTTTCAATAAAACTGATTTCGAATGAGTGGATATCATCTAAAAATGAAGTATTTGGGAATTTAGTTGCCCAACTAACAGCAGGTGCTAAAACAGTTGCTTTCGCCGTGCCAGTTGAGTCACCCATATCATATAGTTCCATACCGCCTGTATTTTCTTTGAATCTAAAGGTGTAACAAGAGTAATAACTATAATTGCTACTGCTTGTTGTGGTTGCTAAATTCGTTCCTCTAAAGGCAATACCATAATCTCCTTTGCTGAAAGCGCCTTTTGGTTTATAGAATCCTTTAATAGAACCGAATGTGAATGAATCGTTAAATGTTGCAAAGCCAGTACTTGAAGACATTGCATAATATTTATAAACATCATCTTCATCGATTTTCATCGTGGTTTTTAAACTGGAGTTAACAGCGTCAATTTCAAGAATGTTTTCACTGACCGCACCCCAAACAGCTTTAAGGTTGAAAATGAGTTTATCAGCGAGAGTTGTTTCGGTAATGTCATTACCTTCTTCATCAACCCAACCAACGAATTTAAATCCTTTTTTGGTTGGATCTTCTAATGCACTCAATAAGTTTGAATTTGCATCAACGATAACGATTGATTGAGAAGAGACTCCACCATTAGTGTCAATGATGAGAAGTGACTTACTTGAATCAATGAAATATGAATAATATGTTTTACCACTTAAAGAATCACTCATAATGATGGTGTCTTCTACTAAAGTAGTGACATCATCTTTGACTGTGGTCCAACCAACGAAAGCGTAGCCATCTTTGACTGGGGTTGGTAACACTAATTCCCAACCGTTATGTCTTGAATAGGTAGTAACTGCACCATCGATATCTAAGTTAACAGTGGTACAATCCATTTCACTTTCTCTAGTTAAATCGATTCCATAATATGTACAAGCACCACCTTGGTTTCTAAATCCAATGTAATCGCCAGTAATGACTTCACCCGCGATGGTTCCATCATCAACGACAGTGCTAATATATTCACCATCAATAGATAATTCAAAGACACGAGTAGTCAATGAAGAATAGTGAGTGGTAACCGATAATAAATGACGGCTTCCAGCAGTGAAATTCTCAATTTGACCATTATATAAAACGTCATAACCTGGGTTAGTGATATTTGTACTTAAATCATTATTTGGATCTGTCACTTTAGCGAATTGGTAAACACCAGTACCATTATTGAAATGCCAATAATAATATTTAGAACCAGTTTGCATAAAGTCAGCGTTGCATTGATAACCGAAGTTATCTAATAAATCACCACCAATAACAAGACCATTACCATTGAGTGGGGCAAATTTAATGAATGTTGTAAATGTACCTTCACTGAGGGTACCAATTGTCGCGAAACTATTTTTGCTCGCGGTATATGCGGTATATCCGTCGTAATCAGTGTCGACTGGATATGTACCTTTTCTAATATCGATTTCGATTTCGTCTTCTGGACTATTTTTAATCCATTTCGCATAGATTGTTACTTTAGTGGCTTCACCATCATATGTGCTATCAACGAATGTTGTGTCTTCATTGACCGCGACTTCATTATCGCCATCTAACATAAACCAACCAGTTAAATCGAAACCTAATTTACTAACATCTGGTAATTCACCTAAAGTGCTACCGCTTCTAATGAATTTGACAGGAACTGAATCTTCGTTGTTTGTGACATAAGTGACAAAGGTGCCACCTGGAATTTGTTCATAAACAGCTTTTAATGTGATATTAGTGCTAACAACTTCATTTCCGGTATATTCTGTTCCATTTTCATCAGCCCAATAAAGGAATTCGTATCCTTGTTTGACTGGGGTTGGAAGAGTGAATTCAGAATCATTGACTGAAGTGTTAACTGGTATTCTAATTAAATCAACTGGGTCTCCACCATCAACATCAAAATCAATTTGATAATGAGTTGGGGTAATTTTTGGATTAGAGAATTTGATAGATTTATCATTGGCTCTAAATCCAACACCAAGACCTTTTAAGACTGGGAAAGCACCAGTGTAATCGATTTGAGTTTCTCCATCTAATTCGATTTTGATTTCTGTTGAAGAGAAAGTAACAGAGAAATCAAATGTGACTGGTTCATTCTTTTCTTTCGCTTCAGTGTATTTAGTTTTGACATTTTCAGTCAATCCACTTAAAGCGACAGTTTTTAAAACGTGATAGGAAGTAGATAATGATAAGCCATCATTGTACGCTAATTGGATCGCGCCACTTGATGGATTCATATGTAACACATAGAATTGTGAAACACCTTCCCATGGGGATTCTGTATCTGGATCGAGAGTTGCGTTCCAAACAAATCCGCCTTTATTTGCTGTAAATGCATCATAAGTAATGGAAGCAGAGAATGTACCATACGCCAATGGCATCGAGGAGATTTCCGTAATCGCTAATGTTGATTTAATGCGATAATATCCATCTTCATCGATGATATAACTTGATCTAACAAGATAATCGTATTCTGCTAATAATGAAACATTTTGTGGATAATTTAATGTAAATGTATCAGTGTGATAACTGCTATTAGCGACGTAGTACCATCTTTTAAATTTATATCCGGTACCAGCAATAACTTTATCTTTAGGTGTTGGGAGAGTAACTGTTTCACCATAAGAAATTGGCATATTTTCAATTACTTCATCAGTGTCTGTATCAAAAGAAATTTGATATTTACCAGCTTCCCATTTTGCGTACAATGTCGTATCACTTGTAATGATGATATTCGAAGGATTAACATCATTAGAAAGTTGTTCATCGTAACACCAACCTAATAATTTGTAACCAAATTTGGTGAGTTCACTAGAAGTTGGAAGAGTGAATTCATTTTTCTTTTTGGTGTTGTAGATTCGATCAGGAATAGTTGTATTACAGTTAGTTTCAAAATGAACAACATATTCATGCTCCTCTACTTGACTGCAGCTTGCTAACATTGATGTTGTTGAGACAATTAATGTCGCACCGAGCATAAATGTTAGAAATGTAAACGAATGTTTCTTCTTTTTCATATAAGCTCCTTTTTTCGTTTCCAATCTTTTAATTATTATTAATAATGTTTATTATTTAATTTCCTTTTGTGGAGTCATGGTTGGACCGTTGACTACTAATACATCATCGTCATCATCGACTTTGACGAATTTCATTCTGTCCATTCTTATCCAACGTGGGGAAATTTCAGTCGTAGAATAATGTTGATGGTAGAACATAATAAGTTCATTACCACTTGGAGATTTGGTCCAAACACTATCACCAACAGCGCGGGTTTGATAATGAGACCTTAAAATTGGATTGTATTTATATTTGGTCCATGGCCCTAATGGATGTTTGCTAGTGGCATATCCTTCAGCATAGCTGCCTTTATAGTGGCTACCAGCATACATCGCATAATATAATCCGTTATGTTTAACGATGACGGCCCCTTCAACGATGTTCGCGTAGTCTTTTTCCCAGTCTTCTGTCGCTTCAAACATACAAGTGACTGTATCTTCTTTAACTCTCACTTCACCATCATCGAGTTCAATTTCCATAATCCAACAAACATTTCCTTGTTTGAAACGGACGACACTGAGATAGACTCTTCCATCATCATCGACAAATGGTGCGCCTCCAATTTCTTGAACATCAGTGTGTAATGGAACTTTCTTTTCACTCTTGAATGGTCCAAGAGGGCTTCTACTTGTCGCATAGGTGACTTGAACATGTCTTTTGTTGTTTTCATCGTAAGCAGTATGCGAAGCATAAAACATATAAAACCAACCATCTTTATAGATGACATTTGGGGACATATATTCATTGTTACCCCAGCCATCTTTACCATGGAAAACGACGATTGGATCACTCCAATGGATTAAATCTTTACTGGTATAACATTGGAATAATGACATATCCGCGGTATCAGTGTAGTAAACATAATATGTGCCATCGTGATACATGACGTCTGGGTCAGCACCATAAAGAATTGGGTTTTTAAATGAATGATCTTTATCTAATTTTTCAAAGCGGAATTCTTTGACTTCCACATCTTTAAATTCTGCGACTCCTTCGCCGAACGCTAAACCGATTGTGCCTTTGTTGTAGTGGGCTAATTCTAAATCGAATTTTGGATATGGATCATCATCGTGCAAAAAGTTATTAAAATATAAACGAACGTTTTTACCTTCTTGTTCAACTTTCATTTCATACCAGGTATTCAATTCAAATGGGTATTTCATTTGTCCGAGGACATTTTGTAAGTGATCACCATTACTTACTTTAGTAAGTGTGATTGTGTGGTCTTTATAATCAACTAAAAAAGAATAGCCAACAAACCAACGTGGGCCATTCTTACATATAGTTCTAAAATAAATACCAGCTTGTCCTTCTTTTGTTAATTTAATTTTTACTGAAAATGAATATGAATCATTATATGGGTTATCCATAAAACAAAAGGATTGTTCATTTCCATTCACTTTATAAACACCATCAACAACTTCACATTCTGCGCCAAATTTTGTAAGTTCCATATCTATCCACCATTACGTTAATCAAAATAATGATTAAGTTACTAAAAATTATCGTTAATTTGTTTAAAAAATTTTAGTAAATATTTTGATTTTTCATTTTCTAGTATAATTTTACTAAAATTTATTTGTATCTTCAATACTATTTTTTACTAATAATAAAAAATGAGGATTTATCGAATAAACCCTCATATTTTAGTTGTCTATTTTTGAACTTATTATATAAAATTGTTTATTTTTATTGTTTTTTGTTTACTATTAGCGACAGTATATCATCGTAAATTAATTCTAGTCGAATGTGTGTTCTTCCTCTTTTCTTTTTTCCAAAAATGGAAATTTGAATTTCAAGAACATTTTCAATTTCACTCTTTTCAATTTGGAAGGATACTTCGTATCCATCCTTTTCGCCATATAAATCAAGATAGTATTCATCTGATTTAATGTTTTCATACTCGTTATTTTTTAAATAATCAGTCAATAACTTAAAGATGATTTTTTCACTACCTTTAATTTGGATGTGAGGAAATTCTTTTTTAAGTTTTGGATTAGTAGTGCAACTATAACGAGATAAGAGTTTAATCATAATTAAATTCTATTTGTAGTTTCTTCATCGAAGAAAGCAATTTTTGAAAAATCAAATTTAATTTTGAAATTTTCTTTGACATATTTTTCGTTATTAAGGTCAGTTTTGAAAGTCACTCTTTGACCATCAATGAAACCATAAATTAATAATTCATAACCTAATAGTTCAGAAATATCATACTTTGCATCGATGCTTGAAGATTTCCCTTCAGTGTCAACGCTGATACTTTCTGGTCGAATACCAAGAACAACTTTTTTACCATCATAATCTTTCAATTTTTCTTTGAGTTCATCACTCAAATCTTTGAAAGATATCGATTGTTTTTCTTCTCCATCAAAAACAAATTTGTTTTTCATAACAGTGCCATTAAAGAAGTTCATGCTTGGAGAGCCAATGAAGCCCGCGACAAACATATTCGCAGGATTGCTATAAACTTCTTTTGGAGTTCCAATTTGTTGAATATAACCATCTTTCATAACGACGATACGATCCGCCATAGTCATCGCTTCAGTTTGGTCGTGAGTAACGTAAATTGTTGTCGCATTAACTCTTTTATGAATTTTAATAATTTCACTTCTCATTTGAACTCTGAGTTTAGCATCTAAGTTTGATAATGGTTCATCCATTAAGAAGACTTTTGGACTTCTAACGATCGCTCTACCTAACGCTACTCTTTGACGTTGACCACCTGAAAGAGCAGCAGGTTTTCTTTCTAAATATGGGGTAATACCTAATATTTCTGCCGCAGCGAGCACTCTTTCTTTAATTTCCCCTTTAGTGTAGTGACGATATTTATAGAAAGAATCTTTAGTAATATCTACGCTCATTTTTTCATTGATAACTTTTGATAATAATGCCGCTAATTTTTCTTCAACGTCTTCAGTTTCTAAAAAGGCTTTTAAAGTATCTAAATTTGATAAAGTTTTTCTCATTTCCACAACATCTGAAGAGTTGTCAGGATTGTTTTTAATATAAACATCCATTACTGATAAAACCTTTTTGTTTACTGTAACTAATAAACTTTTTCTAAGTTTTAATGCGAACGCCATATTGTCATACACTGACATATGTGGATATAATGCGTAGTTTTGGAAAACCATCGCGATATTTCTATTTTTTGGCATGACACCATTGACAAGTTTATCATCGATATATAAATCACCTGCGGTTATATCTTCTAGACCGGCAATCATTCTAAGTGTAGTAGATTTACCACATCCAGAAGGGCCAACGAAGGCGATGAACTCTTTATCTTTTACTTCCAAATTAAAATCAAAAACAGCTTGAACTTTGTTTGGATATACTTTGTCAATATGTCGAAAACTTAATGTTGCCATAATGAACTCCTTATAAATAAAAACAAATAAATACATAATAATTATACTTTATTTTTTAAAATTTTAGTAAAAAATATTTCTTGTAAAAATTATGGTTTTTCTTTTTATTTTTATAAAATAAATTAATATAAAAAATTTAGTAAACTTTTTACATTTAATTATTAATAATTAAAAAATTTTATAAAAATTTGTTATATTTTAAAGAAAAGTAAATTTTAATAAACAAAAATGACTTTTTTAACCATTGGTTTAATTAGTGATATTAGATAGAGTATAAGTGTGAGGAGAAATAAATTTTTTGGTATTTATTATAAATGTCAAAATAGCGATGGAAAAACACTCGCATTCATCGATTCCTTTTCTAATGATGGTCACTTAATACAATTAATTAATAATGAAACATCTTTTTTAATTAAAGATATTAATCAAATAGAAATGGATAACAATCATATTAAATGTCATATCCAACAAGAAGATATCAATATTCATGGAGAATTACTATTTTCTAATTTTGTTCCAATTAAAAAAGATATTATGTCTTTCTTTAGATTTTTACCTATCGAATGTAAACATCACATTTATTCCATGAATCATTTAGTTAATGGTAGGTTAGTAATCAACAATGAAGAAATAAAATTTAAACACGGTGATGGTTATATTGAAGGAGATAAAGGAAAAAACTTCCCAAATAAATACTTATGGCTCAATTCAAGCAAAAAGGATGTTTCCTTAACTCTCGCGATTGCGAGTATACCATTAGGATTAATAACAATAAAAGGAATTACTTGTTTAATAAAAACCCACGATAAAGAATATTTATTTGGAACATATAATTTCGCTAAGATTATAAAAATGGAGAAAAATCATATCATTATTAAGAAAAACAAATATTTATTAGAAATAATAATTGAAGAATTTATATCTCATAAATTAAAGGCTCCTATTAAAGGAGAAATGGTTCGTTATATTCACGAATGTCCTTCATGTAAAATTAGATACATCTTAAAATATAAAAATGAAATATTGATTGATAAAATCGACCCATTTGCCTCATATGAATATATGTTTTAATTAGCATAATTAAATCCATAAATATAAAAAATACCTCCGCGAAATTGCGGAGGTATTATTCAATTAATATATATCAATATTATTCTTGAACGTATGGTAATAAAGCCATATAACGCGCAAGTTTAATAGCTTTCGCTAATTCTCTTTGATGTTTTGCACAAGTGCCAGTTGCACGACGTGGCGCAATCTTAGCATTTGGTGTAATAAACATTTTTAATGTTTCAACATCTTTATAGTCGATATATTTAATGTTATTTTTCTTGAAATAACAGACCTTTTTGTGTGGTCTAACTTTTTTAAATGCCATTATTTAATTTTCCTTTCATACATTGAATGGAAGATCGTCATCAGGCAAATCTAATGAATCAAGATTAGCGTTCTCATTTTGTTCTTTAGCAACTTGAGATACAAAACCGGTACTGGTATCAGTAGAAGAAGCAGCACCTTTTGGCTCTAAAAATTGAACGGAATCACAGATAACTTCCATGATGGAAGCATTGGTTCCATCTTCACGAGCGTAACTTCTTTGATTCAAACGGCCTTCGACACCTACCAACGAACCTTTTCTAATGTATTTAAACATATTTTCTGCGGTTTGAGAAAATGCTTTACAAGGAATGAAACTTGTTGAACGAGTTCCATCAGCGTTTTTTTGACGATTGTCTACCGCGACGCGGAAAGAAACAACCGCGACATCAGAATTAGTTCTTTTGAGTTCTAAGTCGTGAGAGATACGACCTACTAAAACAACTCGATTGATCATAAATAATTGTCCTCCTTATTCGTGTTTTAAGACAACAATATGACGTAATACGTTTTGATTGATTTTCACAAGACGAGAGAATTCGCTTGTGGCTTTTTCATCAGCGGTAACATCTAAGACAACATAATAACCTTTGGTTTCATCGTTGATAGGATACGCTAAATCTCTTAATCCCATCGTTTCATCAACTTTGGTAACTGTCGCGCCATTATCAGTTAAAATTGTGTTTAACTTTTCAATGACTTCTTTACGACCAGTTTCATCTAAGTTTGCCTTAACAATGTACATAATTTCGTAATTTCTCATTTGTACACCTCCCTTTGGTCTTTTCTGGCTATATTCATAGATATAGCAGAGAGAATTTTGCTTTACAGCATTTGTATTATACAAAAGTCGTTATAGAAACTTCAAGCAAATAATATTTTTGATATTATTGTCCCATATATCTTATATAGGGCAGTTTTTAGATTTTGATTATATTTTTTATAAAATTTTTAAAAAATAAAAACGGAAAATTCCGTTTTTATTTAAATTAAATATTATTTATTTTGATTTTTCATAGTTGGGAAAAGGATGACTTCTCTAACAGATGGTTGATTGGTTAAAATCATCGCTAAACGGTCGATACCCATTCCAATTCCTCCAGCAGGAGGCATGCCATATTCAAGCGCTTCAACGAAGTCATTATCCATTTCACTCGCTTCTTCATCACCTAAATCCTTTGCTTTAAGTTGATCGAGGAATCTTTGTTTTTGATCGATTGGATCATTGAGTTCTGTATATGCGTTTGCAAGTTCTTTTCCGTTAACAAAAAGTTCAAATCTTTCGACGAAACGTGGGTCTTTACTCTTTTTAGTTAATGGAGAAACTTCAATAGGATATTCGTAAACAAATGTAGGTTGAATTAAATCATCTTGACATAATTGTTCATAAAACTCGTTCATCACATATCCAACAGTGTTTTTAAATTCATCAAGGTGGATATCATGAGACGCAGCAAGAGATTTCGCGGTTTCAAAATCTTTGATTTCATAGAAATCGATACCAGTTTTTTCTAAAATTAAATCTCTCATTTTTACCCATCTAAATTTATGTTTAAAATCGATGGTTTTATCTAAATAAGTAACGATAGAGTCTCCACATACTTCCTTAGAAACATGTCTTAATAAATCTTCGATTAATTTACCAATTCCTTTTAAATCAGAATAAGCTTCATATATTTCAATTGAAGTAAATTCTGGATTATGGGAATTATCCATACCTTCATTTCTAAATAATCGTCCAATTTCATAAACTTTTTCTAATCCGCCAATAAGAAGTCTTTTTAAATTCAATTCAGTAGCGATTCGTAAATAAAAGTCTCTATCTAAGGCGTTATGATGAGTAATAAATGGACGCGCGGCCGCACCACCTAAAATAGGAGAGAGGATACTTGTTTCATATTCTATGAAACCTTTATCATCTAAAAAGTGTTGAATACTTCTAATAATCTTCGCTCTTTTTATCGCAGTGTTTTTTGCATCTTCATTCATGATTAAATCAAGATATCTTCTTCTATATCTTTCTTCAACATCAGTTAAACCATGGAATTTTTCTGGAAGAGGATGGAGAGATTTACAAAGATGTGTATATTTTTCAGCTTTAACGGTCAATTCACCAGTTCTAGTAGTCATTACATAACCAGAAACGCCAATGATGTCACCGATATCCGCGAGTTTGAATAAGTCGTAAGCTTTTTTACCAACTTGATCAATACCAATATAAATTTGCATTTTACCGCTTCTATCTTGAATGTTAATAAAGGATGCTTTACCCATTCTACGAATGGCCATTATTCTACCAGCAATAGAAACCACTAAATGTTTCTTTTCAATTTGAGCAGGAGTTTTATTTTTAAGAGCGTCTCTAATTTCTTTACAAGACATAGTAACTTTATATTTATGTCCATAAGGATCAATGCCCATTTCTACATATTTATTTAACTTTTCTCGTCGGATTAGTTCTTGATCATTTAATTCTTTTTCTTCCATAAGGTTATTTCCCTCCAGTTTTTTCATTATACATAAATACAAGTTCTTTTTTAATACTTAAAACTTCTTTTATACTCTTTTAAAATTCTAACTAAATCGCTATAGGATGATAAAGAACCCGCTAAAGCGACTTTGACATTTTTAGAATTAGGAAGTCCAACAAAAAATTTTGGAGCAATTCCTCGATATATTCTCATACCAGAATATTCGCCTTTATCTTTGATAATCATCTTTCCTAATTTTAAGCATAATTTAATTTGTCCATTTATTGTTCTTTTATAGTGTTTAATTTTTCCTGTTTTAAAATAATAATTTATTTCTTTAATCAAAAGTGGATTTCCAATGCCTCCACGTGCTACTAAAACATAATCCGCACCAGTAATATTAATAGCGTGTATAGCGTCTTCAACTGTAAAAATATCACCAGAAATAATCAAAGGAACACTAACTTTATCTTTTAACCCACGAATTTCATCATATAAAGGTTTTCCAGAATATAGTTGTTTTTTCGTTCTAGCGTGCAACGCAATAAAGTCAACTCCACTAGAAATGGCCGCAGAAATAACGTCTAAATAATTAAGGTGATTTTCATCAATTCCTAATCTAATTTTAATAGAAACAGGTAAGGTAGTATGACTTTTTAATGTAGTAATAATTTCCTTAATTTTATCGACGTCTTTTAATAAGGAAGAACCCGCGCCAGTGGAAGTAACCTTATTGACTGGACAAGCCATATTAACATCAATAAAAGCGAAATTTGGATTAATTTTTAAAGCAATTTCCATTGACTTTAATAGATTTTCGCTACTATTTCCAAATAATTGTAATCCGACAATTCCTTCATTTTTATCAGTCTTTAAATAAGATAAAGTTTCTTTGTTATTATAGATTAAACCCATATCAGAAACCATTTCTGTATAAGAAAAAGAAGTATGAAATTTCTTATTAAATTTTCGATATGAAGAAAAAGAGATTCCTGCCATTGGAGCAAGAACCGCTCTCCCTTTCATTTTCTTATTATTTAAAGTGATATAATCCATGATGATAAAAAAGGAAGGATTTAACCTTCCTAATATTTTTTATTTATGCGTCTTTGGCATCGTCTTTATTAGTGGTGTCTTCCTCTACTTCAACTACTTTAGATTCGACTTCCGCATCTTTTAAATGACGATGTTCTAATAAATAATCAATCTCTTCTGCAGTGATACTTTCTCTTTCTAATAAAGTGTTAGCGATTAAAGTGACATCATCTTTAAATTCAGTAATTATTTCATGCGCTTTTTCATGAGCGGAATCAATAATCTTTCTAACTTCTTTATCAATTTCGAAAGCAATTTCTGTCGAGAAGTTCTTTTGTGAAGAGGTATAATCTCTTCCTAAGAAAACAGAACCAGTATCTCTTTCATATTGAATTGGTCCTAAACTTGACATACCAAGTTCAGTAACCATCATTCTCGCAATACGAGTTGCGACTTCAATATCGTTTTGAGCGCCTGTAGTCACTTCGTTGAAGAAAATTTCTTCACTAGTACGACCACCTAAATATCCAACAATACGAGCTTCTAATTCTTTCTTTGTTAAAACAAAGCGGTCTTGTTCTGGAGTCATTCTAACATGACCACCAGTATTTCCACGAGGAACGATAGTAATCTTTTGGACAACATCACTATGAGGTAATTTTAATCCAATAATCGCATGTCCAGCTTCGTGGAAAGCAATCATCTTTCTTTCTTCTTTAGAAAGCATTCTGCTAGATTTTGCTGGTCCAGCAATTCTTCTATCAATGGCTTCATCAATTTCCGCCATAGAAACTTCATTTAAATTTTTTCTAACTGCTAGTATAGCAGCTTCATTTAAGATGTTTTCAATATCAGCACCTGAGAATCCAACAGTTCTTTTAGCGAGTGCCGCAAAATCAACATCTTTAGATAAAGTTTTATTTCTCGCATGAACTTTAAATATTTCTTCACGGCCCTTCGCATCTGGATAAGAGACAGTGATCTTACGATCAAATCTTCCAGCACGGAGTAGGGCAGGGTCTAAAACATCATCTCTATTAGTTGCAGCGATGACAATGATACCTGAATTATCAGAGAAACCATCCATTTCCACTAATAATTGGTTTAAGGTTTGTTCTCTTTCGTCGTTTCCACCACCGAGACCAGCACCTCTTTGACGACCAACTGCATCGATTTCATCGATGAAAATCAAACATGGAGCGTTCTCTTTAGCAACTTTAAACATATCTCTAACTCTTCCAGCACCGACACCGACAAACATTTCAACGAAGTCAGAACCAGAAATAGAATAGAAAGGTACACCTGCTTCACCCGCAACTGCTTTTGCAAGTAAAGTTTTGCCACATCCTGGCGGGCCAACTAATAAAATACCTTTTGGCAATTTTGCTCCGAATTTTGCATATTTCTTTGGTTCTTTTAAATAAGAAACCACTTCTTCCATTTCAACTTTTTCTTCATCTGCGCCAGCGACATCAGAGAATCTGACTTTACTAGCGTTTTCTCGTCTTGCTCGCGATTTATTAAAATCTAAAGCTTTGTTATTACTCGCTCCAACAGAACCTGCTAAACGGGAGAACAAGAAAAATACGATAATAACTGAACCTCCAAGCATGATAATTGTTGGTCCCCATTGATCCCACCAGCTAGTAACATAAACATCTTTGACGATGTATGAAGAAATAACTCCTTCATTATGTTTGCTAATAACTAATTGGGATAAATTGACATCATTTAAATTGACATCTTGATTGGTCATTTCATCCTTATAAGTGTAATCAGTTTCTGTAACGTAGTAGGTGTCATAAGCTACACGATAAGTAAATGAAAGAGTACGAGTCGATGAATTGACGACTTTCTTATATTTACCAGTTACAACAACGATCGTTGATTCTTTAGGTGTTTCGGTAACTTCAGTAATATTGTTGTTCATTAAGTTTTGAACAAATTGTGCGGTAGTGAATGTTTCACTACTTCCGATTCCACCAAAAAGATTAAATACTAGGAATATTGTCATTCCAATAACTAAAACAAACGAAATAATTAATCCCCAGGATATTTTTTTGCGTTGTGGTTGTTCGTTATTTGCCATAGGCATCCCTCCTTTTCTTGAAGCGTAATATAATAATACAATTATTATTCTACTTATAAAAGCAAAAAGCGCTTTTTTATAATTTATATGAAATAATTTTCACAAAAATTATTAACTGATATTTCCAAATTCAATTTTACTATTATTTTTATTAGAAATAAACTTTATGGGGTTATAGAACTATTTAAAATTAAAAATAATTAATTTGTTTGATTAGTAGAAACACTATTAAGTTCATGCGCCCACTTGAACGCAAATTTAGCCAAAATAACTGCGATAATTTCATTTATTAATGCAGCAGCGCATATCGTTCCTTGAACAATACTCGCTAAAGAAGGATCTATAGTGTTTAATGTTGTCGCAGCAATACCGGTAAAGATTAATGAAACTCCTGAATGAGGTAAAAGAGTAAAGCCTAAATATTTAGTAACATTTTTATCCGCTTTTGTAATTTTGCCACCAATAAAAGAGAATAAAATTTTCCCACTAGCGCGAGATAAAATGTATACTGCAGTAAATATTCCAGCGCCAAATATTAAACGGTAATCAAGTGGCATTCCTAAATTGACAATAACGACAATTAATGAAAAATTTAATATCGGTTTATACCAATTAAATATTGTTTTTAATTTATCTTCTTCCACTAAATTTACTAAAGTTGTAGTGAATGACATACCAATAATCAAATAATTTAATGAGAATGAATTAAAAATAAATTTGTCAAAAATTAAGCCAACTAGAAGAGAAATTATTAAAGATAATATTAATGTAAAGAATTTCCATTTTTCGTTTCTTAGGTGCTTTAAAATCCCACTAGCGGCAAGTCCAAGCAAAATTCCTATTACAAAAGGCAAAATAATTGATAAAACAATTAAGAAAATAGAAGAATCACCACTTGAAAAAGAAGCATTGATAATTGAAATCACAGTGAAGAAAACAACTACGCCAATAACATCATCTAAAGCCGCTAAAGGGATGAGTGTTTTAGTGACTGGTCCATCAGTGTGATATTCATTAGTAATTGCAAGCGCTGGTGCGGGTGCGGTAGCGAGAGCAATACCGCCAAAAACAAATGCTAAATATAATGGGGTATTAGTAAAAATAAAAACGATAAGAAAAATCAAAGACACTAATACAAAAGTGCCAAGCGATTGAATAAAAGTAATACCAATTATTTGTTTACCTGAAGATTTTAATTTCTTAAAGATAATTTCTTTTCCAATAAGCACTCCAGCGAAACATTCTAATAGTTTTATAAATATCTTATACGCAAGAGAATCAATAATAGTTTGGTCAACAATACCCGCTAAATATGGCCCAAAAACAACACCGACTATTAACCATCCTAATATGGCAGGTAATTTGATTTTTGCTATTACTTTTCCAACAATAAAAGCCACACAAATTATCGCAAAAACCTTCAAAACCTCAATAATTATACCCATAATAAAATAAGTCTTTCTATAGTTTTTTCAACAATATTTTTGTCATTTCTATATGAATATAAACTCTTAAAAGTTGATTCAATAATAAACAAAATTGACTCATCTTTTATAAAACTATTATTCATCATTTCATTAATTTGTTGATGGCGTTTATTCGCTACGACTTTCACAGATTCATTAAGACTAAAACGATTAAATAATCTTTCATCCAGTAATATGAAACTCGATAAATAAATTTCTAAAACTTTATGTTTATCAATAGGTGAACTTTCCAAACATTTGTTTAAATCAAGTAATGTAATGTTAGTAATTTTATTAAAAACAGAATTTGCCAATATTTCCTTACTTGAAAAATATTTATATATAGTTTTTTTAGATATTTTTAATTCTTTTGCTATTTCATCGATAGAAAATTTTAATCCATCTTCTTTTAAATGTTTGAGCGTTAAATCAATGATAATATCATTCATGGAAACTTTTTCCCCTTTGTTAGTTTCCATATTATATATCATCCTTTCGTTATTCACCACCACTATCTAAGTTTTAAGATAAAAACAAAGGATGCTATCTATAAAGATTAAATGATTTTTATTTCCTTATAGATTTGATAATGTATAATGTTTAACGGAAATGATGTTCTTCCATCTTAAATAATTAAGAAAACCGCTTACACGCTGATGACGTCTACAACTTATGACTTTTTGTCATAATTTTTGTAGATTAAATCAGCGTTTTTTATAGGAGGAGAAAATGTTCATATTATCTTTCGGGTTAATTCTTCTTGTTGGCTATATTGTTGGTTATTTACTAAATAAAATTAAAATCCCAGGTTTGGTTGGGATGATAATTGTTGGTTTAGTATTTGGACCATATTGTTTAAATTTAATTGATGAAAACATACTAAATATATCAAGTGAATTAAGACAAATTGCATTAGTTATTATTTTGACTAGAAGTGGATTGAATTTAAACATTCAATCTTTGAAAAAAGTTGGAAGACCAGCAATATTAATGTGTTTTATACCTGCGACATTAGAAATAGTTGGCATAATGTTAGCATCACATTTTATTCTCAATTTATCTTGGCAAGAAGGTTTATTATTAGGATCTGTTCTAGCGGCGGTATCCCCTGCGGTAGTGTCTCCAAGAATGATAAAATTAATCGAAGAAGGATATGGAAAAGAACACTCTGTCCCAGAGCTTATTTTAGCAGGTTCTAGTGTTGATGATATTTATGTAATTGTTTTATTTTATGCTTTTCTAAGTTTAGTAGAAACTAACACATTTAATTTTATTTCAATTGCTCTAGCGCCTATTTCAATTATTCTCGGAATAATTTTTGGAATAGTTGTTGGTATTATTTTGCTATTTATATTTAAGAAAACAAAGTTCTCACTTCCGATAAATATATTAATATTAATCAGTACATCATTTTTAATGATTGGGGTAGAAAACTTATTAAAGCCTTACATCTCCATTTCCTCTTTATTAGGAATTATGGTTATTGGCATGATTTTAACGTTTAAATTAAAAGATAAAGCAAAAGAATTATCTCGTGGTTATAACTCTATGTGGACATTTTTTGAAGTTATATTATTTGTTTTAGTAGGCGCGAGTGTTAATTTTTCCTATGCCTTAAATAATTTTTGGCCTTCTTTACTCGTTCTAATTATTGGATTATTATCTAGAACAATAGGCGTAATTATATGTCTACTATTTACTAAACTTACAATTAAAGAAAGAATATTTTGTATCTTTGCTTATCTCCCTAAAGCCACAGTGCAAGCTTCTATTGGAGGAATAGCGTTATCCACTGGTCTATCTTGTGGCGAAGTTATTTTAACAGTGTCGGTTTTATCAATTATTATTACCGCACCTCTTGGAGCGTTCTTCATCGATATTTTCGCAAAAAAATTGCTAAAAAAGACGTGAATAAAAATGAAAGACAATTTAAGCTTTTATTGATTCTGGATTTAACAAGAACTCTTTTAATCCAAGGAAAAGAACCCCATTATCATCTTTCCATTTTTTTATATTATTTTTTACGATAATAATTTTTCTAAAACTATCATCAATATTAAGTAATGGCCTCTCTTCTTGTTTCTTTTTTTCGATATTATCAGTATTCAAAGCAGACTGTATATAGTATCTTTCATAGCCTAAGTTGCAAACAAAATCTACTTCAAGTTGTTTTCTAACATAGTTATTATTTTCATTTTTTTCGCTAACAACGACAACTCCAATATCGACATTATATCCACAGGTTACTAGCTCATTATAAATGATGTTTTCCATTATGCGGCTTTCTTCT
The DNA here is from genome assembly GCA_051872395.1 of Bacilli bacterium. Lineage (GTDB taxonomy): Bacteria > Bacillota_I > Bacilli_A > RFN20 > CAG-826 > JBJEDU01. The sequence continues at coordinate 10,801 of JBJEDU010000030.1, read as the reverse complement.
TGTTGTCTAAAACCAAGTCTAGCATTTCTAAGTCCGATATCGCTGAAGTAATATTTGAGAGGAGTATCTATATACTTTTTTCCTTTTACATCATATCGATATGCTTTTCTAATTAAAAAAGAATCAACACAATATTCCAAATATTGATTAATTGTATTAGGAGAGACAGCTTGGTTTTTAATTGATTTAAATGTATTTGATAGCTTATTAGGGTTAGTTAATGAACCAATGTTAGAAGAAATAATATTTAAAACGTCTTCAAAAACATCAATATTTTTCAAGTTGTTTCTATTAACAATATCTTTAATATATGTTTCCGCGAATAGATTATTTAAATATGATATCTTTTGCTCATCTGTTTTACACATCAATAAATATGGCATTCCGCCAAACATAGAATATTCATTCCATGCGTCTTCATACTCTAATTGACACGCATCAAAAAATTCTTTAAATGATAAAGGCGACAAATGAATTTGATCGCCTCTTCCTCTAAATTCAGTAATGATATCAGATGAAAGAAACTTTGCATTACTCCCAGTGACATATATGTCCACATTCTTAATATGCAAAAAAGAGATTAATACTTCTTCAAAATTTGATATTAATTGAACTTCATCCAACAAAATATAGTATTTTTGAGAATCGGTTATTTTACTATGAATAAAGTCGCACAATACATCTGGATCTCGATATTTTATATTTAATCTATCATCAAATTGCAAAGTGATAATATGTGAGCTAGGAATATTATGATCTAACAAATAATTATAAAAAATCTCAAATAATAAATAGGATTTTCCACATCTTCTAATACCTGTAATCACTTTAATCATTCCGTTGTCCATTCTATCTATAATTTTTTGTAGATACATATCTCTTTTAATCATTCTGTTCACCTCTAACTAAAATTTTTGCAAGTTCTTGCAATTTTATTCACTCTATCCGTTAAGTGAGTAGATGAAGAAACTAAAAATGAAATTAGACAACCATTTCAAATTGTTAACATATTTAAATGAGTAAATACTGCTATAAAAGCAAGAAAAAAGGCAATACGATTATACGTATCACCTTACTTATACAAGATGTATCATCTAAGTTTTAAGATACAATTCACACTAAGAGATAGAAAATTAATCAAAGGGTGATATCCGCTTTATTGATGATAATTGCTATCATGGGAAGATTGGAAACAATGATTCAGTAATACTTGAAGAAGAATTTCCTGACAAGCTAAAGAAATCAATTTTCCAATACGCAATCGAAGGTAAATTAGTTAAGCAAGATCCTAATGATGAACCCGCATCATTAATACAATTAAATGGTATAGTAACTCTAATGTTATTTTCTTTGAGTAAAATTACTTTTATATATGTATATCTTGAAATAATCGTGGGAATATCTATTCATGTCTATTCACTTATATGGAGTTAATGAAAATTTTCAGACAATTTATTTTTAAAGAAATGGAGCAGCCTTCATAAAACCAACTATCGTTTGTAGTGGCGGTATAGTACCACTCGATAGGATTTTTATTCGATCGTTATAAGCTGTTATCATCGATTCATTGAAGGGAATAACTAAGTCAGAAAATGATTTAAAATTTCATCCAACATTCCTTTAAAAACTTTTTTATTGAAACTAAATCTTTATCTTCATAATAAGAAATAAGGAGTTTTTTAAAATCACTTACTTTATTATAATCAATCACTAACAAACCTTGTCCTTTAGAAATTAAATAATGATTTGCATAAACAATAGCTGTTCGTTTATTACCATCGTTATATATTTGAGTTTTCATAACATATAAGCATAGTTCAATTGCTTTATCAATATCTTCTAGGTCAGAATCTAATAAATCAATAATATTTTGTTTAACAATATATTCCGAAGGTATAGGAGGAATATAAGTTGAACCGCCAATTGTAACAGGAACGCCTCTTATTTGCCCACCATTTGGAATAGCTAATAAACCCTCATTAACTAATTTAGCAATATAGGAAGCTAAATAATAGTCACTACGTGATTGAATGACATCCTTATCTAAAATAAATTGCCAAGCATGTTTAAGGTTAATAATTTTTTGAATATCTTCTATTTTAGCATTTTTTACGACACCATTTTCTAATATAGTTTCAGTGTCTGGAAAAGTAGTTGCTACACCTTCTAAAACAGCCTGATCATAAATAATTTTTTTCATATTAGAACGAGCAAATTCTAAATTTAGTATTACCCTTTCAGATAATTTCTCATCTTTATAGCCTAGTAAAGCTAGTTCTTTATCGATATGCCTTATTTCTTTTCTAATAGATTTTGCTTCGGCATTATTCTTTAATAAAACATTATATAGTTCTTCAGAATATTCTCCTACATATGTGGATTTAACTTTATCTAATTCTCTTTTGCGAACATATAAATATCTTTTCCCTGAAATAGTTTTAACTTCGGGTGTACCATCATAAGGAAAAAAATTTAATCGAGTTTGAAATTCTGCACGTCGATTCAATAATTCTTGAATTTTTAAAAAATTATTTTCCATAATTACCTCTTTAGGGAACTAATTTAATTTAATTATATATATAATGTTCCCTAAAATCAAGAAGTGCTACATCAGCAAATATAATATTTTTAAATCATTTCGTTTTAGTGTAATGTTTTCTTCACTCTATCAGTTAAGTGTGTTGATGAAGAGACCATAAATAAAATTAGACCACCATTTTAAATCATTAACATATTTAAATGACTAAATTCTGCTATAAAAGCAAGAAAAAAGGCAATACGATTGTGCGCATTACCTTACGTATACAAGATGCATTCTTAGATAAATGACATAATGATGCTGAAAGTAGATACAACGCTCTTATATAGAAGAAAATGAAACGAGGAAAACAAAATTCATCGCTATTACTTCTTTTATAGATATACTAAAGAAATGCAAAGAACTTCCACTCCAATTTGATGAATCATTGTTTAATAAGTTAATTCAGAAGATGGTCGTAACTCATGATGGATTCGTGCTCTTCATTCTTAGAAATGGTAAAGAGATTAAACTAGTAATCTAAGCTTCAGTTAGATAGTTATTTGTTAACTTTCCAATAACCATTTTATTAGCACCAATTCTTCCAATATAATTCATTTCTCTTAACTTTTTGATTATATTATCAATTGATGTCTTTCCTAAATCACATTTAATCATTAATTGAGGTTTTGTGATATTTGGATTATTTCGTATTTCTGCAATAACTTTAATTTCGGATACGTTCAGTGTTTTATCACCCACTTTATCACCTGCATTATTAATTCGATTAAATGGAATGGTAACCATAATGTTGTTTTCTTTGAGCGAAATTACTTTTTTTCCATATTTTGAAACAATAGTTGGAATACCTCTAAACTTGTGTGCTGATATGAAATGATTATAGATTGTATTTATCATTTCGAACTGCAAAAATATCAATCCTTATAAATGTTTTTATACATTACAATTCATCCATCATTAAGAAGTCTTCAAGTTTAATATGACGTACCGTAGATGTTGAATAATCTATTGTATCATTTGTTATTAATACTTTTTGGTTGCTATTATCTAAATCAGCAAATGCACCAAACTCCCTTTTATATGCTTTTTCATCAACAACACTATAAGCGACTTGCACTAAATATGTTTTCCCATTTTTTGTAGCAATAAAATCTATCTCTTTTCCTTTATTCTCAAAACCTTTTAAATCATATCCCATATATGAAAGTTCATTATATACAATGTTTTCTAAATTATGATCTAAATCATATCTTCTGTTGTCAACTTTTAAAGAATTAAAACAAACATCCGAATTATATAATTTAGGATTAAAGTTTAATTCTCTTTTAACCTTTGTTGAATATTGGGGCAATTCTTCTATAACATAAGCCTCTTTTAGATAATGCATATAGCCTAAAACTGTATTTGAAGAACATTCAATACCTTGCCCTTCTAAATATTTATGAATAGATCTTGCTGATAATAATCTAGAATTATTTCTTAAAACGAAATTAACGAATTTTTTAAATAGATCAGGTTTTTTGATTTTATATCTTTTTATTAAATCTTTTATAACAATTGTATCTTCTAAATCTTTTAAATATCTAATTGTTGACTCATCATTTTCCATATCAAATCTTTTTGGAAAGCCTCCCCATATTAAATAATCTATAACATTAAAATTCCTTCCTATTTGATTTGAATACTCAACTATTTCTTTATAAACAAAAGGCCTAATCCTAAAAGAAATATATCTTCCAGATAATTCGCTAGCAAATTCTTTAGATAATAACTTAGAGTTAGAACCAGAGATGAATACAGAGTTATTGTGAAGTCTTAGAGTTCTTACAGCAATAGCCCAATCTTTTACATTTTGTACTTCATCTAAAAATATGTAGCATTTCCCTTCTTTTTTGTTTTGTTCTACATAGCTTAACAACAAATCAACAGTACCAGCCTTTTTTAAATCAGTAGCATCTTCAAAATCGAAATAAATTGTATTCGAAGTGATATGATTTATTTCATCATATATGGTTTTTAAAATAACTGATTTACCACATCTTCTTATCCCAGTTATTATTTTGATTAAGTCGCTGTCATAAAACGGTCTTATTTGTTTTAAATATTTTTCACGTATTATCATAATATCGCCTCATATATCAATAGCATTATACCGCGCAATTTTTAATAAATAAATATTTTTGCGCAGTTTAAATTTATTATTTATTGATTTTTATCTTAGATTTATATTGAGCAATTATTTTGTTTTTTAAAAAGTGATCAGTTTAAATCGCTTAACGATTTCAATAATTTAACGATTTGACTTCTTCTTTACTTTAAATCATTTCGTTTTAGGGATAATAGTAAACGAGTATAAAGTTGAGAATCAATTTGCCTTTCAAGTTCTCTAACACTTCAATTAGAATTTTCACATTCGTGTTCATAAAATCCTCTAGCGTTCAAGTCCAATACACCTAAAAGGAGTAAATAATGAGACCAACTCAATTTTCCAGACAGTGTTTGGAATTTTGGAAATTCAAGATAAAATCTTCTCATCAAGAATAAATTAGATTTAGAAAAACCCTTACCATACACCTTTGTTAATTCTTATGATAGTCCTTTAAGAAGGGCTGAACCATACTCAGCTCTCATGTTACCGTTTTGCTCTTCTTCAACAATTCTTCTACCAATATTCCAATAAGTTTGTAGCATTATAGCATTCACATTTCTAGCAACTAACTTTTTTGATTCTTCAATAATAGATTTAATACCTTTAAATAAATTAAATTAACATTAATTACTTTTTTTGCCATAATATCATCTGCCTTATATATAATTCTGCATATTTTATTAATAAAGTCGACATTTCTTTTATAAAATAAAAGACACTCTTGATTTGTCAAAAGTGTCGACTTTTACTAGATGGTGGAGCTGAAGGGGCTCGAACCCTCCACCTCTTCCATGCCATGGAAGCGCTCTTCCAGATGAGCTACAGCCCCGAAACACTATGATTATACTCGTTTATTTAGAAATAAATCAATAACTTTGTTAATATATCATAAAAGGGAAATTCTAAAAAATGGACGAGATATTTAAAAGAAACTCTATCAGGTCTTATCAATCTAAAGAAGTTAATGACGATGATATCGAATATATTTTAAAAGCTGCGATGCAAGCTCCAAGTGCAAGAAATACACAGCCATGGGAATTTTTGGTTGTTAAAAATAAAGAAATATTGAATGAATTAAGTGAAAAATTAATCTATGGAAAATTTATAAAAACCGCACCTATGATAATTGTTCCTTGTTTTAAAACAGAACTTGGAGATTATAAATGGAAAGAGATAGACTTAGCTATTTGTTCAGAAAACATCTTATTAGCGGCAACTTCATTATCTTTGGGTTCTTGCTATATTGGAATAGATCCAATAAAAGAAAGAATTGAATTAGTAAAATCAATGTTACAAATTGATGATAGTTTATCTCCTTTCGCTATTATAACGATAGGATATAAAAACGAAGAAAAAGAAATTATTAATAGATTTGATAAAAAACGTATACATTATATTGATTAATATAAATAGATACATATATAATCTTTCTTACGAGTATTATGGTTAATTATTTAGAAGCTGCTTCCATTTCTGTTTCTATGTCACTGGACGCCGCTAGTGTAAATGCCACGAACGGTTTAAAAGAAGAAGGAATCAAAGTTAGCAAATTAGTGTTGATTTCTTTTATTTTTGGTCTCTTTCAGTTTGCGATGCCTTTTATCGGTTATGGAATAGGCAACACCTTCGCAAAATATATTGAAAAAGCTATTCCTTGGATTGCTTTTTCTTTACTAGTGTTACTTTCCATAAAAGCTTTTGTGGAATGGATAAAAGATTTTAAGGATAGAAAAGAAAAGAAAGAAATTGAAGAGAAGAGCAAAATAAAATTTAAAGAAATAATTGTTCAAGCAATTGCTACATCAATCGATGCATTATGTATTGGGTTTGTTTATGTTTCTAGCCCAATTATAGATGCTTTAATAATCTTTCTTATGATTGGCTTAATTACTTGGTTTATTTCATTTTTTACTGGGTTTTTAGCAAAATATTTGAGTAAAATACTTAAAAATTGGTCTGGATTAATTTCAGCAATTATCTTTTTAGCGGTCGGTATTAAGATATTATTAGAAAGCTTATTATAAATTAATAAATTTAATTGAGTGATCTATTTCAATCACATCTAATTTGTCATTATCTAACGAATTATTTAAAGTGTATTTAAAGATTGAACCTCTTTCATAAGCACGAACAAATAATTCTTTTTTATTTAAATTATACATTGATGAATAGACTGTATATTCTTCACTTCCATCATCAAGAACACATTCCCCTTTTAAAGTTGAAACATTATTCAAAATATGCAACATTTGAGAAATGTTGAAGTCATCATCTTCACTAAAACGAATATTGTGTAATAAAAATGTCGCTTTTACGAATCTTGATGCTGGTGAAGAATCTCCTGGTAAACCAATCGCACCCATGGCTTTACCATAATTGAATAAATTTAAATCTTTAGCGAATCTATTCGTTGGTTCTTTGTTTGTTAAAGATGAATAATTATTAATATTTAATGCATGATAAGGGAAAGGAGGATTATTGGTTAATACTCCAAATGGATTATCATAGATATTCATTTTTTCTTTTGTTTGTTCAATGACAATACAATCAGTTTTATCAGAAATAATGTAATGAAGTGTTGATAAAGGAAGTTCTTTTGAAAAAGGAATATCACATATATTTATTTCCTTTAATGCTTCTCTCACTTCTTTGACTGTTTTATATTTTCCAAGCAAATATAATGGAAGTTCATAAGGCGCAATATTAATCTTATTATCGTCAACTGGATAAAATACTGCATTATTTGGAAAATTAAGACCAGCAAAAGTTAATCCATATTCATTCGCACAATCGAAATAAAATGGATAATTATCTTTGACGATGCCGATTCCATAAATTGCATGATGAGATAATAAAGTTGGAACTTTTTTAAAAGTTAAAGGATGAAGACGACTAACGACGATGATAGATTCTTTAAATGGATAATTAAGATCTAAGTTTCGCCCAAAGTAATGATTGTCGTTAATTTGTTTACTTAAAGCTGTACACATAACTTTTCTCCTTCTGTTATCATTATACTACAAATCAACTTTGACATAGAAGTCTTCGTTTTGCTTTATCTCATATCCTTTTTTATATCGAGGGACATAAATTATCTCTTTATTAACATTTTCAATAACTGGCCATACCTTTCTTATTCTTAAAGGCATTTTATAATCTTTGAATAATTTATTGAGTTTAACTTTATAATTTTTAATCTTGTATTCATCATCCTTTTTAGCGTTTCTAATAGTAAGTGGAAAATCTTTCTTTTTGATATTTCTATGGTTGTTCTCTTTAACGTTAAAATAGAAGTATTGATTATCCAATAAGTGAAAATCATAAATAACATAAGAATAGGAAATATCCTTATCTAAATAAAAATGAAGTTCATCATATGATTTTTCTAAGTAGACATTATTTTTAATGTTGCATTTAATATTGCTTTTTAAAGAACTTATTATCTTCTTTATTTCTAACGCAAAAGACTTAGAAATAAAGAAAGAAGAATCTAATCTTTTAATTAGTATATTTAATGCATAAATAAATGATATTTTATCTAATGATAATAAATAAGGAATTTTATGCAAATTATTAAAATTTAAATCATTAATAATTTTAGAAATTTTTGCATTCTCATTATCAATATTTTCTTTCTCTGTAATCTTTTCTTCTTTACTCATTTTATTGATTCTTTCGATTCTAATTTTGTTTCTTTCATAAAGAGGAATTAAATTAGTCGCGTCAATTGAATAAGGAACATTATTTTCATTATTGTAGTTAATAATTTCTTCTTTGGTGACATTTAAAAGTGGTCTAATAACTTTCATTGAATGATAAAATGATTCTTCCTTTAATCCATAATAAAATAAAAGCGACTTCCTATTTTTTTGCAAATAATACGTTTCAATATGATCGTCTAATTGATGCGCGACCAGTAATGCAGAAAAATGAAACTGGTTACATAAAGAAAGGAAGAAATTATAACGAATATTTCGACAAGTTGCCTCAACGTTTCTTTCAATCTTTTCTTTATTGTCATAAATATATAAATCAAGATTATTCTTTTTAGCATACATTTTGATATTTTTTTCTTCAATATCACTCTCTTTTCTTAAATGATAATTCACAAACGCAATCGAAAATTTGTATCCATTTTTTATTAGCAAATCCGCTAAACACATCGAATCCACTCCAAAAGAACACGCTAATAAGTAATGTTGATTTTTATCTAATTTATTAATGTTAATCATTTTCTTTAAAGGAAGGAACTTCCTTATCTTTCCTTAATTCAATTGAAGCAACATATTCCTTTTCTCGACCAGGTATATTGATTGAAATTATGTCATTAGTTTTAACTTCTGCAGAAGGTTTTACGATTTTTTTATTTAATAAAATCTTTCCACTACTAACTAATTCTTGAGCGACAACACGACGCTTAACAATCATTGTCTTTTTTAAAAATAAATCGATTCTCATACTTCAATTTTCCTATTCATATTGTAAACATTATGAAGACTTTTTAAAATCTCAATCAAATCATCCATCCAATTATCTCTTTTATTTACATAAATAGTAAACCTTTTATTAAGATAATTGACTTTAATAAATCCTAAATATGGAATTAATGCTTCAAATATTAAATTCCCCACAGCGCGAATACTTAAATAATCATCACTCAATATAATTTCCACATTATTTTTATTTTCTTTGATCATAGAAATCGCGGAATTAATCACATAAATATCAATTATTCGCTTCTTAAATAGATACTCAACATTTTGAGGAATTTTACCATAAATATCTCTGATTTTTTTGCGGTATAAAAGAAGTTCATCCACACTATTTTTTGAGATAATTTCTTGATAAAGTTCGATTTTATCTTCTTTAGAAGCATATTCATCAGGAACATAAGCATCAATAGATAATGAAGTATTCTCTTTAATTAATTCTGCATTTTCATTTTTCATTTCTGGATGCAATTTTTCTTGAACGAATTCATTTAAAAGTTTGACATACATATCTAAACCAATCGAATCAATGTATCCTGCTTGTTCACTACCTAAAATATCACCTGCTCCACGAATTAATAAATCTCGTTGAGCGATTTTATATCCACTTCCTAACGCTGTAAATTCTTGAAGCGATTTTAATCTCTTTTTAGCTTTATCATTCAACTCTTTATGTTCGTTATACATCAAATAAGCATACGCAATACGGTCACTTCTCCCAACGCGGCCTTTAATTTGATATAGTTGACTAAGTCCATATCGGTCTGCAGCTTCCACAATTATCATATTAGCGTTAGGGATATCGATTCCATTTTCCACGATTGTCGTGCACACTAAAACATCGATGTCACCTTGATAAAATTTATCCATGACATCCTCTAAATCATCTTTATCCATTTGCCCATGCCCCACTGCAACATGAGCGAAAGGAATCATTTTTTGAATCTCATTAGCCTTTTTATACAAAGAATCAACATCATTATGAAGATAAAACACTTGTCCTTTTCTTGATAGTTCTCTTTCAATTAATTCTTTGACTACCAAACTATTATATGGAAGAACATAGGTTTGTATAGGCATACGGTTATTAGGTGCTGAATTAATTTGAGATAACGATCTTACACCTAATAAAGATATTTGTAATGTTCTTGGAATTGGAGTGGCAGAAAGAGTTAAAACATCAATATTATTTTTTAATTCTTTAATTCTTTCTTTTTGTTCAACTCCAAATCTTTGTTCTTCATCGATAATTAATAACCCTAAATCTTTATATATAATCTTCTTTGATAATATTTTATGTGTACCAATAAGTAGGTCAACATTTCCATTATTTACTTCTTCAATAATTTGTTCACATTCTTTATTTTTGACTAATCTAGAAAGCATTTTTACTTTTACACCATACTTTTCAAAGCGTGATAAAGCACGGACATAATGTTGTCTTGCTAAAAGTGTTGTAGGACAAAGAATAGCCACTTGTTTATTAGATAAAATTGCTTTGTACGCTGCACGGAAAGCAACTTCAGTTTTTCCAAAACCAACATCACCACATAGTAATCTATCCATTGGAAATGGTTTACACATATCGTTTTTAATTTCTTGTAATGATTTCTTTTGATCTTT
>JBJEDU010000029.1:0-74094 GCA_051872395.1 Bacilli bacterium | reverse complement strand
CAGGTTCCAAGGGTTGGGCTGTTCGCCCATTAAAGCGGTACGCGAGCTGGGTTCAAAACGTCGTGAGACAGTTTGGTCCCTATCTGTCGTGGGCGTAGGAAGTTTGAAAGGATTTGTCCCTAGTACGAGAGGACCGGGATGAACATAGCAATGGTATATCAGTTGTCACGCCAGTGGCATGGCTGGGTAGCTACCTATGGAACGGATAAACGCTGAAAGCATCTAAGCGTGAAGCCAACCTTAAGATGAGACTTCCCCTCGCAAGAGATAAGACCCCTAGAAAGTGACTAGGTTGATAGGTCGGAAGTGTAAGTACTGTGAAGTATTCAGCTGACCGATACTAATAGGTCGAATGACTTAATTTCATAAGATTTTTACTAAGTAAAAAATAAAATTTAAGTTATCACATTTAATTAGAAAGACATTAATGCATAATATTCAGTTTTGAGAGAACAATCTCTCTAAAAAAAGTCTGGTGGCGATGGCGCGGTGGACACACCTGTTCCCATCCCGAACACAGAAGTTAAGCACCGTAGTGGCGACAATATCTAATTTAGACAAGATAGCGAGCTGCCGGGCTTTTTTTTAACCTTAAAAAGCAGCATATTATTTATAAATAAATAAAAAGAAATATTGTATTTTTGTTTGTATATTTTATTGTTTACTACGTAAACTTGACAAAATACATTTTACTATGTAAAATAACTAACACTTAAAGAAAGATTAATTTTTGTATGAGTTCTTCCAATTCAAAAAAACAAATAGACTTACATAAAATTAAAAATAAAGAAATCGCTGTTGTCTGTAAAGAAGCAGTTATGAGTTGTTATGGAGTCGTTGATATTAGCAAAATTCCTTCAAAAATTAATATTCCTACAATAACTCAAAATATCACGAAAGTTATTGATGGGATTGAAATCAAAAGATACATTGATGGGGCTTTTTCTGTCACATTAAATTTAGTAATTGCTCTTAATGCGAAAATTTCTGAGATTTTAGTAGAAGCTCAGAAAACCGTTCTCTATAAATTAAACAAAGCTTTTCCTTCTGGCTGTAAAGAAGTTAATCTTTACGCCGTCCGATTAGCGTAATTAGGTAAGGAAAATAATTATGAAAGCTATAAATGGCCAAATGTTGAAACTGATGCTCATATCAGGTAGTAATAATCTATATAATCATTATCCAGAAATTGATGCTTTGAATGTCTTCCCAGTCCCTGATGGTGATACTGGTATGAATATGAATCTTACTCTAACAAGTGGAACGAAAGAAATTATGAATCGTCCTGATAATTCTTGTGGAGTAATCGCTAAAGTGTTTTCTCGTGGTTTACTTATGGGTGCTCGTGGAAATTCAGGAGTTATTACTTCTCAAATTTTTAGAGGTTTCGCTCAAGGATTAGATGGTAAAGAAAATATTGATGTTATTGAATTTGCTTCGGCTTTACAAAAAGGCACTGAAGTCGCCTATAAAGCGGTTGTTAAACCTGTCGAAGGCACTATTTTGACTGTCATTAGAGAAACTAGTCAATTTTTAATTGACAATGTCAAAGAAGGTATGACTTTTGATAAAGTGATGAGTTTACTTTTAAAAGAGGCGAATGAATCACTTTTACACACTCCTGACTTATTACCAATTTTAAAAGAAGTTGGGGTCGTCGATTCTGGCGGTGCTGGTCTTATTAAAATCTTTGAAGGAATGAGAAGCGCACTCAATGGTCGATTTATTGAAAGAAGTCAAGCCACAGCGATGGAACATAATGACGATGAAGATGAAAATAAAGAATCTGTCGATAATTATGAGATGGAACTTAGAATCTTACTCGATAAAGGAAACAATAAAAAGAATTATGATGAAACTCGTGTTCAAACTGGATTAAGCGCAAGAGCGAGCGATATCAAAATTTATTCAGCGGAAAATGAAGTGAACATTTCCTTAAATTCAAAAGTACCTGGTAATGTCTTAAATTATGCTCATCAATTCGGAGAATTTGCCTCTATTAGAATTGAAAATAAAGTATTAAACGCGATTCCAAAGAAAGAAGAAGTTGTTAATAAACCTCGACAAAAATACGCTTTAATCGCTGTTAGCAGTGGTTCGGGTATCGATGAATATTTCTCTTCAATTGGAGTGAGTGAAATTGTCAAAGGTGGACAAACGATGAATCCAAGCGCTGAAGATTTCTTGGCTGCTATTAAAAGAGCGAACGCTGATAATATATTTATTTTCCCAAATAATTCTAATATTGTTATGGCAGCGAGCCAAGCTTGTGATGTTTTAGATGATGAATCAATTCACGCTTATGTCATTCCATCTAAAACTATTCCTCAAGGTATTACTTCCGCGATCAATTTCAATCCTGAAGAAACTGCTGAAGAAAACTTCAAAATTATGAAATCCGCCTTACGAAATGTTAAAAGTGGAGAAATTACTACTTCCATTCGTGATACTGAAATTAATGGTATCAGCGTGAAAAAAGATGAATACATCGCTATTATGGAGAAAAACATCGTCGCGACTGGTAAATCTCGACTAGATACTACTATTTCTTTAGTGGAAATGATGGTCGATGATGATAATTCCATCATTACCGTTTTAGTTGGTCAAGATGTTGATGAAGAAGAGAAGAAAACTCTTAAAAATTTACTCGAAGAAAAATTCGCTGATTTGGATATCGATTTAGTGGATGGTAATCAACCAGTATATCCATTCCTCATTGGTGTTGAATAGAAAATAAGTTAAAATATAAATAATAAAAATAGAAAGATGAAAATCATTCTATTTTTTATTAAAGGAACAAAAATATATGAAAATTAGAAAAATTATTAGTCTCATCATTGATACATTATTAATCGGAATGATTAGCTTCGCTTTTTTGTGGGTTTTATTAGTTTTAAGAATGAATTTTAAAACCTTATTAGCGTGGTTTACTTTCCCAATTTCTATTTCCTTATTAATTGTTTCTTTTATTGATTTAGTTTGTAATATTAGATTTTTATTAACTGGAAAATTAACTATTACAAAAACTTTATTTATTTTAAAACTTAATGTTTCAAGCTCTGCTTTAGTGCTCTTTTTAACAGTATTATGTTATCTTCAACAAAATCTTGAATTATATAATAATCAAAATTTCTTACTCATCAATTTAATACTTCATTATATTTGTCCAGTATTATTTTCACTTAGTTTCATTTTCTTAGAAACTGATAGTAAACATAAATTTAAATATGTTTCTTTTTCTCCCATTTTAGTAATAGTATATTTTGCTTATGTTATCCCTTTAGTGGTCACTGATGTATTCACTGATCCATATGGATTTATCAATTTTACTTCGAAATCATGGTTCAATAATGTTTTGATTTGTTTGTTGTATTTTGTTTTATCCATTTTAATCGCTATTGTGTTATATTCTTTAAATCATATTTTCTATATGGTATATGGGGAAGGACAAGACAATAAAGAAAGTCTTCTTCGCTTGAATTTGAGTAAAACACAAGTAATTGTCGATGAAGATAAATCTAAAGAAGAAGACGATATTATTAAAGATGATGAAATAGAAAAACCAGTAGATAATAAAGAAGATTCTTCATATATTATTGAAGAAAAAATAGATGAAAATCTTCCTATTGAAGAGAATAAAGACGAAGAAGTCATCGTCGAAGAAAACAATAAAACTTCTTCTAATAGAGGAAAAATATATCACGTCACATATCGCGAAGATATTGGAATGTGGAGTGTGAAATTTGAAAAAGGTAAAAGAGCAATAAAATTATTTAAAACTCAAGCGGAAGCGATAAAATACACAAAACAATTAATGAAAACTCAAGATGCTTCCATCAGAGTCCATTCATTAAAAGGAAAAATTAGAAAAATCTAATTAATATGATATTTTCCAAATCTCAAAGAATAAATAATTTATTAAAAGGCATGGGAATATATAGTGTCTATGACTTAGTATTTTATTTGCCATATCGATACGAAGATTATTCCATCACGGAATTTAAAAATATCAAAGATAAACAAAGAGTGGTCCTAGAAGGCATCATTTTAAATGAACCAAAAGCTTTTAAAAGTCAAAAAGTTAGTGGTGTGACATTTGATTTTATGAGTAGTGATAAACACTATTTCAAAGTTGTCGCCTTTAATCGTGATTATTTAACGAGCATTATCAATTTTAAAGATACCTACACTTTAGTGGGTCAATATAATAAAAATAAAAATCAAATTAATCTCATCAATTTAAATAAAGGTTCATTAAAAGAAGAAGAGAAAATTAAACCTTTATATCATTTACCTTCTTCTTTAAAAAATTTTGAATTTTCTCGTCTCGTTCGTAAACAATTGAATAATGAAGAAAATAAATTTAATTCTTTCATTCCTTTTGAAATGTTAAATAAATATCATTTAGTTAACGTCAAAGAAGCATTAAATTATGTTCATTTTCCTAAAAATAAAGAAGAACTCAAAAAAGGAATCTTATTTTTTAAATATGAAGAAGCCTTATCTTTCTCTTTAAAAAATTTAATAATTAGAAATGAAAATAACGCGATAAAAAAATCTAAATTAGATTTAATTGATATTCAAAAATTAAATGATTTAGCGAAAGCTTTACCATTTAAATTAACGAAAGATCAAATTACCTCTATTAAAGAAATTGTTTCTGATTTAAATGATAACAAACCAATGTATCGAATATTAGAAGGCGATGTTGGAAGTGGTAAAACTTTAGTAGCGTTTTTTAGTTTATATGCGAATTATTTAAGAAATAGACAAGGCGCATTATTAGCCCCGACAGAAGCTTTAGCGAAGCAACATTATTTAAAAGCTTTACAATTATTTTATAACACGAACATCAATATCAAATTGTTAACTGGTTCAACTAGTAACGAAGAAAAAAGAATGATATTAGATGATTTAAAAGATGGTTTAATCGATATTGTTATTGGTACGCATTCATTATTTTCTAAAGGGGTCATTTATAATTCATTATCTTTAGTAATTATCGATGAACAACACCGATTTGGAGTCAACCAACGCAATTCATTAGTTGACAAAGGCAAAGATGTTGATTTATTAATGATGTCCGCGACTCCAATACCTCGCTCTTTAGCGTTAACAATTTATGGTGATTTATCAATTTCTTTTTTACATTCTTTTCCTACGAAAGAAAGAAAAGTTGAAACAGATTTATTATTAACAAACGAACAAAAAATATTTTCTCTCATCGATGAAGAAATAAAGAAAAATAAAAAAGTATATGTCATAACTCCTCTTATTGAATATAGCGAGAATCATTCATATTCCATTGAATCAATTTTTCCAACTTACTTTGCTAAATACAAAAATGAAGTTTCTTTGCTTCATGGAGAACTGTCTAGCGAAGAAAAAGAAAGAGCGTTAGATAAATTTATTAAAGGAGAATCACATATTTTGTTATCCACACAAATCGTGGAAGTAGGAATAGATATTAAAGAAGCTTCATTAATGATTATTTATAAAGCCTCCTCTTTCGGTTTAGCGAGTTTACATCAATTACGAGGAAGAATTGGAAGAGATGGAAATATCGCTCATTGTTATCTTCTTTACGATAAAGATGATAACGAAGATTCCATCAAGCGATTAGAAATATTAAAAGATAATAATGATGGTTTTATTCTCGCTGAAAAAGATCTTTCAATTCGAGGACCAGGAGAAATGCTTGGAATTAAACAATCAGGATTTCCTGACTTTAAATATTTAAATGTCGTTAAAGACATTAATATTTTCACTAAAGCGAGAGATGATGCGAAAATAATTTTTGATAATAGAAATGTTAATAAAAGTTTTGAATTTGCTATAAATTATATTAATCGTTTAATAAAGAAATAGTCATTTTTATTAATCATAAAATATGATATATTAAAAAAATTGGAGATATTTTATGAAAAGAAAAGGATTTATGTCAATATTTCTAATATTGTTTTCTTTGTTTGCTTTTGGAGGTAGTTTGTTTAAGAATAATCAATTAACCCTTGTGAGTGCTGAAGAGGACATTATTGAAATTGGCAAATTATATTTTGTTGATAGAGTAACTGAACAAACTAGAGTTTATATTGAGTCAAGTAATGTTAGTTTTATTGAATCAACTGGTAGAACAGTTTATTCTGAGATAGTAACTGGAGGCACTATTGGTGATCCTATTATTCCGTATGTATCTATTAAGCCAGTTACAATCAAATACTATTATTATGCTACCCCTGAACAAGGAATTTATAAATATTCTTGTACGATGAGGAATGATTTTGATTCTTTAGTTAATGCAGTTCTGTATCTTGAAGAAGCAGCCGAAGATTATGGATACACTACAAGAAGTTCAATTATTAACCATGTATTTGAATATATTAGATCTACTAACGCTTCTTATGCAAATGATTCATTTGATAAAATAGCTGGACATTATAATGATGTACGTTCCTTTATCAGTTATATTGATGAAGCAAATCATGGTGGATTAAAAATTTGTGAATATTTTGCCTCATTTTTATCTTCTTCTTCATATAACACTGATTCTCATGGCGCTGTTGGAAGCATATATAGTTCTAATCATTTTTTATTAGACAACCCATATGCCGAAAATAAAGACTTAGATTTAGTTCATTTAATAACTGTTATTGATGGTGTTTTTAATGATACCGGAACTAGTGATTTAGTTACTCCGGTTGCAGATAAATATGTTATTAACGCTATAATGAGCTGGGGAGGAGATCTTCAAACTGCAACTAGTGAATTTAGAAATTCAATTGATTCAACATTTGATATTGAAGAAATGTTTTTTGATCCAGAAGAAGGATCTTCAAAATTTGAATTTTCTGATTTATATAGTGATATTATTGGATATAACATCGCAACTTCTTTAAACAATTCTACAAATAGTTTGTCACAGGTAATTTCAAATTATATCAATACATCGCTAACAAACGAAACTAATATATATGATGAATTTATTCATAATGTTGTTTCTGACTATCGTCCGAATGAAACTTTTTCTTCTATAAATTTTAAAAAATGCGTATATGAGCTGATGGCCTTAAATTATGTTAGCGAAACAAATATTACGTACATTGGAATGAACACTATTGAAAACAGATTTAAATGTTGCTTGTTGGATGTAATGCCATCTTATGAAAAACTTTCTTTTATTTTATTTGGAACCCCAGAATTAGATCCTCCTTCTGAAAATGTTTTAAAAGAAGTAGCTAAAAATTTACATCATATATTTTTGAATTAGGAGGCCCAGAATATGTCGAATCCAACATTTTTTAAATCTGAAAAGTCATTTTTAATTTTGACGTTTATTTATACTTTGTTTAACATGATAATTTTTGCTTCAGCAGCGAATATTGTTTTTGTATGTTGTATTTTTCTTCTTCCTCTTGTATGGGTAATTAATATCATCGTAACAATTTTTATATTGTTTGGTTTATATTCTTTTAAAAAATCAAAATGTGTCAATGAAGTCGCAAAGAAGAAATTAATTAAATACAATTTTTTAGCGTTAATGCTCACTAATGTATATTCATTTATTGGAATAAGCCTTGGGAATACTCTTGTGTTATTCTCTTTAATATTAGATATGAATAATGAATTACACACTATATTTGAACCACATTTAATTTTTTCACCTGAATATGGCGTTGTTGTTATGAGTATCATAACCGCGGTTTTACTTATTGCAGTGATTGTCTTATTTGTTTTAGAAATGATTTATTTAAAGAAAAATTCGATAATTATAGAAAAAACGGAAGAATATGTTTTAGAAAAGAAAAATAATAAAAAAACATCATTAAAATTGTTCTTGTTTTATATTGTTGATTATTTATCGATTATCTTAATGAATTCAGATACATCATTTGTCATTTATTATCTTTTAAATCCGAGGAATGAAAGAGTTAGTAATCCTTTATTATTAATATTTTTTACAATCATACCTGATTTGATAATTTTATTATTATATGTTTTTAAATTAATTGTTTTATTAAAAAATAAAGAATTATTCAAAATGAAGGATTTCTTATTGGCTTTAATTCCATTCATTGTTCTTATTTTACTTAAAGGAACTTTGAATTATGTTTCTTGCGCGACTAATTCTTATATGTTTACATCTTCATTATTTTTCATTAATTATGGAGTAGGATTAGTATCTACAAATCAATTACTATGGCCGTTTTTTACTATTACTTATGGAGTGTTTCTTACATATAATATGTATAAAACCGCTAAACAATTATAAAAATAATAAGATTATATTTTTAAAATAATTAACAAGAAATCTTGCTTAAACAAATTAGATTTCTTGTTTTTTATTTGCTTTTTAAATCTATTATTCATCTTTTTATTTAAATACATTACTATTTTATGTATTTTCACTTTATTTTATTATGATAAAATATCAATTGATACGGAGGTCATTATAATATGATTAAAATCGCTGTTGATTGTATGGGTGGAGACAATGGAAGCCCAATTGTTGTTGAAGCCATTAAAACATTTAAGAAAAATAATCCTGATATTGTTATAGCTGCAGTTGGAAAGAAAGAAGAGTTGGCATCATTAGAGGGTATTGCTGAAATTATTGATGCGAGAGAAGTAATTCCAATGGACGCTGGCGCGCTTCAAGTAATGAGAATGAAAGATTCATCAATGAATAAAGCTTTAAAACTTATGAAAGATGAACATTATGATGCGGTTGTTAGCTGTGGTTCTACTGGTGGATTCCTCAGCGCTTCAACATTAATTTTAAAATTGATTCCAGGAGTTAAGCGCGCTGCTTTAGTCAATCCTTTCCCAACAAAAATCAAAGGAAAGAAAGTAACATTATTAGACATTGGTGCAAACAATGAAAATAGCAGCGAAGAATTAGTACAATTTGCGAAGATGGGTAGACTTTATTCACAAGCAGTCTTTGGAATTGAAGAACCTTCAGTGTATTTATTATCTAATGGTGCTGAAGAAGAAAAAGGCGCTCCAGAAGTAAAAGGCGCTCATAAATTATTAAAAGAAATGAACTTCCCAAATTTTAAAGGAAATATTGAAGCTCGTTACGTTTTAGATGGAAATGCTGATGTGGTTGTTAGTGATGGTTATACTGGAAATATTTTCTTAAAAGGAACAGAAGGAACCGCCAAATTTTTAGGCGGAATGATTAAAAAAGCATTCAAGAAAAACTTATGGACAAAATTAGGTTATCTTCATGTGAAAAAGGGAATTGATGAAATTAACGAAACAATGAATTATAAATCAGCAGGAGGTGCGATGCTTCTTGGCGTTAATGGTGTAGTTGTTAAAGGCCATGGTAATAGTGATGCATATGCTTTCTCTTGCGCCTTAGAGGTCGCTAAAAAATTAGCGAATAGCAATATCGTTGAAGCGATTAAAAAAGGAATGTCTTCTGATGAGTGATATTAAAGAATTATTAAAATCATTATCTATTGAACCTCAAAATCTCGCTTTATATAATTTGGCTTTGACGCATTCTTCATATAATGCAGACGCTAAAACAAAGCATCATGATTATGAAAGATTAGAATATATTGGCGATGCGGTTCTTGGTTTCGTCGTTGCTGATTTAATTTATCATCATTATGAAAATATGGAACCAGGCGAAATGTCGAAATTAAGAAGTTATATTGTCAAATCAAAATCTCTTGCCGATTATGCGAGAAAATTAGAACTTCATAAATACATTTTAGCGGGTCACTCTATCGATCATAATCAAATCCGTTCGAGTGATAAGATTTTAGAAGATACTTTTGAATCTTTAGTGGGTGCGATTTATTTAGATTTAGGTATTAATGCAGCGTATAAATACATTTCAAGCATTGTCAAAGAACAAATCGTTACCCTCGATTTAGATGTTTTAACTGACTACAAAACTAAATTACAAGAAGAAATGCAAGCCGAATATCGAAATGGAGTTCATTATCGTTTAGTGTCAATGACTGGTCCGGCTCATGAAAGACATTTCGTCTGTGAAGTATTATTTAATGATTTAGTTTTAGCTAAAGGAGAAGGTAAAAGTAAAAAAGCCGCGGAAGAAAATGCTGCGAAAAACGCTTTAGCTAAAAGGAGTGTTTAATGGGTCTTATTTCATTTTTAAAAAATAAATTTTCCAAGAAAGAAAAACAAAATGATAAATACGTTTCTGGACTTAGTAAGTCAAGAAAGAATTTTTCTTCGCGTTTAGATTATTTATCTAATCGATATAAAAGTGTCAATGAAGAATATTTTTCTGAACTAGAAGAAATATTAATTGAATCAGATGTTGGTGTTTCTCTTTCTTTAAAAATTATTGAAGAAGTCTTAGAAAAAAGTAAAAAAGAACATATTACCGACCCAAAACAAATCAATGAACTTTTAGTGGATACAATGTTTTTAGGCTATGCTTCAAAAGGCGATATCACTAATGAAATTAATTTTGTATCAAATGGTCCAACTGTGTTATTAGTGGTCGGAGTTAATGGTGTTGGTAAAACGACTACAATCGCTAAACTTGCTTATCATTATTTAAAACAAAATAAAAAAGTGATGCTCGCTGCCGCGGATACATTTCGCGCTGGCGCGGTTGAACAAATTCAAATTTGGAGCGAAAGATTAAATGTTCCATTAGTGAAAGGGGCATTAAACGCTGATCCAGCTTCCGTTGCTTTTGAAGCTGCTAGAGAAGCCAAAAAACAAAATGTTGATTTATTAATTGTTGATACTGCTGGGCGATTACAAAATAAAACTAATTTGATGAACGAATTAGCGAAAATTAAACGTGTGTTATCAAAAGAAATCGAAAATGCCCCTCATGAAACATTTTTGATTATTGATGCAACGACTGGTCAAAATGGAGTTATTCAAGCAAAAGAATTTAATTCCGTTACCGATATTACTGGTGTGGTCATTACAAAAATGGATGGAACAAGTAAAGGTGGAATTATTTTAGCTATTAGAGATGAATTAAATATCCCAGTTCGTTTTATTGGACTTGGAGAAAAAATGGAAGATTTACAAGAATTCGATTTAGATCAATATCTCTATGGTCTATGTGTTGGTGAAGACAATGAAAATTGAAGAAAAAATCTATCTTATTGAGTTGTATGATATTTATAGTTCACTTCTTTCTTCAACTCAAAAAAATATGTTCCATGATTATTATTTATTAGACCTTTCTTTACAAGAAATTGCCACTAATCTGAACATTACTCGTTCAGGAGTGGAAGATGCTTTAAAGAAAGCCAAAACAAAATTATTACAACTAGAAGATAATCTTCACGTTCATAAAAATAACGATGAACATCAATTATTAATTAAAAAGATCAATGATGCGAATACTTTAGAAGAAGTTAAACAAATAATTAAAAAACATACAAAATAGAAAAGAGAAATGAAATGGCGTTCAATACACTGACAGATAAATTATCAAATATATTTAAAAAACTAAGAGGGCAATCTCGACTTAGTGAATCCAATATGGATGAAATGCTAAAAGAGATTCGTATTGCTCTTTTAGACGCAGATGTGAACTATAAAGTAGTCAAAGAGTTTATTGCTTCAATTAAAGAAGAAGCCATTGGACAAAATGTTTTATCAACATTAAATCCATCACAAATGGTTGTGAAAATTGTTAAAGACAAATTAGTGGAACTTCTTGGAAGTGAAGATACTGAGATTAAATTTTCTTCTTCTCATCCAACAATTATTATGCTTGTTGGTTTACAAGGTACTGGTAAAACGACATCAGCCGCCAAACTTGCAAATCTTTTTAAGACAAAGAAAAATAAAAAAGTTTTATTAGCGGCTTCAGATGTTTATCGACCTGCTGCGATTGATCAATTGAAACAATTAGGAAAACAAATTGGGGTTGATGTCTTTTCTTTAGGAGTTGATGTTAGTCCGGTTGAAATTGCTAAGAAAGCCAAAGAAAAAGCATATAACGAACATTATGATGTTTTAATTATCGATACTGCTGGTCGATTACAAATCGATGAAGCGTTAATGAAAGAATTAAATGATATACAAACTGAAGTGAAGCCAGATGAAATATTATTATTAGTTGATGCGATGAGTGGACAAGATGCTGTCAACGTCGCTATGGCGTTTAATGAATCATTAAAATTAACTGGAATCATCATGTCAAAACTTGATGGTGATTCTCGTGGTGGCGCAGCTTTATCTATCAAACATATGAGTGGTGTTCCTATTAAATTTGCTGGTGAAGGTGAAAAGATTAGCGATATTAATGTTTTCTATCCTGAACGTATGGCGGAACGTATTTTAGGAATGGGTGATATTCTCTCTTTAGTGGAAAAAGCCCAAGAAGAATATGATGAAAAAGAAATGAAGAAAACCGCTTCTAAACTTTTAAGTGGTAAATTCACTTTAGATGATATGCTCCTTCAAATGAAGAAAGTTCAAAAGATGGGTTCTTTAGGTGGCTTAATTAAACTTATTCCAGGAATGAATAAGGTAAGTAAAGAACAACTAGAACAAGGTGAAAAAGAAATGAAAATAATGGAAGTTATTATTAATTCAATGACTCCCAAAGAAAGAAGCAATCCAGAAATATTAAAATTCTCACAAAAGCAAAGAATATCTCGTGGGTCTGGTCGACCAGTTTCTGATATTAATCGTTTACTTAAAAAATACGATATGATGAAAGAACAATTCAAAATGTTAGAGTCATATCGAAAAAGTGGAAAAATACCTCCAGGAATGTCTGGCATGTTTTAATTAAAAAAGCATATCTTTGCTTGGGATATGCTTTTTATTTTAAAAATTTCTTTCCTTTTTCTAAGGCTTTTTTATACCAATCGGGTTCTTCGTTATTTTCTTCGATTTCTTTTAATAACTTTTTATCTAATTTCGAAGGAGTATATTTAATAAACAAATCATTTCGATATTTTTTTGTTATTTTTAGACTTTCTTTTCTTCGATATTTTTCTATCGCTTCATGATTACCACAATATAAAATTTGAGGAACTTTATCTCCATTATAATCATATGGTTCAGTGTATTGAGGATATTCTAATAGTCCATTAGTGAAAGATTCTTCGATGGTGCTTTCTTTTGAAATCGCTCCATCTAATAATCTAGTTATTGAATCAATTAATGTAATCGCAGCGACTTCCCCACCAGTTAAGACATAGTCACCTATGGACACTAATTCGTCGACATATTTATTCACTCTTTCATCGATTCCTTCATAGTGACCACATATTAATATCAGGTCCTTATTTTCATTTTTATATCTTTCAGCGTCTTGTTGATTATATGTTTTGCCTCGTGGAGAAAATAATATTGTCGTACTATTTTCTGTTTTTACCGTTTTTAAAGCATCAATAATTGGTTGACACTTCATAATAAGACCTGCACCTCCCCCAATTGGAGGGGTATCAACTCGATGTGTTTTATCTAAGGAAAAATCGCGAATATTGACAAAAGAAAATTCTACGACACCTTTACTTATCGCTCTTTTAATGATGGAGTTTGATAATATTGAATCAAACATTTCTGGAAATAAAGTGAGGACAGTGATTTTCATAACATTCCTTCGATAACTTTAATAACTATTTGTTGTTTGTTTATATCAATAGAAATAATAAATTGTTTAATGAATGGAACAAAGAAATCTTTATTATTTTCTCTTTGTATTCTCAGTGTTATTTGGGCAGGAAATTCTTCAACTTCTTTGACCTTACCAAGCAAATTATTATTTTCATCATACACATAACATTTTTTTAAATCAGAAAAATAATAATAGCCTTCCTTTGTTAGATTATCATCTTTTTCACAGTAGACATCTAATGATAAATAGGGTGATAGTTGTTCGATAGTGGTAAATTCTTCAACTTGAATAAAATCAAAATTTCCTTTCGTAAAATATTCTTTTACTGTCAAAGGAATATATTGTTCATCCTTTTTGATATAGATAGTGTTTCCTTGTTGGTAACGAATAGATTGAAAGAAAGTGGAAGAATAAATTTTAAATCCACCTTTTAAACCAAAAGCAGTAATTTTAGAACCGAGTTTTAAATATTCCATAAATTAATAAGTGGAAGAAAAAACGCTGTTTAGTCATTAACAGCGTTTTCTTCTTCAAACGATTCAAATTGGAGATGAATATGTTTGTTATCGCATTTTCCGGCGATAGAAACAATTTCTCTAATAGAATTAGCAATAATTCCTTTTTTTCCAATTAATCTTGCGGTATCAATTTTATTCGCAGCAATGACTATTTTGATATCTTTTTCATTTTCTAAAGGAATCTCTCTAATTAATAATGAGTCAACATCATCAACAAGTGGATTGATAATCGCATGAATTATTTTTGTATAATCCATCATTATTTACCTTCAGTGTGTTTTTTCATTAAGCCTTTGCTTTTGAAAATTGCACGAACAGTATCACTTGGGATAGCACCTTGAGATAACCATTTTAATGCAACTTCTTCATTGACGACTGCGCTTTCAATTCCCTTTTTAGGATCGATATAGCCAATTTGTTCAATGATACGGCCATCTCTTGCATAACGGGAATCCGCGGCAACGATACGATAGAAAGGATCTTCGTGACGGCCAATTCTAGTTAATCTAATTTTTACTGCCATTTTCTTTTCCTCCTAAGAAACATTATAAATATATATTTATTTAATATAAGTGTCAAGCAATTTTACTTTACACATTAAAATATATTTTATTTTATTCAAATTATATCTTACTTATTAAATTATATTTGTTAAAATATAAAAGAAATGAGGTCATAGTAAATGAAATTTTTCGAAAGAATCTTTCACGTTAAAGAAAAAGGTGGAAGCATTAAAAATGAAATAATTGGTGGTTTAGTCACCTTTATCGCTATGTGCTATATTCTTCCAGTTAATTCATCAATTTTATCTGATGCTGGAATGAATAGTACTGGAGTGTTCATCGTTACTGCTTTACTTTCATTTTTAGTAACTTGGATAATGGGCATTGTCGCTAATTATCCAGTAGTATTAAGTGCTGGAATGGGATTAAATGCTTTTTTAGCGTATACCGTTTGCGGTGCTCTTGGATTTTCTTGGCAAGAAGCATTAATATTACTCACAGTCTCTGGTATTATCTTTTTCATTATCAGTTTGACACCAATAAGAAAAATAATTATTGAGTCAATTCCTAAAGATTTAAAATTAATAATTTCTGCTTCATTAGGAGCTTTTATTTGTTTTGTTGGATTGAGAAATAGTGGAGTAATTGTTGGTGGTTCCACTTTAGTGGAAATGTCGACATTTGCAAATCCTGCAGTCATCATCTCAGTAGTGAGTGTTTTGCTTTGTTTTGGCTTGATGTTTACAAAAAATAAAATTGTCCGTTCTTTAGCGGTCCCTATTTCTATTTTGTTTGCAGCGATTGTTGGTTTAATTACTAGCGAGATATTACTTCTCAACTCAAATTTAGTAAATGTTGATGGTAGTTTTGTTTATAACAATATGTCTTCTTCATTAAATGGTATCGATACGACATTACCTCTTTTCCCCACTCATACTGGAATAAAATTTATGGATTTTTCCGGTGTTAAAGATGTCGTACTTTTCGGTTCACTTAATGGTGGTTTTGATTTTGGAAGTTCACTTGCTAAAGTGTTTTCCACTCCTGCAAGTTATGTGGCAATCTTTTCATTAATATTTGTTAATTTATTTGATACGACCGCGACTTTATTAGCGATTGGAAAAGATACAGGAATCTTTGATGAGTCTGGTAAAATGAGTAACAATTATCAAAAGGCTATTATCGCTGATGCGACTGGAGCTTTGATTTGTGGTCCTTGTGGAACTTCAACAATGACTTCTTTTGCTGAAAGTAGTGTCGGCGTCAATTTGGGCGCTAAAACTGGTTTGGCGGCTTGTGTCAGCGGTCTAATGTTCCTTTTATCCGCTTTCATATATCCAATCTTTTCTGTTTTTACTGCTGGTTCAGTTACTTGCGCTGCTCTTGTTGTTGTTGGTGCACAAATTTTTGTCAACAACTTAAAAGACATCAAATGGAAAGACTCGATTATTGGTTTTACCGCTTTTATTACTGTTATTTTTACACTTCTTTCTTATTCGATCGCGAAAGGTATTGGCATGGGTTTAATCGTTTATATTGTCATGTCACTTTTTGCTAGAAAAGGGAAAGAAATTAAAATCCCAATATATATTATTGCCGCCTTATTTATTGTTTCATTTGTTTTAGATGCCATATTAATGCTCATTTAAATAAAA
Organism: Bacilli bacterium; assembly: GCA_051872395.1. Classification (GTDB taxonomy): domain Bacteria; phylum Bacillota_I; class Bacilli_A; order RFN20; family CAG-826; genus JBJEDU01. The sequence goes on along the minus strand of JBJEDU010000029.1, from coordinate 57,830 downwards.
AAGTTATTGAATTAGTTTTTACCTATTGGTAATATAAATAAGCGCATGTCGCCTTTAGTTCCGCTGCAAAGAGTGCATGAACTAATGAAATTAGATAGATGTTTAGGAGGACTAAAAAATGAATTTACAATTAGTTGATGAAATCACAAAGTCCCAAATGCGTACTGACCTCCCTGAATTCAAATCAGGTGATGAAGTCAAAGTTTCTGTTAAGATTGTTGAAGGAAACAAAAAGAGAATCCAAGTATTCCAAGGCGTTGTTATCGCTGTTCGTGGTTCTAAATTATCAGAAACATTTACCGTTAGAAAGATGAGTTATGGTATTGGAGTTGAAAGAACATTCCCATTACATTCCCCATCCATTGAAACAATTGAAGTTGTAAGACGCGGTAAAGTTAGACGTAATAAATTACATTACTTACGTTCACGCTCTGGCAAATCTGCAAGAATTAAAGCAAAGATTTAACAAAATTAAAGCAAGGCTTCGGCCTTGTTTTAATTTAAAATATTTATTGATAAATATATAATAAGGAATATATAGGTTATTTAGTTATGTTTAAAGAACGTTCGCCACATTACAATTTAGGTTTTGTGGTTACTCTTATATGTGGCATTATTGGTCTAATAATTTCTTGCTTTTTAGATAAAGATTCTAAAAGAGGAGCGCTTTATGGATTTATCGTTCATGTCGCTGTTCTTTTTGTCGTTATTATTGCCACAATGCTCATAGTTTATTTTGTTAAAAATTAGGAATAAATCTCATAATTATGAAAAATAAGAAAGTTAAAAATTTACTATCGAATAAAATTGTTAACTGTGTGTTATCATTTGTTTTTGTTTTGTGCATTTTAGGCTTTTCTTGTTCAATTTTTCATCGCAATTATTTTTTAAGCATTTATGTTGATGGTTCTTCAATGTATCCTACTTTAAATAATAGCAATGATCGTTCGCGTTATGATTTTGGAATCGTTGACCCACATCAAAGCGCGATTAATAAAATCAAAAGATTCGATATCATCACAACATATTACCCCTGGGATAATTTAGATTACAATTTGCCATATAATCGTGGTGATAAAGTAAAAGATAGCGCTGAATACAAAATTAAAAGAGTCATCGCTTTACCAAATGAAACATTCAAGATTGAAAATAACGATTTGTATGTTTTAAATAATGAAAGCAATGAATTTGAATATATTAATATTCCATTTGAAAGAAATGGTGTTGATACCCATAGATTTAGCACTGATGGGACGATTGTTTTAAATGAAAACGAATATTGGGTGATGGGTGATAATTGGATTAATTCACTCGATTGTTTAGATTCTAATTCTCCAGTTTATAAAGAAAATCTCGTTGGTGTTTTAGTAGCGATAGAGGGAACATGCGATTCCAATGGTAACCACCGTAGTTATTCTTGGCCTCGCTGCTTCTTTTAATTATGAAAGATATCCATTGGTTTCCTGGCCATATGAATAAGGCCATGAATGAGATAAAAGAAAAAATCTCACTCGTCGATATAGTTTTAGTAGTATTAGACGCTCGCGCGCCATTTTCTTCATGCAATAAAAATTTATCTTCCATTATTGCCAATAAAAGAAAGATCGCGCTCTTTAGCAAATATGACCTTTGTGATAAGGATTTTTTCTCTACTCAAATTGAACAAATTAAAGATAAGTTTGATGATGTTTTATCGATTGATATTCTCGATCCATCATCAAAGAAATTAATTCATCAATCAATTAATAAAGTTGGACAATATAAAAGACAAAAAGAGAAAGCTAAAGGAATGAAACCACAACCAATTCGTGTAATGATTGTGGGAATTCCTAACGTTGGTAAATCATCATTAATCAATCGACTTGGTGGTAAAAAACTTGCTGGTGTCGCTAATAGACCAGCTTTTACTCGTGGTGATAAATGGATCAATGTTAATGATTTTATATTATTAGATACTCCAGGTGTTCTTCCTATGTCGTATGAAAATAAACATGAAGCCACTGTTTTAGCTTTACTTGGTTCGATTAAAGAAGATATTTTACCTTCAACCGATTTATGTATATATCTCATTGATTATTTCAAAAAATATTATCCTTCGATTTTAAATAATCGATTTGGAATAAGCGAAATTGTTGATTATCATCAAGTGATGAACGATATCGCTAAAAGAAGAGGTATTTTAGTCAATGATGAAAATTATTCAAAAGTTGAAAATATTCTTTTAAAAGAAACGAAAGATGGACTTATTGGTTCATTATCATTTGAAAAAGATGGCGTTAAAATTTGAAGAACAATTTTATGATGAATCGACAGAGTTTATCATCGGTATCGATGAAGCAGGAAGAGGACCACTTCTAGGACCAGTTGTTGCAAGTGCGGTTATCCTTCCTCCTCATTTTTATATTGAAGAAATTAATGATTCGAAAAAGTTGAGTGAAAAGCAAAGAGAAAAACTATTCACTGTCATTAAAGAAAACGCGATTGCGATTGGTATAGGTATTGTCGACGCTAAAAAGATTGATGAAATAAATATTTTAGAAGCGACCAAATTAGCGATGTTAGATGCTTTAAGTCAAATAAATCATCCTTATCAATTAGTGTTAACGGATGCAGTTAAATTAAAAATTGACACCCCTCTTATTCCAATTATTAAAGGGGACGCGAAAGCGGAATGTATCGCTGCCGCGAGCATTATTGCTAAAGTGACAAGAGATCACATTTGTTATGAACTCGATAAAAAATATCCTCTCTATCAAATCGCAAAGCACAAAGGTTACGGAACAAAAATTCATCTTGAAGCTTTGAAAAAATATGGTCCAATTGAAGGAGTTCATCGTTATTCATTTGGACCGATAAAAAACTTATTTATTGAAAAAATTTCACTTTTTTAAATCAAAATCAAAATTTCCCCCTATTTATATATTAAGGGGGTTATTTAATGACTACTTCAAATATAAAAACGCCAAGAGAATTAATTATTTCTTTGGCCATTGAACACAATGGTGATTGGGATGAAATTTATCGAAGTATTGAAACGAAGAGAAATATAACAAAATTTTATGATGCCTCTTCTTATTCGTTTTCAGTTTTAACAATACTCGATAAAGAATATCCAGATTCACTAAGAAGGACTTATCGTCCACCTTTTGCCCTATTTTATTATGGGGACATTTCTCTTCTTATTAATAATAAATATAAAAAGCTAGCGGTTATTGGTTCAAGAGAATGTTCTCAATATGGTAAAGATATCACTAGCGAAATCATCAAAGGATTAGATGATGATTTTCTCATCGTCAGTGGACTCGCTCGTGGAATTGATGGAATCGCCCATAAAACTGCGTTAGATAATGAATTAAAAACTATCGCAGTCATTGCTGGAGGCATCGATTACATTTATCCAAAAGAAAACAAAGAGTTATATGAAAGAATTAAAAAGGAAGGCTTAATTATTTCAGAAACTCCATTCAATGGGCAACCTCATCCTGAACAATTTGTTTTTCGCAATCGTTTAATTGCTTCTATTTGTGATAGTGTGCTCATTACTGAAGCAAAAGAAAAAAGTGGAACTCTTACCACAGTAGGATTCGCACTTGACATGGGAAAAGATATTTTATGTGTTCCAAATCAAGCAAATAGTAATTCGAGTTGTAATCGGTTAATAAAAGAGGGAGCGATTTTAGTCGAAAACTCTATCGATGTTATTGAGGCGATGGAAAGATGAATTTTTCTTAAATAAATGCTATTTTATTTAACTTAGTTTTTAACGAATTTCTTATTTGACAAGACGAAATTTCTCAATATAATTTTGCTTTGAAAGTGAGGGAGCTATGAAGTTAGTTATTGTCGAATCGCCAACCAAATGCCATACGATTAAAAATTACCTCGGAGAAAATTACACTGTTTTAGCTACGAAAGGTCATGTTCGTGAACTTGCCACTTCTGGGAAAGGTGGTTTAGGCGTGGATGTCGAAAACGGATTTAAACCAACATATAAAGTTCCTTCAAAACAAGAGAGCACTATTAAAGAACTTCAAGAAGCAATGAAAAAGTGCGATGAAGTAATACTCGCGACCGACCCTGATAGAGAAGGAGAGGCCATCGCTTGGCATGTTTGCGAAGTTTTAGATTTAGATATAAATAAAACAAAAAGATTAGAGTTTCATGAAATAACTAAAGAAGCTATCACTGAAGCGATAAATAACCCACGCACAATCGATATGGATATGGTTTATTCCCAAGAAGCAAGAAGAATTCTCGATCGAATTATTGGGTTTAAATTATCAAATTTAATTTATCGAAAAATCAAATCAAAAAGCGCTGGAAGAGTGCAAACTGCGACATTAAAATTAGTTTGTGATTTAGATAAAAAAATCGCACAATTCGTCCCTGAGAAATATTATTCTTACGAAGTAAAAGTTGAAAAAGATGGTAAAGAATATACCCTCTCTTTCGATGGATATGATAACGCTAAAGAGCATTTGACAGATGAAAATAAAGCCAAAGAAATTTTAACTTTACTCGATAATAAAGTTGTCGCGTCATCAGTGAAAAAGAACCTTGTTAAAAAAGCTCCAAAATTACCTTTATCAACTTCTGATTTACAACAAGAATGTAACATCAAATATGGTTATGATGCGATGAAGACTATGAAAATCGCTCAAACTCTTTATGAAGGGGTCAAAATTAATGGTGAATATCAAGGTTTGATTACTTATATGAGAACTCCTTCTCGTGAATTATCAACCAACTTTACTATCAAAGCAAAAAATTATGTTTTAACTAAATTTGGAAATGAATTTTTAGGAAAAGAAAAACTTAAAAAAGAAGTGTCACCTCATGAATGTATTCGTCCACATTCTACCTCTTTGACACCTGATTCTATCAAACAATTTTTAACTAACGAACAATATAAAGTCTATTCATTAATATATAAACGAGCGATTAGCTCTATCATGAGTCCTCGTGTCGATGAAGTGTTGACTGTTTCTTTTGAAATTGGTAAAGCGAAATTTCATTTTGAAATCGCTAATACATTATTCCAAGGTTATGAAGCATTATATAAAGATGATGACTTGAATAAAAATGTCCTCCCTGATTATAAAGTTGGTGATGAATTTATTGTTACTAACAAACAATTAGTGGAAAAAGAAACCACTCCTCCAAATCACTTTAATGAAGCAAGATTAATTAAAGCCATGGAAGAAGCAGGTATTGGTCGACCAAGTACTTACGCTCCAACGATATATTTAATTAAAAATCGTAAATATGTTTCTAATTCCAAAAATAATATTGTCGCGTCTGAACAAGGTGTAAAAACTGAACATATTTTGGAAAAATATTTCCCAAATATTATTAACATTAAATATACCTCATCAATGGAAGAAAAATTGGACCTTATTTCCGAAGGAAAAATTGATCAAAATGAAATGCTAAAAGAATTTTATTATCCATTCATTGAAGAGGTTGAACAAGCTTATAAAAAAATCTATATTGATAACCCAATTCCAACTGGAGAAATGTGTCCACAGTGTGGTGAGCCTCTCGTCTATCGTTATTCAAAAAAAGGTAATCAATTTGTTGGTTGTTCCAATTTCCCAAAATGTCGATATATTAAAAAAGAAGAAGTTCAACTAACTGGTGAAATTTGCCCAGAATGTGGTTCCCCTCTTTGTGTTCGTAAAAATGAAAAAGGTGAGAAATTTATTGGTTGTTCATCTTATCCAAAATGTTTGTATATCAAAACTGAGGAAAAGAAAAAAGAAGAATACACCGAAAAGGATTTTGTCAAAGATTGCCCTGTATGTGGTAATCACATGGTCAAAAAGAAAGGTAAATATGGATATTTCCTTGAATGTTTAAATTACAGCAATTGTAAACATCGAGAAAAAATCATTTATCGCAAAAAATATAATAAAAAATAAGTTATACTAGGTTATACTTTTACTATGGATGATATAGTGTTAAAAAAGTATCAATCTTACTTAAAATTTCAAAGAAATTATAGTGAATTTACCATCGCATCATATCTTAAAGATGTCGAATTATTTTATCTATTTTTATCTCAAGAAGGACTCGATGTTCAAAGTGTTGACACTATTGTTATTAGAAATTACATTACAAGTTTATTAAAAAATAATATTTCTAAAAGAACCATTAAAAGAAAAATCTCTAGTTTGAAAAACTATTATCGATTTTTAAAAAACGAAAATATCGTTTCTTCGAATCCATTTTTATTGATTACTACACCAAAAGTGGAAAAGAAATACCCAGATGTTTTATATGAAGAGCAAGTCATCGATTTATTAAACGCTTTAAAAAATAGCAATGATAAATTTAAGAGTCGAGATATCGCGATAATATCTCTTCTATATTATTCAGGTCTTCGCGCTTTTGAATTAGTGAATTTAGATTTATTCAATTTCAATTTTTCTAATCGTACAGTGAGAGTTTTTGGTAAAGGAAGAAAAGAAAGAATTGTCCCATTTTCTTCTGATTGTTTATCTTCGCTCCTCGATTATAAAAATACCCTTAGAAAAGTCCTTTTATCCGATAAAGAAAATAGTGCATTCTTTTTAAATAATAAAGGTGAAAGATTAACGACGAGAGGATTAGAATATATTCTTGATAAAATCGAAGAAAAATCAGGATTATTTGTCAACCTTCATCCACATTTATTAAGACATACATTCGCTACAAAATTATTGGATGAAGGCGCGGATTTGAGAGTCATTCAAGAACTACTTGGTCACGCTTCTATTTCTGCGACACAAATATACACTCATGTTTCTACAAAAAAGATGAACGAAACATTTGAAATGTATCATCCTCATAGCAAAAAGAATATTTCTAAAGATAAAAAATAGTGCTCATTATAAAATAATGCTTGATATCATTAGTGTCTTTTGATATTATTTAAACGCTTTGCGGTGCAAAGACTACACACACTATGGATTCAATGCCCATTGTCCTATATCAAATAGGTGGCTGCATTGTTCGAAGTAGTGGAGGATAAAACATAAGGAGGACTCTTAAATGAGCGAAGAAGAAAAAGTTGTAACCGAAGAAGTTAAACCTGAAGTTGAAACTACTGTTGCAAACGAACCTCAAACAATGGAAGAGGTCATGCGTGATCCTGACGCTCCAGTCATCACCATGAAAAAATTATTAGAAGCTGGAGCACATTTTGGACATCAAACACGTCGTTGGAATCCAAAGATGAAAAAATACATCTATGGTGCCCGTAATGGTGTCTACATTATTGACTTAGCCCAAACAGTTACTTACATCGAAACTGCTTATAAAGCGATGAAAGAAATTGTTGATAATGGCGGAAAAGTCTTATTTGTTGGAACGAAAAAACAATGCCAAGAAGCTGTTCAAGCTGAAGCATTACGTTCCGGAAGTTTCTATATCACTAACCGTTGGTTAGGTGGTACTCTTACAAACTTCAAAACTATTCAAAATCGTATTCGTTTCTTAAAAGAACTCGATAGAAGAGAAGAAGAAGGCGAATTAGATTTATTACCAAAAGTTGAAGCGGCAGCGTTAAGAAGAGAAAAAGAAAAATTAACCAAAAACTTAAATGGTATCAAAGAAATGCGTAAATTACCTAACGCGATCTTTGTTGTCGATCCAAATATCGAATATAACGCGATTTCAGAAGCTAAAAAATTAAATATTCCAGTCTTTGGTATTGCTGATACCAACTCTGATCCAGATTTATTAGATTATGTCATTCCTGCTAACGATGACGCGATTAGATCAGTCAGTTTAATTTTAGCGGTTATGGCGGATGCTGTTGTTGAAAGTAAGGGTGGCGTTCCTGTCGTTGCTTACTTAAAAGATGAAGGCGAATCTGTCACTATGAAAGATGTCATTCGTCAAACAGAAAAAGAAAATTCTGAAAAATTAGCAAGAATTAGAGCGGAAAGACAAGCACGTCAAGAAGCTTATGAAAAAGAACAAGCTCTCCGCAACCAATCTCAAGATAAAGCTGAAGCTGTCATTGAAGAAGCAAAAACAATGAAAAAGGCTCCTGCTAAAAAGACAACTCGTACACCAAAAGCTGCTGCTACAAAAACTGAAACCCCAAAAGAAGGAGAAACCAAGTAATGGCGGAACCAACATTAATTGATTTAATTAAAGTTCTTCGTGATAGAACAGGTGCTGGATTAATGGATTGTAAAGGCGCCTTATTAAACAATGATTTAGACCTTGATAAAGCATGCGACTGGTTGAGAGAAAAAGGTTTAGCGAAAGCAGCTAAAAAGGCTGATAGAATTGCTGCTGAAGGTTTATCCATTGTCAAAACTTGCCCATCATGTGGTAAGACTGTTATTTTAGAAGTTAACTGTGAAACAGACTTCGTGGCAAAAAGTGATGCTTTCAAAGAATTTGTCGATGAAATTGCGACAAGCATTTTGAAAAATGAACCAAAAGATGTCGAAGAAGCAAAATCACAAGTTGAAGAATTATTCTCTAACGCTACAGTTAAAATGGGAGAAAAATTCTCTTTAAGACGTTTCTTAGTTGTTAAGAAAGAAGAAGGACAAGGCATTGGAACTTACATCCATATGGGTGGTAAAATTTCCACTGTTGTGGTCTTAAATAAAGCGGATGAAGAATTAGCAAAACAATTAGCAATGCACATTGCAGCTAATTCCCCAACATATATTCATTCTACTGATATTCCTGCTGATGTTTATGAACATGAACGTTCTGTTCAATTAGAAGCTGGAAAGAATGATGAAAAGTTAGCGAATAAACCACAAGCTATCTTAGAAAAGATTATTGAAGGCAAAGTGAATAAAACTTTCCAAGAAGTTACTTTAGAAGCTCAAGCATTCTTAATGGATGATTCTAAAACTGTTGGACAATTGCTTAAAGAAAAGGGCAATGAAGTTTTAAGCTTTGTTCGTTACCAAGTTGGCGAAGGTATTGAAAAGAGAAAAGATGACTTCGCGAGCGAAGTAATGAAAGAAATTAAATAATTTCAAAATTAGAAACACGATTTCGTGTTTCTTTTTTTAACTTTAGGAGGTTGAGACAGTGAAATATAAGCGTATACTACTTAAACTTAGCGGTGAAGCTCTAAAACATGATCAAAGTGAACAAATCATCAACTCTACTTATTTAAAAAGTGTCGCTAACATCATTAAATCTTTATACAAAGAAGGTTTACAAATCGCTATTGTTATCGGTGCTGGAAATATTTACCGTGGCAAATTAGCTGAAGAAGTCGGAATCGATAGAGTTCAAGGCGATTATATGGGGATGATGGGAACTATCATCAATGCTTTAGCGGTTTCCAGTGCTTTAAAAAATATCGATGTTCCAAGCGTTGTTTTTAGCGCTCTTCCTGAGATTGATACTATTACTAAAAAATACGATAAAGATGATGTGGATGCTTCATTAAATAATGGTAATGTTGTCTTTCTTTCTGGTGGGACTGGAAAGCCATATTTCACTACAGATACCGCTTGTACTATGTATTCAATTGAGTTGAATATGGACGCTATTTTGGTAGCTAAAAATGGTGTTGATGGTGTCTATTCTTCCGACCCTAACAAAAATAAAGATGCCAAATTTATTAAAACTTTAACATTTATTGAAATGTTAGAAAATAAACTTCAAATTATGGATTTAAGTGCGATAGAATTAATAAAGGACAAAGATATTGAAGTTCGTATCTTCTCGATGGACAATCCTCAAAATTTCCTTGATGTCGTCCATGGAATTGATATTGGAACAACTTGTATGAAAGAAGGTAAAAACAATGGATGAATTAATTTTAGAAGCTCAAGATAAGATGAGTAAAAGTTGTGATGCTTTAACCTCTTCTTTATCAACTCTTAGAACTGGTAGAGCTAGTCCAAATATGCTCTCCAACGTTTTAGTGGATTATTATGGTTCTCCTACCCCAATTAACCAAATCTCTTCAATTTCTATTCCTGAACCAAGACAACTTTTAATTAAACCTTACGATAGAAATGATGTTAAAAGCATCGTCAGTGCGATTTCTGCTTCAGATTTAGGACTCAATCCTATCAATGAAGGTAATGTTATTCGTTTAATCATTCCTGCTTTAACCGAAGATAGAAGAAGAGATATTGTTAAACAAGCGAAGAAATATGGTGAAGATAGTAAAGTCGCCATTAGAAACGTTCGTCGTGAATTTATGGATTTCATTAAAGATGATGATGAAATCAGTGAAGATTATCAAAAAAGATTAGAAACTGACTTACAAAAAGTTACTGATGAAGCCATTAAAAAAGTTGACGTTTTAGTCGGTGAAAAAGAAAAAGAAATCATGGCTATTTAAGCTAAAGCTTAATAGAAATTATTATTTATTAAATTGGTACTTAAGTACCAATTTTTTGTTTTATTTCAAATATAAATATTATATTTGCTTTCATTAGTGTATACTAAAAATATGAGCAAAAATAATATTTGTCAGCATGTCGCTTTTATTATGGATGGTAATGGTCGATGGGCTAAAAGAAGAGGTTTACCTCGTTATCTTGGCCATAAAGAAGGCTGTTTACGAGTTATTGATATTTACGAAGGATGTCGAGAAAACGGCATCAGAGCGATGTCTTTATATGCCTTTTCCACAGAGAATTGGTCGAGACCGAAAGCGGAGATAAATCATCTTTTTACTTATTTGGAACAATTTTTTAAAAGAGAATTGAATCGCTTATTAACTGAAGGCGCGAAAATTGTTGTTTCTGGAGATATTTCTATCATTCGAGAAAGAACGAGAAAAGTAATATTAGAAGCGATAGAAAAAACTAAAGACAATGATCAATTTTATTTGAATATTTGTCTAAATTATGGTGGTAGAGATGACATCATTAGAGCGAGCAAAAACTTTTGCTTAGATGTATTAAAAGGTAAACAAAAAATTGAAGATTTGAATGAACAATTATTTAGTTCGTATTTATACACAAAAGAGTTGCCTCCAATTGACTTGATGATAAGGACAAGTGGAGAACAAAGGCTCAGCAATTATCTTCTCTACCAATTAGCGTATTCGGAATTGATATTTACTAAAACTGCTTGGCCAGATTTTACAAAAGAAGAGTTAAATAAATGTTTAGAAGAATATAAAAATCGAGATCGTCGTTATGGAGGGTTGTCAAAAGATGAATGAAATTAAAAGAAATCACTTAACTGAAGATACAAAAAAATCAATGATGACTCGCATCATCACTTCGATTATTGCATTAATTATTGTTTTACCATCAATATTTTTAGGAGAATGGTTTTTCTTCGTGCTAATTATGGGCGCAGGCATATTCGCGACAATTGAAATTGTTCGATGCGCGAAAAGAAAATATTCTCCAGTACTTTATATTCTTTCTATTGTTTTAGTGCTGTTATTATCTTGTTGGCCAATTATTAGAACATTTTCTGATTCTTTCCCTGGCACTAATTTTAGAATTTTTCTTCATTTTGATAAATTATATCTTTCGATTATCGTTTTGTTTATTGGATTATGTCTTGTTTTATGGACTGTTCTCATTGATAAAAACTTCACAGTTAGAGATGCGACATACATCTTTACATTCTTATTGATTTTATCTTTAGGAATGCAATCAGCGATTTTATTAAGAAGTTTACCTTCATACAATCGTTATTTAGAAACTAATACATTAAATCCAAGTTATTTTAACTGGTTTGATTCATTTTTATCTTCTACATTGGTAATTTATGTTATTATCGGTGCTTTCATGACTGATATAGGCGCTTACTTTATTGGGATATTTTTTGGTCGAAATAAAATTAATGAAAGAATTTCGCCAAAGAAAACTTGGGAAGGATTTATTGGTGGAATTATCATTTCCACAATATGTTCATTCTTCTTCGCTTTTATCCTCGCTTTATGTGGACATCCAATATTACCGAAATTATTTACTGTAGACCGTTGGTATTTTATTTTAATTCTTTCATTTATTATGCCGTTCTTTTCTACTCTTGGAGATTTCGTCTTTTCCAGTGCGAAAAGATTTTATGATATCAAAGATTATGGATCAGTTCTTCCAGGACACGGAGGTATCATGGATAGAATTGACTCTTTAGTTTTCTCTCTTATTATTTCTGCGGTCGTTATTAACATCGCTAACCTCATCATTAATGGTGAAGGTTTATCAAGTTTAATTTAATTAAATAATCATGAAAAAAATTTTAATTCTCGGGGCCTCTGGAAGCATAGGTCAACAATCTATCGATGTCATTTCTTCTTGTAATGATTTTGTTATTAGCGGTATTTCTGTTGGTAAACATACGAGAATTATTTCTTCTTTAATCAAAAGATTTCCTTCGATTGAACATATTTATATGATTTCTTCTCGAAGTAAAAAATATTATGAAAGCAAATATCCAAACATTGTTTTTACTTCTAAAAAAGATGATATTTCTTCAATAGTTAAGCAGTGTGATTATGATATGCTCATCAACGCTTTAGTGGGATTTGTTGGCTTAAAACCCACTATTGAAGCCCTTAAAAGAAATAAAGTTGTTTTATTAGCTAATAAAGAATCTCTCGTTGTGGGAGGAGAATTAATCAATTCTTTATTAAAGTCAGGAAAAGGTCAATTATTTCCAATTGATTCTGAACATTCAGCGATTACTAAATGCTTAAGCGTTTCTAAAGAAAATGTCAAAAGAATTATTTTAACCGCCTCAGGTGGACCTTTTAAAAACCTTACAAGAGAACAACTAAAAGAAGTTACTAAAGAACAAGCCTTAAATCATCCAACATGGTCGATGGGGAAAAAGATTACTATCGATTCCGCGACCATGATGAATAAATGCTTTGAAGTCATCGAAGCCCATTATTTATTTGATTATCCTTTTAGAAAAATTGGAATTATCATTCATGATGAATCATTGTGTCATTCACTTGTTGAATATAACAATCATACATATCGCGCGGATATTGATAAACCAGATATGAGAATTCCTATTAAATATGCTTTATATTTAGGAAATATTGATTTTAATACTTACACATTTAAAGATTTCTCTTCGTTAAAAGGATTAACTTTTCATCCGTTTTCTATAGAAAGATTTCCTGTTATTAATTATGCGAAATTAGTTATAAAAAGAAAAGGCACCAGTGGGGCAATTCTCAATGCTTGTAACGAAGTCGCAGTGAAAGCTTTTTTGGAAAATAAAATAAAATTTTATCAAATAGAACAAATTATTGATAAAGTGATAAAAACAAGTAAAATTAAAAATACCATTGATTACTTTGAATTAGAAAAAGCCGATAAATTTATTCGTAAAAAAACGAATAAAATTATCAAAGAAATGGAGGGATGAGAATGGGTACAATATTATCGATTTTATTATTTATCATATGCTTATCGACACTGATTGTAGTCCATGAATTAGGCCATTTAACCGCGGCTAAAATATTTAAAGTATATTGTTTAGATTTTTCTATTGGTTTTGGACCAACTTTAATACATAAAAAACGTAAGAAAGGGGAAACATATTTCTCTTTACGTGCGATTCCTTTAGGAGGATTCGTTTCAATGTATGGTGAAGGTGTTGAACTTGAAGAAGGAGTCAGTATTCCTGAAGAGAGAAGTTTAAACGGCATCAAAAAATGGAAGAGAGCCATCATCATGTGTGCTGGAATATTTATGAACGCTGTTTTGGCTATTCTTTTATTTTTTAATTCAAGTATGTTCTTCCCAGTTAAAAATGTTTATATCGATTGTTTAACCGTTCAAGAAAATTCCATTATGTATAATGTTGGAATTACTTCTAATGACATTATAAGATATGAAACTTTATCTGATGAATACAAAGAAAATGAAACTATTTCTTTGTATTATTTTACTACTTCCGGTTCAGCGTATTTCTCAGATAAAGACCCAGTTAATATTTCTACCGGTTTATCCACTGATAATTTAACTTTTAAAAACCTTGATATTGATAATCACTTCCGCGCTTATGTCATTACTGATACAGTAAACGGACGAGTGTATCATGATGTTTTAGAAGAAGAAACTTTGATAAAAATTGTTTTTAATATCAACACTATTAGATTTGATGAAGAAGGTAATGTTATTAGAGTTGATGATGTCATTCAAACTGATCCACATGAAATTACTTTAAATGTTATTAGCGAGTTAGATAAAAATGATAATCCAGTAAATAAATTTGAATCTTTAGGCGCTGAATTATATTTATATAGTCATTACAATACTTTCTCTGAAGCCATTAGTGCAACATTTAAACAATTTGGTAATGCTTCAACATTAATTATTCGTTCAGTTGGTAATTTATTTATTGGTAAAGGTTGGAGCGATGTTGGTGGTCCAATCGCTATATATACCCAAACGACATCTGTTTTATCTAATTATGGTGTCAGTTATTTTATTAACTTGTGGGCGATTATTTCTATCAATTTAGCGATTATTAATCTTCTTCCATTCCCTGGATTAGATGGTTGGCATTTACTTGTTATAATCATTGAAGGAATTACAAGAAAGAAAGTGCCAGAAAAGGTAAAAAATATTGTCGCGACAATTGGAATGGTGCTTTTGTTTATTTTAATGGGGCTAATTGTCATTAAAGATATTGTGGGGTTATTTTAACTATGCCTAGCAAAAAGATGGTTGGCTTTTTAAAGAGTATTAATATTGAAAATTATTTTGATTATGACTTGGAATTTGAAATGATTGGTAAAAATCGTTTCAATCCTAAAAAATATGACATGATCATTTTAAAAGAAACTCCTTGGGATTATAAATTATTAAGACAATTTCTCGATTCACTAAGTAATATAACTTACGAATATTCTCTTCAATTTTCTTATTTAACTCTTCCTTCATTCGATGATGTTTTTGATTTATTTAATGAATGGTATCATTCCATTTATCGATTAGAAGTTCCTTTTGAAATGATTGATGAAGATGAAGTTATTAAATTTGTTTTTAAAAATGAAAAAGAAAGAGATAGTTATAAACAAATAATTCAAGATTTTGAATCTCTTTTAAATTTTATCAATTATGAATTTGTCGTTAAACTCGACATCTCTAACGAAGTTGATAATAATTATTCCAAAAGAAAAATTAAAAAAGTGACAGAAGAAGCGAAGGCTATTGCGTTAGATGAAATTGAAAAAGAGAAAGAAATTAAAACGGAAGTCATCGATTCTAAAGCTGCGATTTTAAAAGTTAATGAAGAACATAAAGAAGTCAATTCTAAATTAGAAGATTCTTTACTCGAAGAAATGAAAAAGAACGCGCAAATAATGGCAAAAGAAAGAGAAAGAATTAGACTAAATAAAAGAGGAAATTATCAATATATCGAAAACATTGATTCTATCGACTCTAATTCTGGAAATATTGATTTCAATGGAAAAATCTTTTCTATTGAAACAAGTGAATATAACGGTAAAAGAAAATTTAATATTGGGGTTCATGATCCTTTTGGCGGTGCGATTTATGTTTTAACTCCTGAAAACGCGACAGTGACAAAAGATTTTGTCGCTAAATTACAAAAGGGAGATAACATAAGAGTTCGCGGTGTTTCTTATATTGATGAATATACTAAACAATTAACTATTCGAGGTCATTTAATCGATATTCTTCCTCCAGATGAAATCCCTCATGAAAAATGTCAAACACCACGTGTTGAACTTCATCTCCATTCTCAAATGTCAGTGCAAGATGGAGTGGGTGATTTAAAAGAATATGCAAAATATATGTCCGCGCTTGGACATAAAGCTTTCGCTATTACTGACCATGGTGTTGTTCAAGGTTTCCCTGACGCTTGTAAAGCTGGAAAAAAATATGGATTAAAAGTTATCTATGGTTGTGAACTTTACATGGTTGATGATCAACAAACATATATTTTTAATCCAAAAGATATTGAATTAAATAAAGCTAAATATGTCGTCTTAGATACTGAAACTACTGGACTTAGTTGTCGATATAATCGCATGATTGAATTTGGGGCGGTTAAAGTTGAAAAAGGCACTGTTGTATCTTCCTTTGATACACTCATTAATCCAGGTATAAAAATCCCTGAAAAAATTACAAAAATCACGCATATTACCGATGAAATGGTTAAAGATAAGCCAACAATTAAAGAAGCGTTAGCGAAAATTGTCGAATATGTAGAAGACGCAATTCTTGTTACTCATAACGCTGAATTCGATATCAATTTTATCAATGAAGAATTGAAAAGAAACGGCATGCCTATATTAACTAATCCAGTTATTGATACCTTATCTTTAGCGAGACATTTATATCCAGAAAATCGTAAATTTAGATTAGGCGATATTTGTCGAAGAATGGATATTAATTATGATTCTGAAGCTGCTCACCGTGCGGATTACGACGCTTTAGTGTTAAATGATGTTTGGCAGTCCATGCTTTCCATGCTTTTAAATAAAGATGTTCATTTAAAACATTCTGATTTATTGAATTTTGTTACACCTAAAGAATTATTAAGACACATCATGCCAAAACATGTTGTCGTCTTAGTTAAAAATAAAGCAGGGTTAAAAGATTTATACAAATTAGTGTCTATCTCACATGTCGATTATTTTTATGATGTTCCAAAAGTTCCTCGAAAAGAATTAGAAAAACATCGTAAAAATCTTTTTGTAGGTTCCGCTTGCTTTAATGGAGAAATTTTTAGGTCTTTGCGTTATGACAACGAAGAAAAAATTAAAGACTTAATGAAATTTTATGATTACATTGAAGTTCAACCGATGGACAATTATTCATTTTTGGTAAATATGGGTGATTTAACCCAAGAAGAAGTTAATTCATGTGTCAATGATTGTGTTAAATTCGCAGATGAATTAAATATTCCAGTTGTCGCTACTGGAGATTGCCATTATGTCAAGAAGGAAGACAAGATATTTAGAGATGTTTATATTAATTCTCTTGCTGTTGGTAGAGTATCTCATCCATTAAACCCTTATTCAAGGAAAGATGTTCCTTCTTTTGAAAACCCAGATCAACATTATCGTTCCACTGATGAAATGCTTGAATGTTTCTCATTTTTAGGAGAACAAAAAGCATATGAAATCGTCGTGACTAATTCTAATAAAATCGCTGATGAAATCGAAGAAATTGAACCAATTCCAAGCGATAAATTATACACTCCAAAAATTGATAACTGTGAAAATATGCTCAAAGATTTATGTTATCAAAACGCTCATAAATTATATGGAGACCCTCTTCCAGAATTTATTCAAAATCGTCTCGATACTGAACTTCAAGGTATTATCAACAACGGATATTCAGTCATTTATTGGATTGCCCATTGTTTAGTTAAAAAGGCCAATGAAGATGGTTATATTGTCGGTTCTCGTGGTTCGGTTGGTTCTTCTTTCGTCGCGACGATGGCCTCAATTACCGAAGTTAATCCTTTACCACCTCATTATCGCTGTCCAAAATGTAAACATCTTGAATGGACTTCTGAAACGATGCCGGCTTATCGTTCAGGCTATGATTTACCAAATAAAAAATGTCCAATTTGTGGTGAACAAATGGCGCATGATGGGCAAAATATTCCATTTGAAACCTTCTTAGGATTTTCCGCTGAAAAGACACCTGATATCGATTTGAACTTCCCTGGCGATTATCAAGCGAAAGCCCATGATTACACTAAAGTGTTGCTCGGTGTTGATAATGTTTTCCGCGCTGGAACAATAGGCACGGTTGCTGAGAAGACTGCTTTTGGTTTCGCTCGTGGATATTTAGAAAGAATTGGGGTCGATTTATCTACTTGTCCAAAAGCTAAAATTGCTTATATTGCTTCTGGTTGCGTTAACGTTAAAAGAACAACCGGTCAACATCCAGGTGGTATTGTTGTTATTCCTAAAGAATATGATGTTTATGATTTTACTCCAATTCAATATCCTGCTGATGAAGTTGAAGCCGATTGGAAAACGACCCATTTTGATTTCCATTCACTTCATGACACCATTTTAAAACTGGATTTACTAGGTCACGTTGACCCTGTCGCGTTAAAGATGATGTGTACCTTAACAAAGGTTAAAATCGAAGATATTCCTTTGAATGATCCTCAAGTATTATCTTTATTTTCATCTGTTGACGCTCTTCATATGAATGGTAATTTCCTCGCTCAAAAAACTGGCGCGTTAGGTATTCCTGAATTTGGCACTAGCTTCGTTCGTGGAATTTTAGAGAGTACCAAACCAAAAACTTTTTCAGATTTAGTCATTATTTCTGGTCTTTCCCATGGTACAAATGTGTGGAACGGCAACGCTGAAAGATGGATACAAGAAGGAAAAGCGACACTTCAAGAAGTTATTGGATGTCGTGATGATATTATGACTTATTTAATTTCTAAAGGACTTCCTTCATCTGTTAGTTTCCAAATTATGGAAAAAGTTAGAAAAGGATATGGTTTAAGTGATGAATATATTGAAATTATGAAAGCGCATAATGTTCCTGATTTTTATATTGAATCTTGTAAATTAATTGCTTATCTATTCCCAAAAGGACACGCTACCGCGTATGTTACACAAGGTATTCGTGTAGGATATTTTAAAGTTTATTATCCACTTGAATATTATGCAACATTCTTTTCTGTGAGAAGTGATTATCATGATGTTCACGCTAAAGTACAAGGCGAAAAAGGAATTATTGAGCGACTCAATGAATTAAAACTTAAAGATCGCTCTAAAGAAGGTTGTACACCTAAAGAAAAAGGCCAAATCACAACACTTCAAATCGCTATTGAAATGGTTCAAAGAGGATATAAATTCCATAACATTAGTTTGGAACATTCTGATGGTACGACATTTGTCGTCGACCATGAAAATAATGCATTGTATCCAAGCTTTATTACCATTGATGGATTAGGAGAATCCGCTGCACAGTCCATCGTCGATGCCAGAAAAGAAAGACCATTCTCTTCAAAGAAGGATTTATTAAAGAGAACGAAACTCAGTAATACAAACATTAAAGATTTAGAAGAATTAGGAGTTTTAAAAGGTTTACCTGAAGATGACCAATTATCATTATTCGATTTATTCTAATAATGCATAGATAGAAACGTAGCATAGCTTGGTTAGTGCGCTTGGTTCGGGACCAAGAGATCGTGAGTTCGAATCTCATCGTTTCTACCATAAATTAATATCCCCCGAGTTGAATTTGTCGTTTCAATAGGGGATTTTTTAATATTATTTTTTCTAAAAATTAATTCTTTTTTTGTTTTGCGAAAATAAAACTCTACATCTACAAAACAAATATTTTTTTATTTTTTTGTGCATATATGTGTACATGAGTCTGTTTTTTGTTGCTTTAGTAACGGCAATTCAAATAGATAATTTCTTGATAATGCTACAACAAATTTCAATTCAGTATTGACAAAAATAAACGGGGGGGGGGAGGAGGGTATTCTTATATTAGAAAAATTATAAGGGGGAAAAACATCCATGGGA
This sequence comes from Bacilli bacterium, assembly GCA_051872395.1. GTDB lineage: Bacteria > Bacillota_I > Bacilli_A > RFN20 > CAG-826 > JBJEDU01. The sequence goes on along the minus strand of JBJEDU010000029.1, from coordinate 38,383 downwards.
AATGGAAAGAAAATTGCGGGTCTTGTACTCGGAATTTGTGGCGTTGTTTGTGCTTTCATTGGTTTCGCAGTTCCTGTTCTTGATATTGTAGGATTACCCGTTTCAATTGTTGGCCTTGTATTAGCAATTGTCGGAAACAAACAATATAAGACCGGTTTAGGCACCGCTGCGTTTGTAGTGAGTTTAATTGCTGTAATTTTTACCGCGATTACATTCTTTACTTGCGGAATTTGTGTTATTGTTGCCGCCGGCACTCTTAATGCGGCCGGTCAAGTTGCTGGTTTATAATTTTTCAAATTCCTTTCCAAGGAGCTGTTGAAAACCCCAGAAGGTTATAGCAGCTCCTATTTTTTTAAAAATAATATTATGTTTCCATATTTAGATAAAAATCATTATATTCCGACTTACGGAGTTTTATTTTTACTCGGTATCGTCGCATCTTTTATTGTTTCTTTAATTAACAGTAAAAAGAGTAAACTTAATAGAGATGATATGATGTACGCGAGTGCATTTGCTTTAGTAGGCGGAATGATTGGTGCTAAACTTTTGTTTATTTTGACTAATCTTGAACTTATTATTGCTTCCGAATTATCACTATATGAGGTTTTAAAATCAGGATTTGTTTTTTATGGTGGTTTACTTGGTGGCGCTTTAGGATATTTTATTTATGCGATGGTGTATAAAATTAATGTCATAGATTTTTATGATCATGTCGTTTGTTCACTTCCTCTTGGTCAAGTGTTTGGTAGAATTGGTTGCTTTTGTGCTGGTTGCTGTTATGGACGACCTACTGATTCTTTTTTAGGTGTTATTTATACGGCGCCTGCAGATATTAATACACCGGTTGGAGTAAAATTACTACCGGTTCAATTATTTGAATCTTTCTTTTGTTTAGTTTTGTTTATTGTTTTAGCGATTGTTAATAGAAAGCCAACTAAAAGAGGGACAAGGATGCTCATCTATTTATTTGGTTATTCTGTTTTTAGATTTATTAACGAAATATTTCGATACGATTCGATTCGAGGAGGTATTGGAATATTATCAACCTCTCAAATAATTAGTATATTAATATTCATCTTTGCTCTTGTTTATTTATACATAACTCGAATACATAAACCAAAAAGAGAGATTAAAGAAATATAAAAATATTATTCACTTCTTTAAGATATAGTTAATTTTTAGTAACTTATATGTTTAAAAGAAGTGTTTTTATTTGTTTTGTTAGATGACAAGATAAATACAACAAAATACCAAGTTCGCTTTATATGACTTGATTTTTTAAATAATTGTCTAAATCATACTGTCAACTAACATTTCATAATTTATTGAAGATTGATTTCGGTTTCACTTAAAAAAATATATAATTATAGTCATGATTAAAAATATGGATTTTTATAATGAGATTAAAGCATACTCCCAATTTATTAGAAATGAAAATGGGGATTCTTTTGTAATTTTTGATGGAATAGGAAAAGTTATGGTTTCTTGCCCTCACGCCGTTAAACAACTTCGTGATGGCAACATAAAGAATGCTGAACCAGAAACTGGTATTATTGGCTTGTTTTTGAATAAACAAAAGCAAGTACCTCTTATTTTGAAAACTTATTTTAAAAATGACGATGCAAATTATGATGAAAAATCGGATTATAAATATTCATTAATTAACTACATCAACTTCAAAAAAATATCATGCCTTTTGGACTTACATATGTTGTCTTCAACAAGGGAAGTTGAAATTAATTTAGGCACTGCAAACTATAATAACTTTCCCAATAAAGAACTCGTTAATAAAATAATCAATATTTTCAAAAGCAATGGCTTTTTAAATATTTCTGTTGATGTTCCTTATGGTGCATTTTATCCGTTTACAGTTTCTTCGTATATTCATTCAAACACAAACATTGATTGCTTACAAATTGAAATGAATTCTAGCCTTCTTTTTAATGAGAACGATGATTCTTATAAAACAACTAAGATTAAAAATATGATTAATGCTTTTGAAAAAGTTATCGATCTATTAAGGGTACATTATGAAAGAAACTAAAATAATAATTGACAACAAAAATGCTGTGATTATGGTCGGAAAAAAACAATATACCGATGCTTTTTCTGGTGCTATTAATGTTTCGATTAGTGAAAATACAATTAATCCAATTAATAGTTTATTGAATTTTGCTTATGTTTCTCCAAATATTTATAAACAAATTGGAGGTGTTTGTTACTTGTTTTGTCAATCTTCTGGAGAAAAAATCGAACTATTTTTACTACCTTCCGAATCTCTTGTTGGAAATAAAATACAAGTAACATCAACCATTTATTCAAAATTTAATTGTTCTGAAGAGTCTGACTTTTATTTATTAAGATATTGCTTCGCTCTATTTAACAAAGTTAAAACACAAAAAATAGACAAAATAAAAGAAGATAATATAGTTGTTTCTAAAAAGACTATCGATTCAATGATTCCTGACTATCAAACATGTAAATATCGATTATTCTCTTTGCACAACACTTCTACTGGCGAAAACATAATTATCAAAAAGAAACATATCGTTATTGATGATTCATTGCCGGAAGGCGTAATTAGAATTAGCAGAATTCAGCGTATCTTTCTTGGGTTTGAATTACGAGACTATATTCCTGATTTAGTTTGGACACAACTTCAAAATAACTTACAAATCGATTCTAAAGATTGGCAATTAATAACAAGTGCATATGATGAAAAGTCTCGCATAGTCAAAAATAATATTTCTTTTAATGAAAAAAATGAGGTCAAAAAGATAATTAATAAATTTGTAGATAGCAATTTAATACTTTGCCCAGTAATTGAATCCCTCAATAATGGTGCAAGAAGAAATTTGCTTTTAAAGTTATCCGACTTTTATGTTGGGAAAAGTACCATTTCATTAACTTGTAAAAGACCTTATGAAATAGATGAAGGCAAGGATATTATTCGTTTATCTGAAAATAACATGAATCTTTTAGGAATAACCTCGATGGATCAAGTTAGAGTAACTTATAAGAATAAAACGGTTAAATGCAGAGTGCTTGAATTAGAAGAAAAAGAATCATTTAAAAAAACAAATTTGCCTATGTCGGCAGATATTGTTGCAGGGATTCCAATTAATTTAAGGAAAAAACTTGGAATACTGAATATTGACTCATGTGTAAAAATAGATCGTGACACCCCTTTTATTTTTAGAAAAAATATAAATGAACAAATTATTCCCATTTTATTGACCCTCTTCTCTTCTAATTTTATTAGCGATTTTTCAGTTTGGAAAACAGCTATTATTTCTTTGATAGCTGTTCCGATTGTTGTTTATTTTAATCTTTCTTCAAAAAGAAACATGAGGCTTAAGTAAATAAAAAAAGCGCGGCTAACAAACCTGATTATGTTATTTTTCGAATAAATGTTAATGGCAAACTAATTTTTCCTAAATGAGAGCGCAGACAGATGTCTGGACTAAAATAGAAAGAAAGAGCCATAATTGATTTGGCAAAAAAGCGAATCAGCAGCAAAACTGGTTTCATTTGTTAATTTTCATTTAAAATAAACTATCTTGATATTTATTAAAATAATTGTTGCAATCATACTGTCAGGTTATGTTTTTAATTATTCTTGTTGTTGTTTGATGAACAATAAATTAATAAAATTAAATAAATGGAAAAGAAAAAAGTCAGTATTTATACAATTGCCAAAACTTTGAATGTTTCTCCTGCGACAGTGAGTTATGTTGTTACTGGAAGATATAACAAAATGTCTTTAGCGACTAGACAAAAGATTTTGGATGAAATTGAAAAGACAGGATATGTGCCAGATGTCAACGCAAGAGGATTATCATCTGGTAGAAGTCGATTAATTGGATTATTTTTACCTATTTCTAACGATAATAATTCATCAAATTTATTATTAAATCCCTTCTATATGGAATTTATTGCATCTATCGAAAAAAATAATCGTGATTCTGGTTACGATTTAGTGCTTGGCTATAAAAATCAAGATGAATTCATTTCCTGGGCTTTAAGTCGTAACTTTGATGCGATTATTATGCTTGGAAAATTCCCAACTGAAGAAGCTTTTAAAGTTGAATCACTTCGTATGCCTCTTATATTTATTGATGTCTACGCAGAAGAATTTTCTAAATACACAAATATTAGAAGTGATGATAAAGGTGGAATGTATAAATCTACAAAATATTTATTAGAACTTGGCCATCGAAAGATAGGCTATGTTGGAACGGCTTCAAGATCAGAATTAGATAAAAGAAGATATGAAGGCTATTCAAATGCATTGAAAGAATATGGTATTGAGGTTGAAGATGATTTATTATATATCTCCTATCCTGATTTTGAGGGTGGTTTAGCGGTAGCGGATAAAATAATGGAAGATAATAAGGTTACCGCGATTGTGTGTAGCGCGGATGTTATCGCTATCGGAATTACCCATAAATATGAATTAAAAGGAAAGAAAATACCAGATGATTTAAGCATCATCGGTTTTGATGATATAAAAGAAGTTACATATGTTTTTCCTTCTTTGACAACAGTAAGACAAAACATCGAAGAAAAAGGAAGAATAGTAATGGAAACTTTAAAACAAGAAATTGAAAACGAAAATATCGAACATCGAATAATTGAAGTTCCAACAGAGCTAGTTATTAGAAATTCCACAAAAAAATATAATTAATCTTTTATTTTATAAAAAATAATATTTTTATTTGTTAACCTTTGTTAACCGATAAACTTATACTTTTTATTTGATTTTTTTATTGTTAGAATGAAATTGTAAAAAAATATATGTGGAGGAATAGTAATGAGCAAAAATAAGCTTACTAGATTATTTATTTTATGTTCTTTTATACTGCCATTTTTATTAGGAGGCTGTAAAAAAGAAAACACCATAGCCACTAAACCGGTTGATTATGACGCAACCTTTATCGAAAGTGAAAAAATAGTTAATGAAACTAAGATTAATATATATGAAGGTCCAAAGACATTAACAAGTAGTGATAAATGTCGTTTTTTCGTTGAGGATCAAGAATTATTCGTCTACGAAACATTAGTTAATTACAATCGTCAATTTACTTGGAGTACTGAAGACACTAAAGCTCCTGTAGTCTTGTTTGATTTTGAAGGTAAAATTCATATCGATGTAGAAATAAATACTAATGAAACAATTACGACTGCTTCTTTATCTCCTCTTGCATATCAAGTTCCAATTTCAATTGATGGAAATAAATTAAGTTTTGATTTATCTTATCAAACAAATTACGTTTTAACTTACAATAACGATTACAAAACTGCGATTCATATTTTTACGAATGGGATTGAAGAAAATCCGATAACAGAAGAGATGGCTAACGAAGACGATAATATCGTTTATATCGGTCCAGGTTTATATAAAGCCGATACGATACCTGTAAAAGATAATACGACGATATATATCGCTGGTGGAGCGTTTGTATATGGTGATATTCATGGCGAAGTCGTTGAAAATCTAACTATTCGAGGCCACGGTATTATTTCTGGAGATATCTATACAAGAACAAGTGATATAGATTATACTGTTCCAGTCGTTTTAAGAAACGCTAAACATATTGTTTTGGAAGATTTAACATTTTTAAATCCGGCAGGATGGGTTATTAATTTATATAAATGTGAAGATGTGACAATTAATAATATTAAAATTATTTCTGCAAGACAAAACAGCGATGGAATATCTGTTCAAAGTTGTAAAGATGTATATGTCAAAGGTGGATTTGTAAGAAGTTGGGATGATTCTTTAGTCGTAAAAAACAATGATTTAGGAACAACTGAAAATGTTACTTTTGATGGAATTACAGTTTGGACTGATTTAGCACAATCCATGGAAGTTGGCTATGAAACCCATGGAGCGTATATGAGAGATATCACTTTCAAAAATATTACTGTTCTTCACAATTTCCATAAAGCTGTCATCAGTATGCATAACTGCGATGAAGCTGAAATCACGGGTGTCACATATGAAAATATCACGATTGAAGATGCGGCGATGTTTGGTGATAATCAAAGTGATGGTGAAAACGATTTCTTAGTAGATTTTACGATTGCTTACAATGTCGAATGGACTGAATCGGGTGGTGATAGAGGTTCAATTGATGGTGTTAACATCCATAATGTCAAAGTTTATAAAGAGGAGACATTAGAAAATGGCGAATCTTCAATTTGTTCTCGAATGCTTGGTGAAAGTGAAACATCGATGATCAAAAATGTTTCTATTAAAGGAATAGAAATTGAAGGAAAAAATATAAGCAACGCAAAAGATTTGAAATTAACGACTAATAATTATGTTTCAAATGTTAATTTTGAAGCTGAAGAAGTTCATGGTGCAGAAATCTATCTTCCATATAAACTTCAACTAAATAGTGATGATGTTGAAATAAAAACTATAAATAGTGTTGAGCAAGATGGAATATTAACTCCATCATTCTCTTGGAAAGAAGGAGAACGTTCATTCATTGGTTCAAAAGCTTCCACTGATGGATTTACCTATTCATCTACTCATGGAAAAGGAACGACAAATAAATCAGAATCTGATGATGGTAGCGGAGAATTTGCACTATTAAATCATACAGCAAATTATGTTTATGATAATGATCCATCAACCTATTATCAAAATGGCGAATGGTTTAATGAAGAAGATGAATTCGCGGCCATAACAATCAATTTCAATCGTTCCATTACAGTCGGAACTTTAAGAATTATTGGTTTAGAAAGTAACAAATATTATTCTAAATACACAATTTCTGTATGGGTATTAAAAGATCCAACAAAGAGCTATGTGAGAAGTGTTGGATTAAAAGAATATGAAATGTCACCAATTGTTAATAATTGTATTGATATAAATATTACTGCCCAGGAATATTATGGAATTCAACTACGATTATTTAAAATCGATGGTGCGACAAATGCAAAGAATTATCAAATTAGCGAAGTTGAATTTTATCAACCTTCATTAACATTTAATAAACCTATTGTAGATTCAACAGAACACAATGATGTGTATACAGTTAATCGTGTCAACGATGGCGATCCAACTGGCACTTCTTATTATGAAAGTAAGTCTTTACCTGCTTATTTCGTTATCGATTTAGGCGATATATATGATTTAAAAACATTTGGTTTATTCCTCTCTCCTTCTTTAGCGTGGTCAGCAAGAAGTCAAGAGATTGAAATTTTAGTATCAACATATAATTTATCTTACGATAAGAACAATACAACATTTGTCACAGCGGTAGAATCAACATTATATTTATTTGATCCTATGACTGGAAATAACAACATTGTCAGGCTTGATGAAAGCGTTCAAGCCCGATATATAAAAGTCGTTATCTACTCTAATAGCGATAAAGGTGGCTATGGTGGCCAATTAGCCGAATTTACCGCATATTCAGAGTAAACATAAACAATTAATATAATTTTAAGAAAGGATTGGTTTATGAAAAACAAAAAATTACTTGCGCTTTTACTTCTTGTTGGCCTTGGATTAACTGGTTGTAACAAAACTGGACCAAGTTCTTCTTCAGAAACTGTAGATAGTGGCGAACAAACTTCAGAAAATGTTAGTGAAGGCGGAGACTCTCAAGAAGTAGTTGTTGATCACCAAGATCCATTCGTTAGTGAAGTTGCCCAAGATGCTCTTTTAAGAACATATAATGAGCAATTTGACTTGATGGTTGATGACTTTTCATCTCAAACATTAATAGGAACACTTATTGGAACAGAGAATCAAAATTTACTACGCGTAATGGTAGATTCTGATCATGATGTTTATCCATGTAGTGCGGACGCATCAATTTATAAAACTGCGGCCCCTCTTTTCACAAGTTCTCATCCAGATGTTATTGGCTTTAGAATGAGAAAAGTTGGTAATGGCACTCTTTCTAATAAAGACTTAATTCTTGGCTTACGTGGCGATGATAATGTTAATTTATATGAAATCAATCTCGCAGATGCTTTTGATCCAGATATGGAAGAAGTAGCGGAATTAACCACAGAGTGGCAAGATATTGAAATTGATTTAGGAAACTCTATTGAAGATGACACTACTGAATATCTTTTACCAGATGGTTCAAAAAGTGGCATCAAAGTATTAGAAACAATGGTAGGCTTCCATTTATATGCTTCAAATAGTTCCGAAGTATCTCAAGTTATTGAAATAAGTGAAGTCTATATGGTTAAAGGTACAACAAAAACTTCAATCGATGTTTTTGATCATCCAAATACTAATTCAAACCCAACATTTGCTCCTTGGTGGTGTGATTCAACCGGATTTATCGTTCGCAAAGGTGTCAATATCAATAACGGTAGTTACACAGTTGAATTACCAGATGAATACGCTGAATATCAATATTTAGTATTAGAAGCTAACGGCGATTCAAAAGGTTTAAAAGTTAACGATGTTGCAACTGATTTAGGCGCTGTTAACGGAGCTTTCTATGATTTTGTTGTTGAAACATCTTTAACAAAAACATTAGTTTTATCCAGCACAACTGATTTGAATATTTCAAAAATCTTCTTAACTAATTTAAAAGATAAAGAAGCTTTAAAAGAATATCCACTTATCGACATTGAAAATAGAGTTATCTTTGATAACTTCAATAGAACTCAATTATCATTTACTGGTGATTGGGATACTGCCAGCAACGCTGATTATAGTCCAGATGGTATTAGTGTTGCCTTATCTTATAGTAATCCAGATTTAATTTCAGTTAGTGATGGTACTCTTAAAATCGCTCAACCTGCTGAAGGTGGTTACGTCAATTTAAAAGAAGCTAACGGAACTGCGGTCCACAGCGGATTAAGATATTTAGTTATCGTTGCAAAAGGTAATATGGAAGGATTTAGACTTGCCAGTGCGGCCAGCAACGCTATGTGGTCACATGATTGGTTAGCAGGCCCAGGCTTATCATCCATTCCTACTGATTTAGACTCTTATCCATATCAAAAAGATGGATTTGTTCATTACATCATTGATTTAAAAGAAATGAATAGTGATATTGGAAATGATGATTTCATCGATATGTATTTCAATAACGCTGTTGAAATTGATAGCATTTATTTTGCTGACACAGTCGGTGTTCAAACTGAAACAATTCCATTAAATGCAAATCCTGATTTATCAAATTATGCTCATGGAGGATATATTTATATTGGAGATGCCTATAGAATTGATATTACAATTAAAGGTACTGGAGATTTATCTTCGCTTAGATTTACTTGTGATAATGGTGAATTCTGGTTTAAAGACAGTAAAGTAATTGGATTAGATGGAAATCCAATTTCAAAAGAATTAACTTTTGATGAAGAAAATCCATTAACAATTTCTATCGATATTAGTGCCACTAATTTTGGCACAATTGATGCAGATTTACATACTGGTGGATTTGAAGGTTCTACTGGAACCATCACTGAAATGTCATATACAAGATATTACATCAGTGAATGGTCAAGAATTGATAATGTTGAACTCGCTAATCCAAATTCCGCTAAATTAGAAGTATATTCTTATATTGGCGCGTATAATCAAAAAGATAATATGGCTAAAGTTCTTGAATTATCTTTAGTTGCTGATGAAGCAGGAGCGACTATTGCCTCACTTCGTATTGAAGGCTCAATTACTCCAGCAGTCAATGCTGGTCAAGTATACGATACTGATGGCAACGCTTTAGATATGAATCAAGAAATTTCAACCGATTCAGAAAACCCAACAGTGTTAAAAATTGATCTTGTAAAAACATTTGAAGGTGAAACATCTTATAATGCTGCTGGATTTTTACATATTCATTTCGCTGATGGTGTAACTAATAGTGCTAACATCACTTTTGCTGCAAAAGCATATGTTCCATATACATATAGTGCTTTATTAGCAGCGTATTAATAATTTTAAAATTTAATAATGTAGGGGGACTTTTCCCCCTACATTAAACAATTGGAGGATAATCTAATGAAAAATAAATCGTTATTGTTTTGTGTAACAATGCTTTCTATTCCACTTCTTGTTGGTTGTAATAAAAATAATAAAATCCAATTAAAGATTGGGTTTTGGCCACTTTCAACCGATCGAGAAGATGTCAGCATGTATACTGCTTGGAAAGCAAATTTTGAAAGAGATTTTCCTCAATATGAGATTGTTGCAGACCACTATGAATATTCAAAAGACACAATTATTGCAAGAGCCAGAAGTGGCACCCTTCCTACTGTTTTTCAAACGTGGTTTACTGAACCAGAATCATTAGTTAATTCAGGCTTCATTCGTTCTATTCAAAGTGAATTAGAAGAAGTCGGCTGGCTTGATAAGATGGACTCTGAAATGAAAGATGCTTTAACTTTCAATGATGAAATATATGGCATTCCTCGTGATGGCTATGGTCTTGGTTTATTGATTAATTTAAAAACATTTTATGATAATGGATTAATTGAAAAAGATTCTGATAATAAATATATTCTTTATGATAGTGACAATAATCCTTTATATCCAACAACCTTTGATGAAATTATTGAAGCTGGAAGAGAAATAACTGAATCTAGCGACACAAAAGCTATTTATATTTGCTCAACAAATAAAAATGGTGGTTGGCAATTCTCTAATTATGCTTGGAATTTTGGTGCTTCTTTAACGAAGATTGAAAATGGAAAAATCAAAGCTAACTTAAACTGTGAGGAAGCAGTTGCCGCACTCGATTGGATTAAAGAACTTAAAAACGAAGAATTATTGCTCAATCAAAAATCGGTAGAGTATGAAGGTTGGTATAATAAAATTGGTGATCAGGTCGCGATGGCGGTTGTGGGAAACGATGTTATTAAACTTGCTTCCACGCAAGCGCACTTAGATATGAATGATTTTGCTTTTGTTCCAATGCCAAGCGCCAATGGTAATAAAAGATATTCTTTATATGGTGGAACTCCATTTGTCTTTGCAAAAAATGCGACTGATGAACAAGTTAAAGGCGTTTTGAAATTCTTTGATTACATTGGTAGATCCCCAAACATTAATGATATTTCTAAAGAAGCGATGAGATATGGCTATGAAGTAGCAAAAAGAAAAAATCAACCAATCATGAAAGAAATATCACCGTGGATTAATGATGAATATGTAGAATTTAAAAATGAATTATTAGAAGAATATATCAATGTTGATATGAGATATTATAATGAATTTTTCGATTCAATAGATTCAAATAAACATCCTGAGGTTGAATATTTACCACAAGAAATGTATGAAATATTAGATAACGCAATCGCGCAAGTATTTGATAATCCTTCAACTTGCAACACATTGTCAATTCTTACGACTTGTAATGCCCAATATCAAGAAAAATTAGATGAAGCATACAACAATAAATAATTTATGAATATAAAGAAAAAGAAGAAAATAATTTCTAAAATTAAGAAAAATGTTGTCGCATGGCTAATCATGCTTCCAACGCTTCTTCTTTTCGTATTCTTTGTTTGGTATCCGCTTATTAAAAATATATTCATTTCATTTTTCTCTAATTATGATATGGATAAATTTGTTGGTTTCGCTAATTATCAAGCGGTATTCAAAGATAATTATTTTGTTTCAGCATTTTTCAATACTTTTAAATACATTTTATGGTCGATTGTTATTGGATTTTTTATTCCAATGATTGTTGGATTTATTCTTAGTGAAGTTATCCACCTTAAAGGATTTTTTAGAGTTTGTTTATATATTCCTTGTATGTTGAGCGGTATCGCTGTTGTCTTCTTATTTCAAAATATATATGGAGATGAAGCGTATTCGATACTTAATGTTATAAGATCGATATTTGGTTTGGAAAGAATGAATTTTAGAAGCAATTCTGATATCGTTATTCCTCTTATTGTTGTCGCGATGACTTGGAAGGGATTTGGAGGCACATCTTTAATTTACATGTCAAATTTCCAAGATATTGATTCTAATTTATATGAAGCTAGTCGTATTGATGGGGCCAGTCCTCTTCAAAGATTTTTTAAGATTACGATGCCTTTAATGAAGCCGACAATTTTAACTTTATTAATCTTACAAATTATATCTGTCTTCCAAGTATTTTATGAGCCGATGATTATCGCTGGAAACAAATCAAAAGACGCGATGTCATTAATGCAATTATCATATTTATATTTCACAAATATGGAAGATACAAAAAGTGCAGCAACAAGTGTTATTCTTGCTTTAATTATTATTTTAATTACAGTTATTTATTTCTTATTTACTAATAGATTTAATAATTCTAAGGAGAAAATTAGATGAAAAAGAGAAAAACTAAAACCTTAGAATATAATAATAAACATTTAAAAGATAAATTAAATGGTGTATTAAATTTTTCTGATTATCGAAAACTTCATAATAAGATAATTTATGCGATATTTATTACCATTTTAGTTTTGTTTGTTTTAGTGGCTTTAGTGCCAATTATTTGGTTATTTATTACTTCTTTTAAAACTATTCAAGAAATCAATTCAACAAAATATCATCTCTTTCCTCAAGTTTTTGATATTACAAAAATATTTAAAGTGTGGCAAAAGATGGATTTATTAAAATATTATGGTAACACTTTGATTGTTGTTATTGGGGCGATTATTTGTTCTGTTGTTTTTAATGGCCTTTTAGCGTACGTTGTTGGAATTTTAAAACCTGTTGGTTATAAGGTAATCAACATTTTAATTTTATTAGGCTATATGATACCTTCTGCATTATCAATCGTGCCATTATTTATGGAAATTACTAAATTGGGACTTATTAATTCCTATTTACCACTTTGTTTAACTTTTGGGGCTAATGCATATTATTACATGCTTTTAAAGAATTCTTTTGAAAAGACACCAAAAAGTTTTATTGAGGCCGCTCGAATCGACGGTCTTGGTGATATTAAAGTATTCTTTAAAGTCATTGTACCATTAAATAAGTCTATTATTGGTGTTGTTGCAATTTTTACAATGACCGCTGCATATTGTGACTTTCTTCTTCCAAAACTAGTATTACAAAATGAATCATTAGCGACCATTATGGTTTACATTTATGATTTAGGAACGATGACAACCCCAACATTTGATACGAGTGATTTCCTTCTTTTATTAGTTATATCTATGATCCCTCAAATCATTTTGTTTATTATCTTCCAAAAACAAATTTTAGGTGGCGCGACATCTGGAGGAATTAAAGAATAATTATGGCTAAAATAAAAAAACAATATTTAAAAGTTCATCCGTTTAAATTGATAGAAAAAGGATTTTATAAAGATAGAGATATGGTCTCAGAATCATTATTTTCTTTGGCTAATGAATATTCAGGAATTCGTGGATTTTTTGATGAAGATTATTCTTCAAATCAATTAATTGGTACTTATTATAATGGAATTATTGAATATGGTGAAGAAATTCATCAATCCTATAAAGGCATTGCAAAAAGAACTCATTTCACCATTAATTCGACGAACTGGGTAAAAATTAGAATTAAATTAGATGATGAAATATTAGATTTAAATAAATCTAATTTCGCTAACTTTCGAAGAGAAATTGATTTTAGAGATGGTAAATATATTAGAGAATTTGTTTGGTTAGTCAAAGATAATAAAATTAATATTCGCTTTGAAAGATTATTATCGATGACTGACGTTCATGAAGGTGCGGTTAGATTAACTATTTCAAGCGATAAAGAATTATATTTAGATGTCGATTTTATTTTAGATGCTTCAATAAAGCACTGGGGTAAAAATAGATATTATAAGGTCATTGATAAAGATTTAAATATTCCTACTTTAGTGTGTCAAACATTAACAACTGAACAATATTTAGCGACTTCAATGCATGTAACTAATTTAGATAATAAAGAAATTAAATTCATTGATGATCAATTAATAATTTCAAGTAAAATCAAAATTAATGAAAAGAAGAAAATTATTGACCGATTAGTAATAAATAATGCTTCAAAAGTAAAAATTGACCCAGTTAAATTAAAATTAGAAACTCAAAATGAATTAGAGTCACTTATTAAAAAAGGATTTGATTCTATTTATCAAAATAATAAAAAATATTTCTTTAACGTCTATAAACATAACGACATTGTCATTAATGGCGATAAAGTCAATCAACAAGGGATTAGATTTTGCTTATTTCAATTAGAACAAACATATCATGGAATTGAAAAAGATAACAATATTGGGGCAAAAGGTTTGACAGGAGAAGCTTATTCAGGCCATGCTTTTTGGGATAGTGAAACCTATTGTCTTCCTTATTATTTATTTAATAATAAAGAGGCAAGCAAAGATTTATTGTTGTTTAGATATAATACGTTAGAGGAAGCAAAGAAAAGAGCAAAAGATTTAGATTGTGAAGGCGCGTGTTTTCCAATTGCGACTAGAACTGGGGAAGAAGCTTGTACTTTATGGCAACATGCCTCTTGTCAATTCCAACCTTCCACTGCGGTTTCCTATGCGATTGAACATTATATGAATGTATATAATGACCATGATTTTATGCAAAATTATGGAATTGAATTATTGATTGAAATATCTAAATTTTTATTATCGAGAGGAGAATATTCTAAAGATAAAAAATATTTTGGATTTTATGGGGTTATGGGACCAGATGAATTTCAGTTAATGGTCAATCATAATACGTACACTAATTACATGGCGAAAAAGACATTTGATTATTTGTTAAAAATAAAAAAAGATAAATCGTATAATTTTATAGATATTGAAAACAAATGTGAAATTAATAATAAATTTTATTCAAAAATAAAAAAAGCTCGAGATCATATGCTTATCATCTATGATGAAAAAACGAAACTCTTTGAGCAACACGATGGATTTTTTAAATTGCCTCATATCGATGTAGATAAAATCCCCGATAAAGATTTTCCACTTTATTCAAATTGGTCATACGATCGAATTTATCGAAATGACATGATTAAGCAACCTGACGTCTTGATGTTTATGCTTTTATATAATCAAGATTTTACTTTTGATCAATTAAAAGCCAATTATGAATATTACGAACCGCTTTGTATTCATGAATCATCTTTATCCCCATCTGTTCATAGCGTTATCGCTAATCAAATTGGGAAAGAAAAAGAAGCGTATAATTTTTTCCGCTACGCGACTAGACTCGATTTGGATGATTATAATAACAATACAAAAGAAGGCATTCATATGACCTCTATTGCTGCAGCGTGGTTAAATATAGTCTATGGTTTTGGAGGATTTAGAAGCGATAAAAAAGTGTTATCCATCGCTCCAACTCTTCCTAAAAAATGGAAGTCATATTCATTTAATTTAAATATTCAAGGTAATTTGATTAATTTCTTCATTGATAAAAATGAATTAAAGATTACAAATAATGGTAATAAAAAAATAAAGATGAAAATTTATAATCATCTTAAAAATATTAACGAAGGTGTGACAATTATTAAAAGATGAAAACATTAATTAAAAAAGGATATTCATTAGAAAATATTACCTCTTTTGGTAACATGTTTTTACTTGGCAATGGTAAATATGGATATCGCGGAACTTTAGAAGAATATAAAAAAGATAATCTTGTCGCTTTAAATGTTGCTGGTTTTTATGACCGTTACAAAGATAAATGGAGAGAAACCATAAATCTTCCAAACCCTTTTTATATTCATGTTAAAAATAATTTTGAAGATTGTTCACTTTTGGTTAATACCGCTAGTAAACACCAAGTATCACTAGATATTGAAAAAGCAATTTTTAAAAGAAAAACAGAATTTAACACTTTAGAAATTTGTAGTGAAAGATTCGTATCTATTCATAGCGATGATTCTTTATTGCTTCACTTTAAAATAAGGGCTAAGAAAGAACAAAATGTTGTGATAGATATTGGATTAGATCCTTTAATTTGGGATATTAATGGTCCCCATTTTAAAAAGTCAAATTATAAAATTTATAATAATCGCATTGCTTTTAGTGGGGTGACCAATGAAAATAAAACCATCTCTTTAGTTGCGAATTATAAATTTAATAAATTTGATGTTATAAAAAATGAAACAATGTACCAATTGTCCTCATTTTTAAAAGAAGGCGAAATTAGAAATATTTATGTCTTAGTAAAAATTTATCCTAATAAAATAAATAGAGAAACATCTAAGATTAATAAAAAAATATATCTTCAATATAAAAATGATCATTCAAAATTATTTTATGAAAATTTTCAAAATGCCAAAATACATATAAAAGGTGATAAATCGGCTCAAGATGAACTAGATTATAGCGTATATCAACTACTGATATTATCAAACGATGATAATAAAAATAGCATCGCTGCAAGAGGTATTAGTGGTCAAACATATAAAGGCGCAATATTTTGGGATACTGAAATATTTTTAAACCCATTTTATATTTTTACTAATCCTAATATTGCGAGAAATAATTTATTATATCGAATCAACACATTGTCTGACGCTAAAGAAAATGCCAAAAAACATCATTATGATGGAGCGTTTTATCCTTGGGAATCACAAGAAGGAAAAGAGATGTGTTCAAAATATAACGTCACTGATGTTTTTACAAATGAACCAATCAGAACTTATTTCAATGAAAAACAAATTCATACATCCGCGGATATGGTCAACGCTTTAGCGACTTATTTAGAATACACTAATGATTATTCTTTGCTCTCTTTGGGTGGGCTAGAAATGATGAAAGAGTGCATCAAATTTTATATGAGTTATAAAAAAGAAATTGATGGCTATTATCATTTCTATGATGTTATTGGTCCAGATGAATATCATGAAAGAGTTAATGATAATTTCTTTACAAATTATTCGATAAAAAAGGCGAGTGAGTCATTAGTTAAATATCTTGATGATAACGATGAATTTAAAGATGAAGTTAAACAATTCATTGATAAGATTTATATTCCTAAAGCGAATCATAATGGTGTAATTGAACAATTTGATGGTTACTATAAACTCGAAGACGTTAAAGTTGATACGGTACGAAGTCGACTTCGCCACCCAAATGAATATTGGGGCGCTAAAAACGGGGTTGCTAGTAAAACTAGAGTCATTAAGCAAGCTGATGTTATTGCAGCGTTAGCCCTTTTTAATAATGATTTTTCTTCTTCTTTGATTAAAAATAATTACGATTTCTATTTGCCATATACGGAACATGGAAGTTCATTATCGAGTTCAATGTATTCTTTATGTGCTTTATATTCAAAAGATTACAAAACATCATATAAAATGTTCCGTCAATCATCTTCAATTGATTTAGGAACAAAACAGAAAATATACGCTGGAGGAATTTATATAGGCGGCACTCATCCTGCTAGTAACGCTGGAGCGTATTTAGATGTAATTCGTGGTTATGCCGGTATTTATATTGACGAAAACAACAATTTAGCGTTTAAGCCAAAATTGATTCATCGATGGAAAGAATTATCATTTAAAATTCATTTTAGAAACAAAAAATATCAAATTTTAATAAACAAAAACGAAGTTAAGATGGAGGAAATAAGATGATTAAAGGAATTATATTTGATCTTGATGGTGTATTAGTAACGACTGATACACTTCACTATAATGCTTGGAAAGTAATTGCTGATAAAGAAAACATTTATTTTGATGAAGAAATAAATAATCGTTTAAGAGGCGTTTCTAGAATGGATTCTTTAGAAATTATTTTAGAAAAAGCTAATAAGAAATATAGTCAAGATGAAAAGAATAAACTCGCAAGCGAGAAAAATAAAATATATGTCGAATCTTTATCCACATTAACTAAAAAAGATTTATTACCTAATGTTTTTGAAGTATTAAAAACTTTGAAAGAAAACAATATTAAATTAGCGATTGGCTCTTCTAGTAAAAATACCATTAAAATATTGGAACAATTAGAAATTAAAGATATGTTTGATGTAATTATCGATGGAAATTTAATCAAGCATTCTAAACCTCACCCAGAAGTTTTTACTAAAGCGAGAAGAAAACTATTTTTAAAAAGAGATGAAGTTTTAGTAGTGGAAGACGCACAAGCGGGAATAGACGCTGCGAAAAACGCAAAGATTAAATCATGTGGTATTAATGGTGCTGACCTATATGAAAAGGCTAACTATAAATTAAAAAGCATTAAAGAACTATTACCTTTAGTGTTAAAAAATAATACACATATTAAAATTGAACATGTTAAAAAAATATATCCTAATGGATTTGAAGCAGTTCATGATTTCAATTTAGAAATTAAAGATAATGAATTTGTTGTCTTTGTCGGTCCTTCTGGATGTGGAAAATCAACGATGTTAAGAATGATTGCCGGACTTGAAGAAATATCTGATGGAGAACTTTATATCGATGATGAAATATTAAATGACGTCGACCCAAAAGATAGAAATGTTGCAATGGTTTTTCAAAATTATGCTTTATATCCTCATCTAACTGTTAAGAAAAATATTACTTTTCCTCTAACTAATAAAAGAATTCCATTAGAGTATTATTTTAGTTTAAAATACCGAAAAAATCGTAAAAAAGAAATCAACGAGATAGTAAATTCTGCCGCTGAAATTATTGGATTAAAAGATAGACTTGATTCATACCCTAAAAATTTATCAGGTGGTCAACGTCAACGCGTAGCGTTAGGAAGAGCGATTGTTAGAAAACCAAAAGTATTTCTTTTAGATGAACCACTTTCAAATCTTGACGCTAAAATGCGCGGACAAATGAGAAGTGAGATTACTAATTTACATAAAAAATTAAATACTGTCTTTATCTATGTTACCCATGATCAAATTGAAGCGATGACAATGGGGGATAAAATTGTTGTTATGAAAGATGGATATATTCAACAAGTTAGTAGTCCAGATGAATTATTTCTTCACCCAGTTAATAAATTTGTCGCTGGTTTTATTGGAACCCCACCAATGAATTTTATCGATGCTAAAATCGATGAAGATAAAAACCTATTATTTGATGAAATAAAATTTGTTACTTCAAAAGATTTAAAAAATAAAATCAAGGATGAATATATAAATAAAGAAGTATATTTAGGTATTAGACCTAAAGCTATATATTTAGAAAATGATTATTTATATAAAGAACAATCGATTAAATCAAGGGTCGATTTATGTGAACATCTTGGAGAAGATTGCTTGATTTATTGTTCGTTAATAAATAAGAAAGAAAAATTAATTATTTCAACTTCAATTAAAAATAAGGTAGTGGATAATCAAGAAATCTCATTATCTTTTGATGAATCATCTATATATTTATTTTCTAAGGATGATGAAAAGGCACTTTTTTGAAAATGAAGAAATTTAGAATTTTTTTGATTTCTTTTTTAATAGTATTTTTATCTGCCTGTACAGTAAATAATGACTTTTCTTCTCAATCTTCATCTAATGAATATGAAAGTATTATAGAAAAAGAATATGAAAAAGATGATGATGGATTTTATATATTAGAAGAAGATTATTTTTCTAATAAAGGAAGCATTAAAGGGCAACTAGATTATTCAAATAAATTAAATGAAGACATTTATGCTTCTTCATTTCGTCTTTTTTGCGGAGACAAAGAAATACCGGTTTATCACACTAACACAAACCCTAATCGAGTTTGGAGTGCCAACCCTCAAATATTTGTTGAAGCCGGAGTTGCTATTATTAATTTAGATGGTGAAATAAATTTATCTTTACAAACCAATTTCGCATTTAAAGAATTGACTACGAGAGTTATGCCCGGCGATAAACATATCGAACATGAAAAAGATTATAATCGAAGAGTGGTCAATTTTAAAATTTCTGAATTAGGTCAATATACTATTTCTTTTTTAAAAAACTATTCTTTTCATCTATTTGTTAATCCTATAGATGGATATGCTTCATCTTTTTCAAATAATAAAACGATTGTCTTTGAAAAAGGTATTCATGATAAAAATAATTCTTCTTATATTGGTAGTAATAATCTAATTTCATTAAGTAGCAATACGACAGTAATTTTAGAAAAAGGCGCAGTTTTAAAAGCTGGTTTTATTGCAAATTCCGCCTCAAATATTGAAATTATTGGTGATGGAATTGTTTTAGGTGCGGATTTTGAAAGGAATGGTGAAACTGGAAGTAAGTTGATTCCTTTTGAATTTAATTACTGTAGCAATATTATTTTTAAAGGAATAACCACTCTCGATCCTGCTGGCTGGTGCTATAATTTATATTTTTCTAATCAAGTTTTATTAGAAGATATAAAAATAATTTCTTCGCGAAGCAATGGTGATGGCGTTAGCGTTCAATCTTGTCAAAATGTCATTTGCAAAAATTCTTTTGTTAGAACTTGGGATGATTCTCTAGTTGTTAAAAATTATCCTAAATGGTCTAATAGAAACGAACAAGGAACCACAAAAAATATCGTATTTGAAAAATGTCAAATATGGACTGATTTAGCCCAGTCAATGGAACTTGGATATGAGACCGTTGGTTTAGTATTTGAAGACATTTATTTTAAAGATATAACAGTATTATTTAACTACCATAAAGCAGTTATCTCAATTCATAATGCAAATAATGCATACATTAAAAATGTCCATTTTGAAAACATCACTATTGAAAATGCAAGAATGGGGTGTGGAGATGGAGTTCCTTATCTAATTGATATTCAAAATTTATATTCTTCAACTTGGTCCACTAATCACGCGACAACGTCTTTGGGCTTTATTGAATCTATTTATATTAATAATGTTTTAGTTTTATCTAATGCTTCTAAATCTTTAATCAATATAAGTGGATGTTTAGATAATAGAAGTGGATTTAATAATACTGAAGAGCATTTTGTTAAAGATATTAATATTAATAATGTTTATATCGATAATGAATATTTAACTGATAATTCTTCTTTATTAAATATCGGTAACTATGTTTATAATCTATCGATTAGTCATAATGATGAGATAGTGACCGGCGCGAATAGTTATTTTGATTAATTTATTTATATTAGTATTCATTCAATGATAAACTATCAATATGAGGCAAGTTACTAATTTTGACTTGGATGGAACACTTTTTCTTCTATAAAAAATATCGATTTATGAAGAAACTGCTACCGATAAAATTTTTTTAAAAAAGAAGAGGAAAAATTAAATGAATAGTAAATCAAATTCTTCACCTTTGAAACTCAATTACAAAAGAACTTGTTTAATTGGGTTTGCGTTTTTTGGCATTTTGTTATTATGGCAAGTCTATGATAGCTGGTGTCCAACAATGCTTACTGAACTATTTAAAGAAGTATTTCACACTACTGATGAAAGGTCAGTACAATATCTGGTTGGTATTGTGATGGCTTTTGATAATCTTGCAGCCTTAATTATGCTTCCGATATTTGGAAAATTAAGTGATAGGACACATACAAAAATTGGTAAAAGAATGCCATTTATTTTAGTAGGGACATTTGTATGTGCAATCGCTTTCCCATTTATTCCTGTCTTTTTCCATTTCCATAATTTATTTGGAACATTCGTTGTGATGGCAATTGTTGTTTTCTTTGCAATGATGTATCGTAATCCTGCTGTAGCGTTAATGCCTGATATGACACCTAAACCACTTCGTAGTAAAGCTAACGGAATTATTAACATAATGGGATATATTGGTGGGGCTTTTGCAACAGTTTTAGCAATTTTCTTTAGTTTTTCAAAGTATCTTGGTACAAGTGAAAACACTAGCGAATATTGGGTAAATGGGACATCAAATATTTGGCTTATTGAAGGTCCATTCTTAGTAGCTAGTGTTTTAATTTTAGTAAGTGCTTTAGTTTTGTTCTTCAATGTTAATGAAAATAAAATCGCTGAAGAAGTTAGAGGCGATATGGAACTCGGTGAGAAACTCGCTGCAGTAGAAGATGATGTTTCTAAAGATGAAGAGAAACCAATGAGTAAAGCTAATAAAATTATGTTGATTTTAATTTTAGCGGCAGAGTTTTTATGGTTTATGAGCGATAACGCTGTATCGACATTTATTGGCAACTATACAATTTTCTATTTAGGATGCGAACATTCTTCTTCAATGATAAACACGATTGTTGGTGGTGTTGGAAGTGTTATCGGATTTTTAATTGGCGGTATTTTATCCTCTAAAATTGGAAGAAAATGGACAGTGTTTTCTGGTCTCTCTTTAGCGATTTTAGGTACATTAATTTGGATTTTGTGTTCCTCATTTATCCCTCTTAGCGCTTCTTCAAATGGATTTAATGTTTTCCCTGCATATTTATATATTGTTTGGTTCATCAAAGGATTTGGCATGAGCTTAGTTCATGTAAATTCATTCCCAATGGTTGTTGAATTATGTTCAAGTAAAAAGATTGGTAAATTCACTGGTTTATATTATGCTTCCTCCATGGCAGCCCAAACTATTACACCATGTTTATTAGGTGTTCTTCTTTTACCTCAATTTAATTTTGATTTTTCTTTCCTTCCAATTTATTCCATTATTTGTTTAGTCCTTTCTCTTATCGTTTTCTTCTTTGTTAAAAATATCAAAGTTGATAAGAATAAGATTAAAAAAGGTTTAGAAGCGTTAGATGTCGATAATTAATTATGAAAAAAGATAAACTAATTAATAAAATTGATCCTCGTTTTTTAAAAGGAATTGCGCATCGAGGATTACACAATGAAAAATTTACAGAAAATGGATTGAAGGCTTTTAATAACGCGATTAAACATGATTTAGCGATTGAGCTCGATATTCATTTAACAAAAGATAACTTATTAGTGGTTTGTCACGATGATGATTTACTTCGCACAACTGGTAAACAAGGACAAATCGAGAAATTAACATATCAAGAAATTTGTGATAATTACAAACTTTTAGATGGTGGAAAAGTTCCTTTATTAGAAGAAGTCTTATCTTTAATTAATGAAAGAGTGCCTTTAGTTATCGAACTTAAAGTCGTGGACCTTAACTACAAATCTTTAGCAAAAGTATTTAATGAATTTATTAAAAATAAAATAAAAGATAAATCAAAATATATGTTCATTTCTTTTGATCCAAGAGTGTTAGCGAGAGTAAGAAAACATAAAGTCATTACTTCCTTATTAGTGTGGAGTAAAAAGAAATGGACAATGTTATTTAGACCACTTTTTAATTCAATTGATATCGACCAATTATTAGTAAATGATAAAACGGTTAGAAGATATCAAAAACATCATTTCGTCAATGTTTGGACCATTAGAAATAAAGATGAATTAAATTCTATTAAGGGCAAAATTGATACGATAACATTTGAAAATATTGATTATAAAGAAGTGCAAGAAGCATTAAAGTAAAAATGCAAAAATTGCACTTTTTTATTGAACTATAATTAATACTATTATATTTTAAATATAGATAGGAGATTTCTTATGGAATCATTAAAAAAAATACGCAAAAATTGCAAATTAACACAAAAAGCCGCGAGTGAAATCGTTGGCATGCCACTTAGAACATATGTTCTTTATGAAAATGATGAAAAAAATGTCGACCAATTAAAGTTGAAAGGAATCATTGAAAAACTTAAAGAACATGCAAAAACCGACACTTCTATATTAAAAGATAAAGTGTTATTAATTACTGGTGGAACTGGTAGTTTTGGTCATGCGGTCGTCGATCGATTTTTAAATTCTGACATTAAAGAAATTCGTATTCTCAGTCGTGATGAAAAGAAACAAGATGATATGCGTAAAGCATACAATAGTGACAAATTAAAATTTTATATTGGTGATGTAAGAAATCTTGATAGTATCATTGACGCTTTTATCGGAGTTGATTATGTCTTCTCTGCTGCGGCGTTAAAGCAAGTTCCTTCTTGTGAATTTTATCCAATGGAAGCAGTAAGAACTAACGTTATTGGTAGCGATAATGTTATTACTGCATGTGTGAGAAATCACGTTAAAAAAGCTATTTTCTTATCGACAGATAAAGCCGCATATCCAATCAATGCGATGGGAATTTCTAAAGCATTAATGGAGAAAAACGTTATTGCTAGAAGCCGTCAATTATTAGAAGGTGACACAATTTTATGTTTGACGAGATACGGTAATGTTATGGCTAGTAGAGGAAGTGTCATTCCTTTATTTTTAAATCAAATTAGCGAAGGAAAACCAATTACTATCACTAACCCTGATATGACAAGATTTATGATGACACTTGATGATGCAGTCGATTTAGTATTATATGCATTCGAACATGGTGAACAAGGTGATTTATTTGTTCAAAAAGCTCCTGCTGCCACTATCGATACTTTAGCGAAAGCAATCATTGAATTAACAGATAGTAAAACTGGTATTTCTTATATCGGCACTCGTCATGGTGAAAAACTTTATGAAACTTTAGTCACTCAAGAAGAAATGTTAAAATCGATAGATATGGGTAACTTCTTCTGCATTAAAGCTGATAATCGTGACCTCAATTATGATAAATATTTCTCAAAAGGAAATAAAAAACTTAATTTAGGAGAAAGTTATACATCTCATAATACTGGCCGACTTGATGTTGAAGGAATGAAAACACTCCTCAAAAAATTGGAACTTTTTGGTGGACCAGTTAAACAACACGAATAAATAATATTAAGGAGTTTATTACTATGCCATTTTTAAATAATGGAAAATTAAAATTAATGATCATCGTTGGAACTAGACCAGAAATTATTCGTTTAGCCGCGGTCATTAATAAATGTCGATTATATTTTGATACTCTTTTAGTGCATACAGGTCAAAACTATGATTACACCTTAAATGGAGTATTTTTTAAAGATTTAAAAATTAAAGAACCTGATATTTATTTATCAGCTGTTGGTGACTCTTTAGGAGAAACAATGGGTAACATCATCGCTAAATCATACGATGAAATGGTAAAAAATATGCCAGATGCGGTATTGGTTTTAGGTGACACTAATTCATGTTTATCAGTTATTGGTGCGAAAAGATTACACATTCCTATTTTCCATATGGAAGCTGGAAATAGATGTAAAGATGAATGTTTACCAGAAGAAACTAATAGACGAATCGTTGATATTATCTCTGATGTTAATTTAGCTTATTCAGAACACGCGAGAAGATATTTAGCAGATACTGGTCTTCCTAAAGAAAGAACCTATGTCACCGGTTCACCGATGGCGGAAGTTTTAACAAATAATTTAAAAGAAATTGAATCGAGTGATATTTTATCTAGATTAAAATTAGAAAAAGGTAAATATATTTTGTTGAGCGCTCATCGAGAAGAAAATATTGATACTGATAAAAACTTCTATTCATTATTTAACGCTATTAATGAATTAGCGAAAAAATATGATATGCCAATTTTATATAGTTGCCATCCTCGTAGTAAAAAGAAATTAGAACAATCTGGTTTCGTTTTAGATAAAAGAGTTATTATGCATGAACCTTTAGGTTTCCATGATTATAACAATTTACAAATGAACGCTTATTGTGTGGTTAGCGATAGTGGTACTTTACCAGAAGAAAGTTCTTTCTATGCTTCAATTAATAAACCAATCGCTGCGGTTTGTATTAGAACGAGTACAGAAAGACCTGAAGCTTTAGATGAAGCATGCTTCGTTTTAGCGGGTATTGATACTAAAAACTTACTTCAAGCAGTGGAAGTCGCTATTTTAAATAAAGATGGTTGTAAACCAGTAAATAATTATATAGACACTAATGTCAGTGATAAGGTTGTCAAGATTATTCAATCTTATACTGGGGTTGTTAATAAAATGGTTTGGAGAAAAGAATGAAAGTATTAGTTACTGGAAGTAATGGATTTATTGGAAAACATATGTGTTTGCTTTTAAAAAAGCATAACAATGAAGTTTTTGAATATGATATTAATTCTACTAAAGAACAATTAGTCTCTTATATTAAAAATTGTGATGCAATTATCCATTTAGCAGGTATTAATCGTCCATTGACAGTAGAAGAGTTTTATGATGGTAATACTAATTTCACTATTCTTTTATCGGATTTAGTAAAACAATATAACAAAGATATACCAATTATTATGTCGAGTTCGATTCAAGCGACTTTAGATAATGATTATGGTAAATCAAAAAAGATGGGGGAAGATTATTTAATCAACTCATCTTTGAATGTCTATATTTATCGTTTAGCGAATGTTTTTGGTAAATGGTGTCGCCCTCAATATAATTCTGCTGCTGCGACATTTTGTTATAACATCGCTAATAATTTACCTATTCAAATTCGTGATGAAAATTATGTTGTCCATTACAATTATATTGATGATATTGTTAATGAATTTCATAATTGTTTAAGACGAAAAATTAAACATGATAGTAAAGAAATATTATATATAAATCCAACTTATGATTGTTCACTTGGAAGGTTAAGTTCTTTGCTTTATTATTTTAAACAAGAAATTGAAAGTGAAAGACATCTTCCTTTAATTCATGATGAATTTGAACGTAAATTATTTATTACTTTTTGTGATTATTTAACGGACAAAAATTATCCTTTAAATTATGCCT
The DNA here is from genome assembly GCA_051872395.1 of Bacilli bacterium. Lineage (GTDB taxonomy): Bacteria > Bacillota_I > Bacilli_A > RFN20 > CAG-826 > JBJEDU01. Next base: position 11,892 of record JBJEDU010000029.1, on the reverse strand, counting down.
CAGATGAACGGGGATCATTTCAAGAATTATATAAATCAGAAAAATGGGGCCAGATTAGCGAGAATATTTCTTTTCCAAACATCACTAAAGGTGGTCATTATCACACTTATAAAAAAGAAATATTTTACACAGTTAAGGGCAAATGTTTAATTCGTCAAAGAAATATCGAAACTGATGAAATGATAGAAAATCTTGTTTCTGGAGAAGATTTAAAGAAAGTTGATATCATTCCTAATTATACTCATGAAATTACAAATGTAGGTGAAATTAATAGCCATACAATAATGTGGATAAGTGAGATATATAATCCTTCTACAAGTGATACTTATAAAGAAGAAATTGATAAGAAATAAAAATAAAATCGCTATGAATAATGTTTGTCATAGCGATTATTTTTTTCTATTAATTTATCTAATCATTATTTAATGATAGAAATATCGATTGGTTGACAATTCTCCCTAAATTCTTGCATGAATAAATTGATGGCTTCTTTATTCTTTTCAACACATTTGAAATGTATTCTTAATACTTGTTTATTGAAATCATCAACGAGTGTTGTATCAAAATCTTTATAAGCGATTTCATATTTCTCTAAAAGAGGAATTAATTCTTTAAAGACTGGGAAATCTGATTTTACTAAGATGATGATATTGGTGCTCTTTTTTGATGCCCAATTTTCAATGTGTTTGAAGATGATAAGCGCAACTAAAGAGATAATGGTAGTCAAAGTTCCAATTACAAAATAACCAGCACCACAACTCATACCAACCGCCATAGTGACCCAAATGGTCGCGGCAGTGGTTAAACCTTTAACCGTGACACCATTTTTGATGATGGAGCCAGTTCCTAAAAAGCCTATACCAGTAACGCCAGCCGCGGCTAATCGCATTGGATCTCTTGTCGCCCCACCTGGAACTCCATAAATGGAGATAATCATGATGAGTGCGCTTCCTAAGGAAATTAAAACGTGAGTTCTAAATCCTGCTGGATGACCATTGATTTCTCTTTGATAGCCTAATATACCACCAAATAATGTGGCTAAAAATAATGAAATAAATAATAGAATTAAATTTCCCCACCAACCTAAATTGTTAAAAAAGTTTACAATTATGGAATCGAGACTTTCAGGGGTAGTGAATGATGTTGAATCTGCTAAAATGTTTAGAAAATTCATAAGTTGTTGCTCCTTTCGCTTTTATTCAAATGCGATATCCGTTTTAATAATTTTAATTTCTTCTTATTATAAGGTGGATACTTAATATTTAATTCTCTTTTTCCTTTAAATAAAACACCTTTTGTGTGTGAAAATGTTTCAAAGCTTTTCTTTCCATGATATGAACCCATTCCAGAAAGTCCAACTCCTCCAAAAGGAAGATTGAGATTGACTAGATGCATTATTGTATCATTAATGCATCCTCCACCAAAAGAAATCTCATTAATTATTTTTTTAACTAAAGAATTATCTTTAGTAAATAAATATAACGCAAGTGGCTTATCTTTTAAATTAATTTTTTCAATTATTTCATCAATGCTACTAAATTCGATAATTGGTAGAATTGGTCCAAATATTTCTTCTTCCATTATCTTATCACTAAAAGAAATATTATTTAATATCATTGGTTCAAATAATCTTGAATCATATTTTCCTTGAGTAATTATTTTTTCTTTTTCAACTAAGGAAAGAATTTTTTGATAATGTTTATCATTAATTAGATAAGGATAATCATCACTAATAATATTATCTTTATAATAATATTTATTAATATATTTTAAACATAGTTCAATAAATTGTTCTTTCACATCTTTATGAACACAAACATAATCGACAGAAACACAAGTTTGTCCAGCGTTTAAATATTTTCCCCAAATTATTCTTTTCGCAGCAATTTCTAAATCAACATTTTTATCGACGATACAAGGTGATTTCCCTCCTAATTCTAAAGTGACAGGAGTGACATATTTACTCGCTTTTTCTAAGACTAATCTTCCAACATTTACTCCACCAGTAAAAAATATATAATCAAATTTTTGGTCTAATAATTCTTGATTAACATAACGATCACCCAAGACCACGGTTACAAGTTCTGGTTTGTTGAATTCAACAAATATTTTATTTATGACTTCACTGACGTGATGGGAATAACTTGCAGGTTTAATAACTGAGGTATTTCCAGCAGCCAAAGAACCAAAAAGAGGACAAATCGCTAATTGGAAAGGATAATTCCAAGGCGCCATTATTAAAGTTACTCCATACGGCTCTTGATACAGATATCCTTTGGATGGGAAAGATAATATCGATGTTTTTACTCTCTTTCTTCTTGTTAATTTATAAATGTTTTTAATCATGTAGTTACATTCTTCTAACGCCATCATGATTTCTGTCGAAATAACATCGAATTCACATTTATTAAAATCAAGTTTAAAAGCTTCTATTATTTCATTTTGATATTTAATAATTAGATTTTTAATTTTAATAAGGTTTTCTTTTCTTTCTTTTATATCTTTGGTTTTACCTGAAAGAAAATATTCTCTTTGCTTGTTAATTATTTCTTTTATTTCCATATTTTGATTATACCATATTAAGTAGTTTCAAAATATCAATATTAGTCAACCATAATAAGTTCTTATTATGTCTAATTAAATTTGGATGTTTATTTTTTCTAGTAATGTTATACTAATTATTGTATGGCTGCTAACGAGTTAAATACTTCTTTTAAAAGAGTGGGACCATTTGAAAAAAGAATTCATGAAATAGATTTCGTTCGTGGAATATTGATTTTATTCGTTTTAATTGATCATATTTTTTGGAATCTATATAGTTATGGTCAATCTTGGAATCCAGAAGCTTTTGCTTTCTTTAAGTGGTATTGGCAAAGCGATATTAGAGCAATAGTGCAATTTTTTATTCTTTGTTTATTTTGTTTTATTTCTGGTGTCAGTTGTGCTTTTTCAAAAAACAATTGGAAAAGAGGCGCTCAAATGGTTGTTTTAGCGTTATTAATTTCTGTTGTTACTAACTTAGTACAATCATGGGGCATTATTAAACAAAATGTGAGAATTGATTTTAATGTTATTGCTGTTTTAGCGTGGTCGACACTTTTATATTGCTTTTTTCAAGATAAATCATATAAAGCACTAACAGCGTTTAGCCTCGCTACTTTATTATTTGCTTATATTGGTATACCAATACTTTATAGCATTCCAGGTAGTGAAAATGCTTATGTTCCAATGCTTTGGAGACCAGCTGGTCAAGCTGATCATATGGCATTATTCCCTTATATTTCATTCTTTTTTGCTGGCGCAATATTTTCTCGTTTCTTTTATAAAGATAAAAAATCTTTGTTTTATCATCGCTATGAATTTGAAAGACCAATATGTTTTTTAGGAAGACATACTCTTTCAATTTATTTAGGCCATCAATTGATTATTATACCGTTATTTTTATTAATAAATTTCTTTGTATTGGGGTAATTGAAAATGTTTGAAAATATGTCAATTTATCAAGCTTTTTTAGAAGGCGTTAAGCTTGGAAAAAATAAAACTGCCTTATATTATCAAGGAAAGAAAATTAGCTTTAATAAACTTTCCGCTTTAGTGGATAAATACGCTGCGATATTAAAATATGAACTTAATGTTAAAGAAAAGGATGTCGTTTTAATTGCGCTTCCTAATATGCCTTTAACGATAATTTTATATTACGCTGTTAGTAAAATTGGAGCGGTTTCAAACTTAGTCCATCCATTCACACCATATAATCAAATGAGAGAAATCATGGAAAAGACTAATGTTAAAGTTTCTTTCTTATTTGAACAAAGAATCGCAAAAGAGTTCGATAAATATAAAGAAATAGTAAATGAAAATATTTATGTTTGTCGAGTTGAAGACCATCTTCCACTTGTTAAAAAGTTCTTCTACCATTATTTCTTGAATTTTAGAATTAGAAAGAAACTTAAAAAACAGTGGAAATTTCCTGGATTTAAATATGCTTATAAACTTCATAGCAAACATAAAAACGTTGAAACATCTATTCACGATACAAATTCTTTAGCGGTACTACTTCACTCTGGTTCCACAACTGGGGATCCAAAAACCATTTGTTTATCAGACTGGAACTTCAATTTTTTAGCCGCTCACGCGAAAGAATATCTTGATTTAGAAACAAAAGATATTATTGGAACTGGCATGCTTGCTGTTTTACCATCATTCCATGGCTTTGGCTTAGAATGGACGATGCACGCACCTTTATCAAATGGTTTTGCTTCATTGTTAATTCCAAAGTTTTCAGTTAAAGCTACACTCGATGTTTTAAAACACAACAAAGTTTTAGCGATGTGTGGCGTCCCTACAATGTATGAAAAACTACTTAACGACGAGAAATTCCAAAAATGTAAAGATTTAAAACATTTAAAAGTCGCGTTCTGTGGTGGTGATGCAATGCCTATTACTCTTCAAAATCGATTCAATAAGATTTTAGAAGACAATGGTTCAAATGGTAAATTATATGAAGGATATGGTTTAACAGAATCAATTGCCGCTTTCGTTGTTAATACGCCTCGTCATTATCGTCAAGGTTCTATTGGTTATCCAGGTTCTGGAGTGGAAATGGGAATTTTTGATGAAAACAGAAATAAATTAGGACCTAATGAATTAGGTGAAATTGCAGTAAAATCACCAAGTAATATGATTGGCTATTTTAATGATATTGATGCCACGAAAGCATGCACACAAGATGGATGGCTATTTACTGGTGACCTTGGATATTTAGATGAAGATAATTATTTGTATTTTAAACAAAGAATTAAAAGAGTCGTTAAAGTCAGCGGTGTCGCGGTTTTCCCAACGGAAATTGAACACTTGATTGAATCTATTCCGGGAGTGGACGCAGTATGCGCTGTTTCAATTCCTGATAAAAAATTACTTTCTGCAATTAAGGTATTTGTCGTTTCAAAAGCAGTCGATAAGGAAGGTATGAAACAAATTATTATGGACACTTGTCGCAAATATTTGATTCGTTGGTCTGTTCCAAAAGAGATTGAATTTAGAAAAGAATTACCTACAACATTATTAGGCAAAATTGATTTTAAAGTTTTGCAAAAAGAAGAAGATGAAAAGAGGAAAAATAATGAATAAAAAGCATTTGTTTCTTACCCTACCAATACTTTCTATATTATTAGTGAGTTGCTCCAATATAAATAATGATGATTCTGGTTTAGGTGAAGTTATTTTTGATCCTGCTAATTATGAGGAAGAAGTTCATTTCGATGAATCTCAGTCTTATTTAAGAGAAGGAGTTAAAACTTATAACTTCTATAACTTTAATGATTTCCATGGTGCTACTGAATATATTTCAGAAAATGGTGAACCTGGTATCGCTTATATTTCTTCATTTTTAAAAGATAAAAAAGCAACTGCTGAAGAAAATAATGAAGGTTTTATTTTTACTAATTCTGGTGACATGTGGCAAGGAAGCGCAGATAGTAATATCACTCGTGGTCGATTAGTTATTGATTGGTTAAATTCATTATCATGTTTAGCGATGGCAATCGGTAATCATGAATTCGATTGGGGTCGTGAAACGATTGAAAATAATGTCGATTTGATGGATTTTCCACTTTTAGCATGCAATATTATTGATAAATCCACTAATCAAATCGTGGATTATGCAAAACCTTTTACTACTGCGACAGTCAATGGTTTAAACATTGGTTTTATTGGTTCAATTGGTTCATCTTTAAAGAGCTCTATTCTTTTAGATAATGTTCGTGATGTTGATTTTATTGATCCGGTAAAACACATTCAACAAAGTTCAACTTATCTTAAGGAAAATGGTGCGGATTTAATTGTTTTGTTAAGTCATGATTCTTATAGCGGAACTGAAGTTACACCTTATGTCGATATTATCTTTAATGGGCACACTCATACCTTTGATAATTCAAAAATTAATGGAATTCCATCTTTGCAAGCTTATTGTAACGGACGTGCTGTTGCATATGTTAAACTCAGCTATGATTTCTCCAGTTCTTCTTTAACCTATAATTACACTGATGTTATCGGACTTGGTACACTGAATTATTCATACGAACAAGATGAAGATACATTAACTTTATATCAACGATATTTGGATAATGAAATTAACGCTATCAAAAATCAAGTAGCAGGAAATATTTCTTCCAATATGTCGAAAAGTCAAGTCATTCAAAATTTATTAACATTAATCAATTATTATTATGTAGATAATTGGAAGAATGAATATAATAATGTCTGCTATGTTACTCATAATAATGCAAGAGCGGATATTCCAGCCGGACAAGTTACTTATGGAATGATTTATAAGGCTTTACCTTTTGATAATTATATTTGTTTAATTAAACTTCCAACTTCTGATGCAAGGTTATTTAAAAATATTTGTGAATATTCACTTTATATTGATGAATCAAAAGCTAATGATAAATATGTCTATGCTTTAACCATTGATTATATCGCGCAAAAATATGAAACAAATTATGATATGACAATTGTTAAAACATTTGAAATGTTTCCAAGAGATATTTTCTTTGAATATTTTTCAAGATTGAGTTAATAGTATTATCCAATATAATCTTTATCAATATTAATTACTAAATTATATTTTGTATCAATTTTTGAGTATTCGTTTTTTAAATATAAGAGGAGTTCTTCCTCTTTTATTTTTGTTTCAAAAGGAATGACAATATCAAACAAAACATTTGTATGGGTTGGACCACTGACAATTCTAAAATCATGGAATTTTAAAACTGAATTATATTTAATTAACATTTCATTTGTCTTTTCTTTTAACATGTTGATTTCTTCGTTATCAACAATAATAGGATCCATATGAATAGTAATTTCGCTATGATATTTTTCTCGAATTTCTCTTTCAATATTATCGATTAAATCATGGCTAATCATCACATCCACTCTCGCATCAACTTCTACGTGAACAGACATAAACATTTTTGTTGGTCCATATAAATGGCACATTACATCATGTATGCCTAAAACTCCTTCATAAGATAAAATCTCATTACTTATTTTTTCTACTAACGCTTTATCTGGAGCGTCGCCAATTAATGGGGAAGATGATTCCACAACCATTTTGATTCCATTAACAGCAATGAATAATGCGACAACAACACCCATATATCCATCCAAATGGATATTAGGAAAGATAAATTCAACGATAATTGCAATTAAAACAGCGCTTGTAGATATGACATCAGATATTGAATCTTGTGAACTGGCTTTTAAAGATGTTGAATTAATTATTTTACTCATTTTCAAATAGAAGAGACCTTGTAATAATTTGATGACAATCGAAGCTCCTAAAATAATGAAAACTATATAGTTAAAAGATGTCGCTTCGTTTGAAATGATTTTCATTATCGAACTATAGCCTAATAAAACAGCAACAGCGATAATAATTAAAGATATGATTAAACCAATAATATATTCAATTCTTTGATGACCAAATGGGTGTTTTTTATCAGCGGGTTTACTGCTCATCTTAAAACCAAAAACATTTAATAGACAACTCGCCATATCACTCATATTATTTAAAGCATCGGTAATAATAGACATCGATGAAGTTATAAGTCCAATTAATAATTTAAATACAAATAATAAAAGATTAGAGAATAGTCCAACAAATGACGCTAAAAAGCCATGTTTTGTACGGACTTTTTCATCTTCAACATTTTGATAATCTTTTATAAAAAGTTTTCTAAGAAAGTTAATCATTAAATGTAATTATAGTCCTAAAAATATAAATAATATATAATATTTTTGTTGTGGTCGTGGCGGAACTGGTAGACGCGCTAGTTTCAGAAGCTAGTGGATTTTCCATGGAAGTTCAAATCTTCTCGGCCACACCACTTTATAAAATTTGGCATTCTAAAAAATAGGGTGTCTTTTTCTTTATTATTAAATTTAATGAGAAAAAAGATAAGTTTATAAATTAAACTTTTCTCTTTATAAAATGCTTTTTAATTTCATTTAAATGTTGTATATTACTAAAAGACGCAGGCATGGCGTAATTGGTAGCCGCGATAGACTCAAAATCTATTGGCAGTGATGTCGTATCGGTTCAAGTCCGATTGCCTGCACCAGGAAGAAAGTAGATCCATTTCTGAAAACGTCAAAATTGGTAAACGATGGGGAGTGCAAAATGGAAAGGTATCATTTGCTTATGCTAATTTTCTAGGATATGACAAGGTGGATGGAGAGATAAGAATCAACGAAGAACAAGCACAAATAGTAAAACTAATTTATCGCATGTACTTAATTGAAGGTAAAACAAGAAGAGCAATCGCTAATTTCTTAAATGAAAATAATGTCCCTACTCCTTCTGGAAAAGGGAAAGCGTGGACTATTAATAACATAAATTCAATTCTTACAAACGAAAAATATAAAGGCGATGCTTTGCTTCAAAAGACGTATATTGCTGATTTTTTAGAGCACAAGCCAATAAAGAATAAAGGTGAAGTAGCACAAGCTTATGTAGAAAATAACCATCCAGCAATAATTCAAAAAGAAGACTGGGAATTGGTGCAGGCTGAACTTAAAAGGCGAGATAAGATTGGTGCATCATATTCTTCAAACACTGTGTTTTCATCAAAGATAAAATGCGAATGCTGTGGTTCATTTTATGGAAGAAAAGTGTGGCATAAAGGAAGCCCACACGAAAAACTAATCTATCAATGTAATGGAAAATATAATAAGAATCATAAAACTTGCAAAACTCCACATTTTACTGAAGATGAAATAAAAACAAAGTTCATCGAAGCCTACAATGAAGCGATGAGTGGTAAGCAAAGAATAATTGATGATACTAAAGAAGTCATAACAATTTTGTCTGACACTTCAGAAATTGATAAGAGAATCGCTGATGCAAATATTCAGATAGAAGTTACTGCTGGATTAGTTGAAAAGCTAGTAAGAGAGAACGCTAATGTTTCTCAAGATCAGGAAGAATATGAAAGCAAGTATAATGCTTTAGCAAACAGATTCGATGAAGCAAAAATCAGATTAAAAGAAGCTGAAGATGAAAGACTCCAAAAGACAGCAAGAAAAAAAGAACTTGAGGCTATCCTTCAGAAAATGATAGAAGCTGATACTGTTTTATTAGAATGGTCAAATGAATTATGGCTTACACTTGTTGATGAATGTACAGCTCACGAAGATAAAACGATATCCTTCAAATTTAAAAATGGATATGAAATTACTAAATAGTATTTAGAATCAGTCATAAGGGCTGATTTTTTTATGTTCGCAGGAACAAAAATAGAGTGCTTGTGGTATAATATTATTCAAACTATGAAGCATTTTACTTTGCTTCAATAATTAAATAAATTTAGAATTTATCGATTTGGGTGGTTTCAAATTATTAAACGATTATTATTTTCCCTTAATTGGTAAAAAATATATTTACTTTTTCATAAGTCAATAAAGAATTGCAAAACATTTTGAACTAAAAGACTTTTATATGTAAAAGTATCAAAAAGTATCATTGCTCTTGTAGTTTAGTAATATATAATTTATGTGAGGTGAAATCTAATGTTTAATGAAAAGTTAATCGAATTAAGAAAACAAAATTCACATACCCAAGAAAGTATAGCTAAACAACTGCATGTCTCTCGTAGTTTAATTGCTAAATGGGAACAAGGTAGAGCGTATCCTACATTAGATGATTTAAACAACATTTTAAAACTATATAATTTAGAATTTGATGATTTGATGACAAAAGAAGAATTAAAAAACATATATGGAATTGTTAGTAAAAAGGAAAAAAATAAAAAGAAAATTATTATATCTTTGACACTGATTTTATCTTTACTGTTAGTTACTATTTCAATACTTCCTTTTTGTTCTATTACTACGGTGCCACAAGCGACAAAAATAAGCACAAGGTATTCCATGAAATATGGTTATAACAGTATTATATTAGAAGATGGATCGATGATAGAATTAAACGAAGAATCCCCATTATTTATAAATGGAGAAAGCGTCAAATATCAACCTGATACTATTTCTTATGATTCTTTTAATGAATGTAAAATAACTTATGATTTATATAAAAAAATAAATGGATATAATATAATTATTGATGAGTTTTTGGAAATTAATTCGATTGAGTTAATAGAGCCAATTAGTAATAGCACTTTAGGTTTTTATATTGATTTTGAAGCGATTGGCTTAAATAATAATCCTGATTATGAAAAAGATTCCGTTTTATATTATTATTTTGATGAGGAAACAAATGAAGTAAAATCTAACTATTCTTTTAATCAAAAATTACTTCATAAGGAAAATACAGAAATTGGAATTTCATATTATGAATATTTATTTGAAATGAATTTAGATTTTGACGATGTCAAAGAATATTATTTAAGAAATAATCCAGACATTGGACATGCTCGAATTCCTATTTATTTCATTTTAAATAATGGCGAAATATCTTCTTTACCAACACATAATTACCTTAAAGCCAGGAAGGCAATGTTTATCGAATTATCTTGGGTTTCTGGAATCGGATATGGAGTGTCTGATGGTAATTTTGAAATGATGGTATGCAATACGTATAGCAAATTTATTAATCCATCTAGTAAATTTCTATATCAAAATGTATTTTTTAAATTCAAAATAAATATGAATTAAATTTATTTGACAGGACTTCAAATGAATTCTTAATTAGTATTTGTAGGTGCGAATGATGAAAAGAAAAGATCATAAAATATTATATATTAATGGAATAAAATTTATTGCTTTGGGATATATAGAAAAAAAGAAGGAAAAGTATTAATTATAAAAACTGATGTTCGCGGTCAATTAGCCCAAATAGAATATAAAAGTATAGAAACAATTGTTATTGATGATGTAACTAGTTTTAAAGTTAAATATAAAACAATGAGCATTTCAAATAATGAAGAGTGGGAGTTTGAAATTTTAAACTAACTTATAAATTCCAATTTATCCATCAGCGCAAACATTCAAATACAGAGTGTTTTCAAAAAACGAAAGATGTATTCAAAAAACGATAGGGTGTTTGCAAAATTTTATAGGTGTATTCAAAAAACGAAAGGTGTTTGCATTTTGTATCAAAATGGTTCATCTTTGCCACTAATAAAAATTACTCGATTATATCGAGTTTTTTTAATTGACGATAGACATTTTTATTTTGATTAGAAAAAATCAGGTGTTCTGTATCGATAGCGTAAATGTGATATATTGATAACAAGATAAATGAAGCATTTTATTTGTTTTAATAATTAGATAAATCAGAATTTGCATTACAAAATTCGTGAATTGGAGGTGGTCAAATGATATATAGATTTCGTACGTTTCTATATATTGAGGGTAGTCGCGCATTTATCAAAATACCATTTAATGTTTGGGAAAAAACAGGCTTAAAGGGGAATATTCCATGCGTGGTGTCTATCCTTGACATTTCTTTTGAATGTAAACTGATTCCTAAGGGAGATGGAAAATATTTAATCCCTATAACAAAGAAAACGTTATCACCGCTTGAACTTGAAAAAGAATATGAAATTGAAATGGAACCGATTGAAATGCTATCGCGAATAAACCATGATAGTCCATATTCCAAAGAACATCCCATACGTAAAATAGATTGTATTGAAACAATCCCCATTCAATCCGGATTCTGCGGTCATTGTTGTGTTGCAATGCTTGCCGGTGTTCCTCTTTCTGATGTGATAGCCTTGATGGGAAAAGGTCACGTATCGTGGTCAAAAATATTAGAAGCTTTAGACTATTATGGAATATCACACGCGTCAAAGGCTATTTATACTAAGGGTGAGAAATGCCAATTGCCGCTGTGCTGTATAGTAAATAACGATAATGGCTTTGTGCTTT
>JBJEDU010000028.1:11063-25319 GCA_051872395.1 Bacilli bacterium | reverse complement strand
AAGAGAGACTTATGTGGTTAATCATTGCTTTATTAGGCGCTATATGCACTTCACTAACGACTATTTTTGCTAAAATAGGCATAAAAAATGTAAACTCAAATTTCGCTACTGCTTTTCGTACATTGATAGTTATTTGTTTTTCTTTGCTTTTGTGCTTTATTTCTGGAAGTATTTACTCTATTTCATCTTTAGATATCTATAATTATATTTTCTTAGTGCTTTCTGGAATTGCTACTGGATGTTCGTGGTTATGTTATTATAAAGCATTAAAGTTAGGGGAAGTTAGTAAAGTCGCGTCAATTGATAAGTCGAGTTTTGTTTTAACAAATGTTTTATTTTTAATTTTCTTTTTTAGCGATACTACTAAGGGCGGTAACATTTTGGTTATAGTTATGCTACTTATTTCTATGGGATTAATGTTAAGTGGTACTTTATTAATGATCTCTAAAGAGAAAAATGTTACTACTTCTAGTAGAAAATGGATAATTTACGCGATCTTAAGTTCAGTATTTGCTTCTTTAGTGTCACTTTTTGTAAAGATTGGATTAAAAGGTATACCAAGCGATTTAGGAACTTTATTAAGAACAATCGTAGTGTTTGTTTTTGCTTTAGCGATTGTATTAGTAAAAAAAGATTATAAAGACGCTAAACGAATCGATGCTAAAAGTTGGATTTTTTTGACTCTTTCAGGAATTTCTACTGGTGGAGCGTGGCTTTTAGAATACAGTGCTTTAAGTATGGAGGGTGTTAATCCTGTTGCAGTTTCTTCTTTAGGTAAACTTTCGATTTTATTAACAATCGCTATCAGTTTTATCGCTTTTAAAGAGAAAATTAATAAAAAGTCATTCATTGGATTAATGTTGATTACTGCAGGAATTATCCTAGTTGTGGTTTTTTCTTTATAAATTGCACTATTTATTTTTTAAGTAAAATTGGAATTATAAGTCATTTCTTTTCTAAAAGAAACTTTTTTGATTTATAGTATAAATAGGAGGATATATTTATGTTAGAAATTAATTCACCAGCGATTGATTTCACATTGAAAGATGAAAATGGCAAAGATGTCGCTTTATCATCATTTATTGGTAAGAAAATAGTTTTATATTTTTATCCAAAAGACAACACTCCTGGCTGTACGACTCAAGCAAAAGAGTATCGTGACTTATATGACGAATTTAAAAAGGATGATTATGTGATTATTGGTATTAGTAAAGATAGTGTCGAATCACATAAGAAATTCAAAGAAAAATATAATCTTCCATTCATTTTACTTAGTGACCCTGACTTAAATGTAATTAATAAATATCACGTTTATAAAGAAAAGAAATTATATGGTAAATCTTTTTTAGGGGTAGTTAGAACAACTTTTGTCATTGATGAAAATGGAATAATTAGAAGTATTAAAGAGAAAGTGAATCCAAAAGAAGACGCTAGTTGTCAACTTTCTTATCTTCGTTCTCTTTAACTTCTTTATTATCCATCAATTCTAAAACGCTTTCTTTAACATCTTTTTCGTTATTTTTATAAATGAAGAAAAATGGTTTCTTAGCTTTTAATTTTGTATTGATGGTTTCAATACTTTTGATACTTTTCTCTTTTATTTTTTCTTTGAGTTTTTCTAAATCGATAATTATTTTACTCTTCTTCGCTAAAGAGGATATTTTAGTAGCAATATGCATTGAATAAGCGAAGTCGGTTATCATCATTCCAACGACGATACCGATGAAGAAATAATAGATATTATTACTAACTTCTTCTAACCACTTAATCGCGTAGACTAAATAAGGATTGATGAAGAAATAATAAATTGAACCTGCAATTAACCATAACAAAGAAAATAATGGACAAATAATGCCCATGATATTTCCTTTACGTTTGCTATAATCCCATAATTTAAGATTCATTCCTTTAATAAATATTAATCCTGCGATAAATTCAATGATTGTTAAAGATACACCAATAAATAATATTTTTATAATAATACCAAGTGGGGATAAATTATCGATTCCAATAAAAGATAAGTCAACATTACTTAATAAATATAACGCGATAGTGCCAAAACCATATAAAGGTAAATATGGTCCTACTAAAAATCCAGGATTGACCCATTTCTTTTGAGAGAATATTCTTCGAAATAGTACTTCGCCAATCCATCCCACCAAAGAGCCAATGACAAATAAGGTTAATAAAGTTACAAAGAATAACATACTTATATTATATCACTTTATTTTATTAATAAAATTAGACAGTGTGCATTTTTGTCTTTATAATTAAATTATGAATAAATATAAGAAATATTATGAAACTGATAAATTAATTAAAGATAAATTAGCGTCTTTAATTAAAAAATATAAAGATATTGAACTTATTAGTGTTAAAGAATTGGTGGATGCTTGTCACATTTCACGGTCAACTTTTTATTCTCATTATCAAAGCATTAAAGAAGTTATTGTCTCAATAAAAGATGATTACATTATGGAATTAATCGATAGTGTCAAAGTTACTTGTTTTGATGATATCGAAAAATTTATTTTAAATGCGAATAAATATTTAAAAGCTAATGATGAATTTATTAAAAAATTATTTTCTAGTAAAAATACTTTGTCCATCGCTTTAGGATCAGGCGATAAAATCAAACAAAAACTAATTACGGCGATGGATGAAAATAAAATTGCAAAACATAAAAAAGAAATATATTTAGAATTATCGGTTTTAGTTGATGGTTATATTATGCAATTAGCGCGTTATTATATTGACCCTAATTCGACCTATAAATTAAAAGATATTCACCTATCTTTATTATCACAGATATCAAAATTTCGATTATATCTCGATTCACTCGAATAAATCTTAAATTGAAAAATTATTTATTGTTCATTAAAATACAATTATCAAAGGGAGATTAATGTATGCTTGAATTCCGTTATGATACTCAATTATTGATTGAAGGCCATGATTTAAATGAAGACGCCATCAATGATTATATTACAGAAAACTTTAAAGGTGATTGCCTTTTAGCGGTTGGCGATGATGAACTAATTAAAATTCATTTCCACACTAATGAACCTTGGGACTTATTAAAATATTGCTCTACTTTAGGTGAGATTTACGATATTGTCGTTGAAGATATGGACCGTCAATCTCGTGGTTTAAAAGGATAATTATTTAATTATTAAATAAATGATATACGCTATAAGTTTTTCTTTTATTGCTACTTTTGTAGCGACCATTTTAGGAAGCGCAATTTCTTTAGCGTTCAAAAAGATTAATAAAGAAATTCTTTCAATATTATCCAATGTTTCTTTAGGAGCGATTATCGCTTTATTATTTTTAGAATTGATTCCGGAAAGTATTGAATGTTTTTCTTTTATTTCAAATTCGTTTTTAAGTGTTTTAATTCCTATCTTAATTATTTTAGGGTTTGGAATTTTATTTTATATACTTCATGAATTGACTCATCATTTATCTCATCATCACGATGAAGACCATGATGATTCTTCTTCATGTATAGATCACGCTCATAGTCATGAATTTTTAAATTCTGACCATTCTAAATTTGTTACCTCACTCATCTTCTTGTCTGCGATATTTGTTCATAATATTCCTGAAGGTTTATCGTTAGGTATTTCTTTTATATCGACTAATGGTAACTCTTTCCCCGTTAATGGTGCGATTATGAGTGGGATATTATTTATTCATAATTTAGTTATTGGTTTTTCCTTGATGAATTCTTTTCTTTCAAGTAATAAATCTAATAAAACTTCGTTTCTATTAACTTTATTAAGTGCGATTCCATCATTTGTTTTAGCGATTATTGGTTATTTTGTTTCCTCTGTCGCGTTTAATGAATTATTTGAAGGAATCCTTTTTGCTTTGTCTAGTGGAAGTTTATTATACGTTTTATTTATTGAACTTATTCCACAAGCATTTTATCAATTTAAATCAAAATACAATTTCATATATTTACTAATTGGCATTTCTGTCTTTTCATTTTTAATTTTTGTTTTCTAATTTATGAAAATAGTGTTTGTTTGTTGGGGTAATATTTGTCGTAGTGTCGCGATGGAATATTTATTTTCTTATTATTTAAACAAAGAAAACATTAAAAATATAGACACTGATTCTTTTGGAGTTTCAAATGAAGAATATATGAATCCAATATATCCTCCAATGAAAAGAGAATTTGAAAAATATCATATTCCAATTTATCCTCACTATGCGAAAAAGATTGAAGAAAAAGATGTTATTAATGCTTCTTTAGTTTTTGCCTTAGATTCAAATGTTTATCACATTTTAAAAAGAAGATTTCCTTCTTTTAATAATATTTATTTACTCAATGATTATTTAAATGAAAAAGAAGAAGTAGAAGACCCATGGTATACGGATAGATTTAACCATGTTTTTCTTTTACTGCAAAAATACGCGATTAAATTAATTGATATATTAAAAGAAAATAATAATTAATAACGATTTTTTGGATTGATTCCAAGCCAAAGGATAAGGGCTAATTGGATAGGAACGCCAACGAGGAATAAAGGCCAAATATTATAACTTACGAATTGAATATAACATCCAGCGATAATTGACCAAACCATAAGTGAAAATAATGTGAAGGCCAAAAACTTATTTTTAAAATATATTCTATTCATAAATAAAATAATTAATGTTGTTAAAGGAATGGCCCAAACAAATATTTGCCAATAATTAATGTTTGAAAGTATTAATAAATAAACAAAAATAATGGTCGCTAAAATCCATACAAAAGAGGCCACTAATGCGGTTATACAAATACGATTAAATAATGATAATTTTTTATTGAGCGACACACTTAGTGGTTTTTTATTAATGTTATTTTCATCACAAAGATAATCTAAACTTATGCCATAAAAATTGCATAATTGATAAAGAGTTTCAACATCAGGAAGCATATCTCCATTTTCCCATTTTGAGATAGCTTTATCGCTATATCCAAACCTTTCAGCGAGCTCTAATTGAGTAATTTTTTTATTTTTTCTTAAGTTGGCTAAATTATCGCCAATGATTTTTCTTAGTTCATTCATGTATATTTTTATCCTTAATTTTTCTTGTAATAATCGTAAATTCTCTTTTAAAGAGATATTATTTTTTATCTCTCTATTAAATAGAATTATATCTCTTTTTATTTCTTTTTTAAATAGGGTTAATAAATATTTATTTATTGTTAGTATTTATTCACGATGGAAAGCAAAGAAAAAGAAACATTAAACCAATTAACGGATGAAAATCTTATTAAAGAAGATAATCATCTAAATGAAGAAAGCATTAACGAACTCATAGAAAGTAATGAAGACGAAGATGTTGATTCTTTTGATGATGAAGAAAAATCTTTAAAAGAAGATAATAAGACCACTAAAAAGAAAAAGATTAAAAAATTAGTATCTTTAATTATTCCTGTCAGTGCGATTATATCCGGTATTGTTGTTGGAATTTATTTTGGTAATTCATTTTTCTCAAATAAATATGACCCTAATTTATATGATCAAAATGATTTAGAAGATGATCAAACTTCTTTGATGAAAAGATTTAATTCTCTCAATGATAAAAATGGTATTGGTAATGTCAATTACGCTGAACAATTTACCCCATATGAATTAGTGAATATCGGTTTTAATCAATATGCTTCTAATCCATATAATTACTCTATTTCTATTGGAGAAGTTACTCCAAGTGGAATGAGTAAACAGAGTATTAGAAATTTGACTATAAAAAATAATGATTCTTATTTTTGTGAATCCATATCCAAAGGGATTATGTCGATTGCCAAACGATTCGTTCAAAGTGATGAGTTTATCAATGTTTATAAAGGTAGTAGCGTTCAAGTCAATTCTGCTTCTTATTCCTCTGATAAAGTTGAACAATTCACTATTGAACAATTCGAAAATGTTTATGGTAGAACATACGCTCGACCAACTTGCTATGTGATAAGTTCTAAAACTGTTTTATCAAGTAGTAGTGAAATATTAGAAAACAATTATTACAAAGTGAGCTTATCTCTCGATGAAAATAAATCAGTGGTTCGTTATGTTAAACAAATGAAAGCCGTCTCTGATTTATCTTCATATCCCATTTTTAAAAAGATTGATATTTCTTACATTCTTGATGAATCTCTCAACCTTGTCGAATCAGTGGTTGATGAAGATTACATCGTCAATTATGTAATAAATGTTAATACACATGGATATTTAAAGGAAACTTTTTATCCTAATCAGCAATTAGATTTTCTTAATATTGATGAAGATTATGACTACGAAGGAGGGACTAATCAATGAAATCATATATTAAACAACCATTGACTTTTCTTGGTTTGTTCGCTGTAAGTGGCACTATTGCGTTCTTTTCTTGTTCTTTTAATAAGAAAGATCATCCTAATTATGGCAATAATAACGATTCTGAATATGTTTCAGAAATTGTTGAACAAACACCACAAGAAAAATTACTTAACAGTGTTTTAAGTTTAAATACTTTTAAGGTTGATTTATCTTTAAATGTTACTTTAGAAGATTATTCCGAAATCTCATTTACGATGGATAATGGAGAAGCTTCCTTAGGTAATTTAGGTTCAACCTTGATGCTTGAAGGCGATTTAGCGTTCAATTTAGCAGGTCTTAAAACTCAAATGCACTTAGGTTATTATTCCGAAACATTATATTTTGATTTATCTGATAATCATTTCCGCATTGATAATGCGGATTTGTTCGATTTTATTTATGCTTTACCTGATTACAATATCAACATCGAATTACCTGAAGCATTCCAATCTTTCGATTTAGCGAAGATTTTAGATGATATCAAAAATATGGAATATGTTTCGACCCCAGATAATGGACAATATTTCCTCTATACCTTAGGTCAAGATGAAGATGGTAATGATATTCTTCTTCATATTAAAACCGACAGCGAATATAACTTTAAAGGAATTAGAAGTGATAACATTCATTATAAAGGTTCAACCTTTTTATTAGATTGTTCATTGACTGCCTGTGATCCAAATGAATTGAACTTAATGGATCCAAAAGAAGATTTAGAAACTTATAACAAATATCAAAATTTCGCACCAGCATTAGATGTTTTTCACGCTTTAATAAGCACTTTTGAAAATGATACAAATACCATTAATGTTAAAATTAATGTTGATGATGATACCAGTGGAGTTAAAGAAGATTACATTACTGCGGATTTAGATTTCACTTACGATAAGCCACTTGGTTTATTTGCGATTAATGGTTTTGTCAACGAAGAAACAAAATTTGATAAAGATCCAATTACTAAAGAAGAATCTTTATTATCTCGTAAACATGAATTTGACATCATTTTCTCAAATGAAACATCTTATGTTGATTACAATTCACTTAAAGTTGCACTCAACCATACTTCTATCACTGATATTGTTGATTATGTCGTTTCAAAAGTGAGCGATGAAACTTTTGAAATGATCATTGAAAAAGTCGTGGAATTATTACAAGATCCTGAGCTTCAAGAAAGTATGAATTCTATTCCTTCAGTAAATGACATTATTAAAACTATTACTGTTAGTGAAGGAAAAATTGAAGTTGCGCTTTCTGCAGAAGCTTTCAATTTGACAACTGGCGATATTATTATTGTTATCAATTCAAGTGATGATTCTTTAGAATCTATTACTTTAGATAATGTTGTTATTGGTTGTTCTTATGTTGATGTAACTATTTCTTTAAAAACATTTAATCCTATTACTTTAGTTACAGAAAATTATGTTCAAGTTGACCACGCATTAACTTTAATTGACGCTGTATATAAACTCGCAAATCGTAAGACTTTCCGTCTTGAGTTTGATGGATTAATTGATGATCAAGATGAACTCACTAACAATATTTCTATTGATGGTGGACTTCAATTTGATATCGAAAACAATTTTGGTTATGGCGAATTAAATTTAGTGGATCAAGATTTATATAATCACAACATTTTCGCTGATATGAAAACTGTTGATGAAATCTTATTTTCTTATAACAGTGAACTTCGTGGAAAATTTGCGATTAGATCATTAAAAGAAATTATGACTTTAATGAGTGATGTCGCACAAAATCCAGATGATCATTTCTTAGAATTGTTTGGTGATTTATTAAATATGTTCGCGGATACTCCATTAACTTCTGCAATTAATGGTGATTATGGCATTTTATTATCCACAGGTTTATTTTCCAACTTAGTGGTCGATGATGAAAAGATTTCTATTGATGTCTCTTTAAGACTCATTGGTTTAGATGGTTCATTCAATATCGTTATTAATTATGACCCATATGGCATTTTAGAAGATGATAATCCAATTCTTAAATCTTTTGAAATCAATGATTTAGAAATTTCTGGAAGTGTCATGAATTTCAAATTAGAACTCAAAGATTTTAATCCAGAACTTGAATCTACTAGATTAGATCCATCATTATCTTATTACAATTTCTCTGATATCAAGATTTTATTAGAACTTGGTATCAATACTCAAAAATATAATTATTATGAATTGAGTGGCAAAGTTAATCTCAATATGTCATTTATTGGTATTGATGCTTATAACAAAGATATTCCTATTGTTATCAAAATTAGAAATGACCATGGAAATGTTGATTTAGAAATCAATATGCCAAATATTCCAATTATTAGTATTATTAACGGTAATCCTGACTATACTTCCACTGACTCAAGAGAAGCTTCAGTTTATTACCGTGATGGAATGATTTATATGTATCGTCACGATGTTTGTAAAAATGGTTTATTTGGTATTTATCGTTATTATGATTACTACTTAACTAGTAATTGTGATTCTTCATATTTCTTTGATAACATCATCGAATATTTATGTAAACACTTACTAGGATTAAAAGATTTGGTTTATAGTCAAATTGTTTCTAGTAGTGTTTCTGGAAGCGATGAACAAATCCATTATGAAAAATTATTGACGAACTTCGAATATGTTAATACAACTGATGGAAGTGGTAATCAACTCGTCTATTTCGATTTCGGTATTAATATTAGCGAATTAGCCCATAACGAAGACTTAAAATCATTAACATTACGTGTTTATGAAGATACTTCAAAAAATGAAATGTCAAGATTGATCGCTAATTTGTCCATTCAAGTCGGTATTACCATCAATATTAATCTCGATGTCTCTTTAACTGATAATTCATCCGTTGAACTTACTGAAGAGAATAAATTAGTTAATATTGATAATTACTTATCTACTTATGGCGGAAATGCGACAAACACAATTGTTAGTGAATCAGTCAAAAGATAATTAATACATTAATTATTTTAAAAGCGTAACGGTTAAAGTTTCCGTTACGCTTTTTATTTTGAATTAATTAGATATTTTAGGGTTCTTTCAAATTAAACGGGGAGTAGTTTGAAGATAACCCCGTTCTTTTTGATAGGAATCATACTTTATTAACTCATTAATCCGCCAGAGCGGATATAGTCATATAAAGCATCTCTCGCGTAATATCCGCTTAAAGAATAAGTATCGATATAAGTTAGTCCATTATATGTATATTCAGAAGAATAAGTATCGGTGATGATGTAATAAGTTTCTGAATCACTAACGCTGTCTTTATTTAAATTTCCATAATCTGATAAAGATACATAATAATTAGAGACACTTGTTAAAAATCTTGATTTTAATTTACTTCCACTTATCGAACATAAAACGATATCGTTATCAAATGGGAATAAAGCGTATAAATCATTTAAAGTTACATCTCCGGCTTCAAGATTATATGGACTTCTCGCAGCGAGATATCCTCCAGCGAGGAATATATCATAATTATCATTCCATTTTTCTAATCCTTTTTCTAAATATAAAGAGGCCACTAATTGGCAGAGGAAAGTACTATTTCTTAAAGTACTATTTGTGCCAATGACTTCATATAATTGATCGGTAATATCTTTATACGAAACGAAGATGTTAGTGGTCGCTGTATCTTTTTCATATGTTAATAATTCACTAGTTGCGATATTTTCGTATTTAGTAAAGGTAAACGAATTAGAAGAAGAGGAATAAGATAAAGAAACATTACTAATTTGTTTATCATAGCCTCCTGTTTGCAAATGTATAACATTATTTGCATCAGTGTTGACATAATTTTGATGAGAATGTCCTTCGAACACTAAATCGACATATCCATCAGATAAACTGACGTCATATTCACTATAATCTGCGTGAGTGCCATAAATAATAAATTGACAGTTTTCTTCATTTCTTAATCTCGTTGCTTCATTTTTTACTAAAGTGGTAAGTTCATCACCAACGACGAAATAATAATCTTTTACACGTGAATTTAATATGGAGTTATAACAATCACCAATCGAACCAATTATTCCAAATTTAATTCCATCTTTGATTATGGTTGTTGAACTATCTAACCAATCAACTTTACTAGATGTATCTCTTGAATAAACGTTAATTCCTAAAAACGGGAAATCAGCTTGATTGATATTTTCATATATAGCGTCGACTCCCCAATCGAATTCGTGATTTCCAATTGTTAGTGAAGTAAATTCTAATTCATTCATCCAATCGGTAACTAATAATCCTTTGGTAATATTACTAACTCCTCCACCTTGATACATATCTCCAGTTGAAAGGACGATAGTGTTTTCATTTGTCGATTTAACATTTTTAATATAGGTTGATATTCTTTCGATTCCCGCAGTGGAATCACTATCTTCGATGGTTCCATGTAAATCATTGAAGTTAAATATTTCAAATGTTTTATTTTCGTTTTGTTTTTCGTTCATCGTGATATCATCAATGCTTCCAATCGATAATTTATATTCGCTAGAAGCATATTTTAAATTTCCAACGATATTAAATGTTGTATCAGTGGATGAATAACTATTTAAATATTCAACGATTTCATTCGTGGTCGTGGTATTTTTTGTATCGATCATTATTCCGACACTTTCGTTATTTTTATTTATGGTCATATACGATGAACTATTATCGTTAGAAACAGAACTTCCAGTCGATAAAATGTTGACATCACTTATTTTCACTAATGTTGATAAATCATACATACTAAAAGAAGAAAAGGAGTGGTTATCTATTTCTTCTGCAGTGGGATTTCCATATGTATTTGTTTCACTTAATAGTGAGATAGATGAATTAGTAATTTCTACTTCGCCTTTATAAAAAGTAATATTTCCAGTTACTGATATGACATTACCGACATTTAAAGATAAACCTTCATCATTATGATAATCATAAATTAAAATGCCACTTTTAACTCGATTAGAAGGATTAATTCTTTGTATATAAATATTTAAATAATTATTATAGGTTCTTTTATTGATGCGAGTAATGGTTCCAAGTGTTGTATAAGTCTCGCTGGTTGATAAATTATCGGTTGTAAAATTAGTGAAAGAAATTGAATCGTAAGCTTCTTTTATACATGTATCTATTTCTTTATGATTAATAGGTAAAGCACAAGTATCTTCTTCGATATTGGTCCCGTTAGCGATACTTTTAAAAGATAAGTTTTTTGGAAACAAAAATAATGATGTAATTAATGCCAATATTGACATTGCCATGATAGATATATTAATTTTTTTCATATTTGCCTTCTATTTTTAAGATAAACAATTGTTTTTTATTTGTCGATTTTTATTTAAAATATTTTTGGGATTTTAAAATTTTTCCAATAAAAATCAAATTTCAATTGTTAATTAGGTGTAGATATGTCTAATGAGGCCATTATTTTAAAGAAATTAAAATCTAACGACATGTCTTGCTTTGATGAGTTATACGAGAATAGTAAAAAGAATGTTTATTTTGCTATTTACGCAATTTTTCGAAACGAAGAAATCGCGAAGGACTTAATGCAAGACACGTATATTTCATTTTTGAATAACGTTTCAAAAATAAAGGACGGTACCCCTTTAGTGCCTTACTTAGTTTCTATTGCCAAAAACCTCTCTTTAAATTATTACAAGAAAAATAAAAGAGAATTGGAATATGTTTCTTCGACGAGAGAAGAAGCGTATTACCTAGATCAAACATTCCAAACTGATCTCATTGATAAAATCAAACAAATATTAACAGAGAAGGAGTTCATGGTATTCATATTGAAAGTATTAGGTGATTACTCATTTAAAGAAATATCACAATTAAAAAATATTCCAATAGGAACACTGACATGGACTTATCAAGAAGCCAGAAAAAAATTACAAAAAGAGTTAGGAGGAATGAAAAATGGATAATTTTGATAAAAACTTAAATCAATCAATCATCGATTCTTTTTCTTCTGATTCAATCCCTGATGTGAAAGACGAAGTATTAAAAGCTTACAACGCTAAAAGTGTCAAAAAGAAAAATAAAACTAATATCGCGATTGGCGTATTAGTGCCATCTTTAAGTTTTGTCTTTGCTTTTATCGTCATTTTACCATTTCTTAAAGATAATCCTTTTATCGACTCTAGTATTTCCACTAGTGAAGACGGTCCAATTGAAGTAACTGAAGTTAATAATAAGAACAATCAAATCGCTTTCTCAATTTTAAGCGCTGAAAATATGATTGATGCTTATCAAACAGTTTCTGTACCATCTTTAGGGGTTCGTAATAATGATCTTACTTACTCATCTTCTTTATCTGGATATAACGATTATTTAAGTGAACAAACATTCGTTGAAGAAATGAATAATATCAACTCATAT
Organism: Bacilli bacterium; assembly: GCA_051872395.1. Taxonomy (GTDB): domain Bacteria; phylum Bacillota_I; class Bacilli_A; order RFN20; family CAG-826; genus JBJEDU01. The sequence goes on along the minus strand of JBJEDU010000028.1, from coordinate 12,598 downwards.
ATGTTCACCGCGGAATGTATGATTAATACGACAATTAGTTCAAGTTATGTCATTACATATAATGAAAATGAAGAATATCCATATCTTATGACCATTAAAGATACCGAAGAAGAATCAGTAAAATTTTATTACAAAGAAACATTGAAAGAACACGAAGATGATGAATATGTTCTCGAAGGTTATTTCGATATCAATGGTGTTAAATATTCTGTTCGTGGAGAAAAAGAAGTTGACGCTGAAGAAGAAGATATCGAGATGGAAGAACCACCTATTCCAGGATATGGACCAGGAGATAATTTTCATGAAGATGATAGCGAATATGAACTCGATATTGAAATCGATTTAAATAATGGATGTTTGCTATGCATCTATCACGAAATAGAAACTTCTGATAATTTCACTAAAGAAATATATAAGTTCGCGTATGTGAATAAAAACGTTGACCATGGAAGAGATAAATTGGAAGAATTTGTATCGATCAAATTCTCCAGTGGTAAAAATAAAAATTCTGATGTTCAAATTGAAAGAAATGCAATAGATAATTCAAAATCAGTCTATTCTTTATGGACCAGTGAAGAAGAATCATTTGATTATTATATGGCCTATCAAATAATGAATAATTCTTATAGATACACAGGATTTATTAATCTTGAAGTAATTGAAGAAGATGCCGCTTCTTATTATATGTATACGGAAACACTTTTAGGTTATTCTATAAAACTTAAAAGAAATTAAAAAAATTCCAATAAAATTAAAAATCCGATTGTTAATATAGTGAAAGGACAAAAAAGTTATTATGAAAAAAAGATTTATTCCTGTCTTATTACTTCCACTTATGATGGGAGCGTGTAACAAAATTAATTTACCTGAAACTCCTAACATTAAAACCGCAATCACGAATGCTAGTAGTTCAAATGTCTTCGCTTATCAAGCTGCCACTTCAATTGGTATGCTCTCTCAATTAGGCGAATCGACTTCTGGAGTTAGAGCGTTAATGAATGAAACTCCAGATGAAGATTTAATCAATTTGATTAAAGAATATCTTCCTTCCATTGAAGCAGCGATAAGCGGAGATAGTTTACTATCTAACGTTGTTGAAAGCGAAAGCGATTTAGAAGAATATACATATAAGGTTGTAGTTTCATATAAAGATATGGCTATGGTTGAAAATAGCTTTACCCTTTATTACAACGAAACTGAAATTGTTAGAGAAGATGATGAATTTAACGGTGATAAAGATTTTGATGGTGACCATCACCATCATATAGATCACCATCATCATGGCGATGAGAAAGACCATGATAATGATTGGTCAAATGATCACGAAGATGAATTACCTCCAGATCTAAGTGAAGATCAACAAGATTGGTCAAACGAGGACCAAGAAGAAGAATGGGCAAATAAAGATGACTATAGTTATCATAATGGTGGAACTCATCGCTCTTTAAATCTTGATGGTGAAGAAGATGAAGAAGAAGTAGTTACTGACGAAGAAGATACTGAAGAAGAAACTGTCGATGAAGATGTTGACACCG
>JBJEDU010000028.1:0-10963 GCA_051872395.1 Bacilli bacterium | reverse complement strand
GTTACTGACGAAGAAGATACTGAAGAAGAAACTGTCGATGAAGATGTTGACACCGAAGATGAAGAAGAGATGGTAGAACCACCAGTTCACACTCACGAAGATAAAGAATTCAGAATTGATGGAATTATTATTATCGGTGAAGAAACATTTGAAATCGAAGGTAGAAAAGAATTAGACGAAAACAATGAATATGAATTCAAATTCCGTTATATTATTGACGAAGAAAGTTATGTTTCCATATCTCAAGAAGTCGAAGAAGACGAAGTTGAATTCTCATATGAAATTGTTTCAAGAGGAAGAACTATTTATTCTTACTCAATTGAATTCGATAATGATGAAGTTGAATTGTCTTTGAAAGATTCCTCAACTTATTCAAATTATAAAATGAGCTTCAAATTCATTGATTGGGACGGTAAAACTCTCATCAAAGCGACAATCAAGGATGGCAAGCAAAAAACATTTGTTCTCTTTGAAAAGGTTGTCGATACTGAAACAGGCGAAGTCAGCTACATCGTTATAGACTAAGGTCATATTAATAGAATAGCCTTACAAAACAAAAGACCATTATTCATAATCTCTCTCCCTAGAATAATGGTCTTTTTCTTTATTCAATTATATCTTTTATTCTGCTTGATAACCAGCGTTAATTACACAGTCAATTAATTTATCCTTGTTGAGATTTTTACCTTTTATAATGGCTTTTTCAGATTTTAAATCCACTGTTACTGATTTAACTCCTTTACATTTTATTAAGGCTTTTTCAACGTGACTTACACAATGTTGACACATCATTCCTTTAATAGTTAATTCAACTTCTTCCATTTTTCCTTTTTCCTTTCTTTTAAAATCTATATTAATAGTCAAAGCGTTAATGACGACAAATAATGAAGAAAAACTCATACATAAACTCGATATCATTGGGGTTAGTTTAATACCGAACTTTGGATAAAATAAACCAGACACTAATAAGATACCAACGACGTTATAAATAAATGCCCAAAATAAATTTAATATGATGGTTATATATGTTCTTTTTGATAATTTGATAACATTAATAATATCGTAAAGAGAATTTCTTTGTAAAATAATATCACTTGTTTCAATAGCGAAGTCTGATCCTTTTCCGATAGCGATAGAGATATTAGAACTACTCAACGCGATAGCGTCATTTACTCCATCTCCAACCATGGCGATTAAATGTTTTTTATCTTGTTTTAAATTATTGATGATTTCTTGTTTTTGAATCGGTAATAATTCATAGTAACATTTATCAATATTGAGTTTATTCTTCACCGCGGTAGCGGTATTTTTATTATCTCCAGTTAGCATTATTACTTCGATATTTCTCTTTTTAAATTCCTTTATCGCGTTTACACTACTTTCTTTAATTTCATCTTCGAGTAAAATATATCCAATTATTTCATCTTCTTCTTTGATGAATAAGATGATATCTCCTTCTTTAGTGTATTCATCTAATAAATGGTAATAACTATTATCTTTATCTTTAGTTAATAAATTTTTATTACCAATTTGATAATGTTTATTATTTATCGTTCCTTTTATTCCGGTTCCATCTATTTCTTCATATTCATTCACTTCTAATGTTGAATCATGGTAAATAGATAAATATTTTCTAATCGATTCACTTAAAGGATGAATAGATCTTTCCTCTAATTTATAGATGATTTCTTCATAGTTATCTAAATTTTTATTTATCTTTATTTCTTTAACGCTCATTTCTCCTTTTGATATCGTTCCTGTTTTATCAAGGACCACTGTTTTAATTAAATGAGCTTTTTCTAAAATCTCGGCATTTTTAATTAAAAGTCCTTCTTTTGCGCCTTTTCCAATCGAAACCATGATGGCAACTGGGGTCGCTAAACCTAAAGCGCATGGACAAGCAATGACTAGTGTAGATAAGGCAAAATTAATCGCTTGTTCAAAAGATGAATAATAAATCCAATTGAATATCAACACTAAAATTGAAATGAAAATAATAATTGGAACAAAGAAAAATGAAACCTTGTCCACTAATTTGGAAATTGGAGCTTTGGAGTTACTTGCTTCTTCCACTAAACGGATAATCGTGGAAATTGAAGAATCTTCACCAACCTTACTTGCTTTAATTTTGATGTAATTAGTCATACAGATGGTGGAAGAATATACTTCATCATTTTCTTTTTTAAATACTGGAACACTTTCTCCAGTAATGTTTTTTTCATCGATGCTCGACTTTCCTTCAATGATAATTCCATCGACTGGAATAATCTCTCCACGTTTGACGATTAATATATCATCTTTTTTAACCTCTTCTATTGATACATCTTTCTCTATATTATCAACGATAAGAGTGGCAGTATTCGGTTTTAATTTGACTAAATCTTCAATCGATTTTGTCGTTCTTCTTTTGGATAATTTTTCTAAATATTTGCCTAAGGACACTAAAGTTATAATCATCGCTGAACTTTCTAAATATAAATTATGCATATATCGATGTATCAAAGTTGAATCGTTATTTACTCTTCCAATAATGACCATAACAAAAGCAAATAAACCATAGATGATACTACTTAAACTTCCTAGACTTACTAAAGAATCCATGTTGGGACGAAGTTTAAATAAATTTCTAAATCCATTAATAAAATATGAATAATATAAGATTAGACTTGGAATAATTAATACGATTTGAATTAAAAAATAGTAAATGACATTTTTTTCCTCTAATAAAAATGAAGGATATGGAAGATTTATCATATGCCCCATTGAAAAATACATCAACACTAATAAAGTGATAATTGCGATAATTAGTTTTATTAAATCGACATCTTTTTCTTTCTTTTTAATATTATTAGAATTATGTAATTTAGCCTTATATCCGCTAGATTTTACTGCTGATATTATTTGTGCTTCGTTTAATATTTTTTCATCGAATTCAATATCTAATCGATTAGTTAAAAGATTGACACTATAATCCTTAACACCTTTTAATTTACTAATGGCATTTGAAACATGGGCTTGACAAGATGCACAAGTCATTCCATATATATCAAATATTTCTTTTTTCATTATTCATACCTCTTGAAGAGTGTGGTTATTTCTTCAACGATGGTATCATCTTTATTTTCAATCGCCTTTTTAACACAACTAGATAAATGTTTTTCTAACATAAATGTCGATAATGAATGAGTGGATTTTTCAATCGCTAATAATTGAATGATAATATCTTCACAATATGTATCTTTTTCAATCATTCCTTTTATAGCGTTCAATTGACCAATAATACGATTAATACGATTATTGATTTTGTTTTTATCTTCTTCACTTCGAATTGTTTTCTTTTCTTTTTTACAGCATTCCATAACTTTAACCTCGACTATAATATACCCCCTAGTGGTATTATTTTAAATATTAAAATATAAACTTTACTTTTTGTTTTATCTATATAAAATAAAGATTAGAGGTGAAAATTTTATGTCGAATAGAATTGTTTTAAATGAAACTAGCTACCATGGACGGGGCGCTATTTCTGCTGTGGCCACAGAAGCAATAAATCGTGGTTTTAAAAAAGCGTTTGTTTGTTCTGATCCAGATTTAATTAAATTTGGTGTGACTGACAAAGTATTGAAAGTTTTAAAAGATAACCATTTGGATTATTCTCTTTATAGTGACATTAAACCAAATCCAACCATTGAAAATGTTATTCACGGTGTTGAAGAATTTGAAAAGAGTGGTGCGGATTATATTGTTGCTATCGGGGGTGGTTCCAGTATGGATACCGCCAAAGCCATTGGCATTATAATTAAAAATCCAGAATTTAGAGATGTTCGTTCTTTAGAAGGTGTTGCACCTACTAAATCAGCGTGTGTTCCTATTATCGCCGTGCCAACCACTGCTGGAACAGCAGCGGAAGTAACAATCAATTATGTCATTACCGATGTCGAAAAATCTCGTAAATTCGTTTGTGTCGATGTTCATGATATTCCTGTTGTCGCGGTAATTGACCCAGAAATGATGGAAACTATGCCAAAAGGACTGACTGCTGCAACTGGTATGGATGCTTTAACTCATGCGATTGAAGGCTATATCACTAAAGCGGCTTGGGAAATGACTGATATGTTCCATCTTAAAGCTATTGAACTCATTTCTAAACATCTTAGAGGAGCGGTCAATAACACTAAAGAGGGACGTGATGGAATGGCGCTTGCGCAATATATTGCCGGTATGGGATTTTCTAATGTTGGATTAGGTATTGTCCATTCAATGGCCCACACCTTAGGGGCAAAATATGATACTCCTCATGGAGTGGCTAATGCGATTTTATTACCAACTGTCATGGAATATAACGCTCCTGCAACTGGAGAAAAATATCGTGATATCGCTAAAGCGATGGGTGTTGTTGGAACCGAAAATATGAGTGTTGAAGAGTATCGAAAAGCGGCAGTGGACGCTGTTAGACAATTAGCGATAGATGTTGGTATTCCTCAAGATTTAAAAAATATCGCCAAAGAAGAAGATTTAGATTTCTTAAGTGAAAGTGCTTTCCAAGATGCATGTCGCCCAGGTAATCCAAGAGATACTTCTGTCAGTGATATTAAACAATTATTTAAATCATTATTATAATTATTAATTTATTAATTAAATGTATTATCCTCTCATTATTTTATGAGAGGATTTTACTTTATTTAAAGAATAAAGATATATACAATTAATATATGAATATTCCAAATGAAATTAATGGATTTAAATTATATGAAAATAAGCCTCATTCAATTAGTAGTGGCTTTTTATATACTAAATCTTTTTATATTCCTTCTTTATTAGTGGAAAAAGAAAGAACGATACGAGTTTATTTGCCAGAAGATTATTTTTTAAATAATAAATCTTATAGTGTCATGTATTTTTTTGATGGACAAAATATGGTTGATAAATATACGACAGCGTATGGTGAATGGAATTTAGATGAAACGATATCTACTTTAAATAAAGAAAAAAATAAATCTTTGATATTAGTAGGTATTGATTCACCTCGATGTGAAGCGAAATATCGTAGTGTCGAATTAGCGCCTGAAGGCTATATGCCAATAAAAAAATATAATGAAGAATTTTTAGAATTATCTCCTATTGGGTCAGTATTAGGTGAATTTATATTTAATGAATTAAAACCGATTATTGATAATACATTTAGAGTATATAAAGATAAAAAACATACTGGTGTGGGTGGTTCAAGTATGGGAGGATTAGAATCATTCTTTTTATCAATTAAATATAAAAATTATATTGGTTTTTCTTTAATCTTTTCTCCAGCCTTTTTCTTATATTCATCTTATTCAATAAAGAAAAATATGAAATTAATAAAGAATGATAAAGATTTAGGAAAAATGTTTTTCTTTGTTGGTGGACAAGGATTTGAACAATTATTTATTAAATCAACTTATATGGTATATGATTATCTATATCATTTAAGTAAAGATAAAGAAAAATTTAAAATGGTATTTGATTCAAGTAAAACTCATTGTGAAAGTAGCTGGGAATATTATTCTTATATAGCTTTAGATTATTTATTATGAACTCGATTAAAAGCATTTTTAAAATTGGTAATGGACCAAGTAGTTCCCATACAATGGGGCCATCATACGCTTGTGATTACATATTGAACAAATATAAAAACATTAAAAGTATAGAGGTTAATTTATACCATTCTTTAGCGTTGACTGGAAAAGGTCATTTAACCGATTATATTATCAAATTAAAATTTAAAGATTATAAATGTAAAATAAACTTCATTAAAAATAAAAAAGTTCCTCACCCTAACTATATGGTTTTTAAAGTGAACACTGATGAAGGAGAATTTATCGATCATATTGTTTCTATTGGTGGAGGGTCTTTATTAATCAATGGTCAAACAAATGAAGAAAAAGATATATATCCTTTGTCTAATTTGAAAGATATATTAACTTTTTGCAAGGAAAATAATCTTTCAATTGTTGAATTTATTAAGAAATATGAAGATGAAGATATCTATGAATTCATATTAAATATTTATGAGGCAATGAAAAATTCAATTAAAGAAGGATATAAATTAAGTGGATATCTTCCTGGAGAATTAAAAGTTAATATTAAGGCTAAAGAATTATATGAAAATTATTTAAAATCTAATAAGACTGATTATCGTTTATTAGTGATCGCGAACGCCTTTGCTGTCAGTGAATTAAATGCTTCTGGAGGAGTGGTTGTAACTGCACCTACATGTGGTAGTTGTGGGATAATTCCTTCCATTATCACTTATCTTGAATTTTTAAATGTCAGTAAAGAAAAAATATTAGATGGTTTACTCGTCAGCGGACTTATTGGTTTACTTGCAAAAACTAACGCTTCGATATCGGGCGCGGAATGTGGATGTCAAGCTGAAATAGGTGTCGCTACTTCAATGGCGAGTGCTTTAATAACATATTGTTTAACGGGCGATAATTTAAAAATTGCTCAAGCTAGTGAAATTGCCTTAGAGCATTCTTTAGGTTTAACGTGTGATCCAATTAAAGGTTATGTACAAATACCTTGTATTGAAAGAAACGCTGTCTTTGCTTTAAAGGCAATTGATTGTTCATTAATTGCCATTAATACTTCATCAGATTCTTTTAAAATTAGTTTTGATGAATGTTTAAAAACAATGTATGAAACTGGTATCGACTTACAAAAAGGATATAAAGAAACTTCGATACTCGGTTTATCTAAACTTAAAATATAAGAAAAAAATTATCATTATATTTGATAATTTGATTACTTTGAAAGATAATATATCTACTCATATAGTTGGAGGTTATATTTTATATGGAAAGAAAAAATGTTTGGGAAAAATATGATAACCATGAAGCGATTCATCAATTCGCAGAAGGGTATAAAGATTTTATATCAAATGGTAAAACAGAACGTTTAGCGGCTGCTATTGCCGTTAAACAATTAGAAGAAAGTGGTTTTAAAGATTTATCAACCTTTTCTTCATTAAAAGCTGGCGATAAAGTTTACACTGTAAATAGAAAGAAAAATGTCTTAGCGTTTGTTATTGGCACTGCGTCACTCACTGATGGCTTAAGAATCTTAGGCGCACACATTGATTCTCCACGTTTAGATTTTAAAGAAAAACCATTTTATGAATCTCATGGATTCGCTTATGGAAATACCCATTATTATGGTGGTATTAAAAAATATCAATGGGTCACTATTCCTTTAGCCCTTCATGGTGTAGTTTGCTTAAAAGATGGTTCCATTATTAATGTCGATATTGGTGAAGATGAAAACGATCCAGTATTAGGTATATCTGATTTATTAATTCATTTAGCTGCGGATCAATTACAAAAGACTTTAGCGAAAGGTATTGAAGGTGAAAACCTTGATGTTACCTTAGGTTCCATTCCTTTAAAAGGAGAAAAAAAGGACGCTGTTAAAGCCAATGTCTTAAAATTATTAAAAGATAAATATGGTATTGAAGAAGATGACTTCATTTCTAGTGAAATTGAAGTTGTTCCTGCTGGTAAAGCCAAAGATTATGGTTTAGATCGTTCAATGATTGCGGGTTATGGTCATGATGATCGTTGCTGCGCTTATACTTCTTTACAAGCATTCAAAGAAGTTTTAAATCCAGTTCACACAACTTGTCTTGCTCTTGTTGATAAAGAAGAAATCGGTTCCGTTGGTGCGACAGGTGCACAATCATTATTTTTTGAAAACACTGTTGCAAAAATTGCTAAATTGAGTGGACTAACTGACTCTTTTGTTACTACGAGAACCATTCTTGAAAATTCCAAGATGTTATCAAGTGATGTTACTGCTGCTTATGATCCATTATTCGCACAAGTATTCGATTTGACAAATGTTGCGTTTTTTGGTGAAGGTATTGTTTTTAACAAATATACTGGTTCACGTGGTAAAAGTGGAAGTAATGATGCCAATCCTGAATATTATGCTTGGCTTAGAAATGCGATGGATAAAGAAGGTGTTATTTGGCAATCATCTGAATTAGGTAAAGTTGACCAAGGTGGTGGAGGCACTATCGCATACATCCTTGGTAATTACAACATGGATGTTATTGATGCTGGTATTCCTGTTTTAAATATGCATGCGCCAATGGAAGTTATCTCAAAAGCGGATTTATATGAAGCTTATGTTGGATATCGTACTTTTTTACTAGCGTAGTTTTAATTACTTATATATATTATTTCTAGGAGGCTAAATATAACATGAAAAAATTTATTAAATGGATGGATGAAGCGCCATTTATCCTTAAATTAATTTTCTGTATTCCATTTGTTGATTTTGTATGGAGTATTTATCGTCTTGTTAAGGCGTTTTACAGTAAAAGTACTGCAACATTAGTAATTTGGATAGTCTTATTAATCGTTGGTATTCCATTCATTTGGCTTATTGATTTAATTCTAGTACTTTTAAAAGGTAAACCTTTATACTTTGAATTATAATTAAGTAAAGAGGGCGAAAGCCCTTTTTATTTATTATATAATATAATAAATATGAAATATATTAAATTAAAAGATGATCAATTTGATTTTAATGGTGTAGATCATACACGAAATGTTGTACGCGCTATTACGATTAATCAAGATAATAAAATCGCATTACATCATATTTTTAATACGGATATATTCGGTGAAAGAGATTATTATGAAACTCCTGGTGGAGGAGTTAATAATAATGAAGAATTACTAGAAGCATTAAAAAGAGAATTATATGAAGAATTAGGTGCGACTAATATTTCTGTTATTCAAGAAATTTGTATCGTTGAAGATTATTACAATTTAATTAAAAGAAAAAACATTAATCATTATTATTTAGTTAGTTGTTCATCATTTGAAGATAAACAACTTACTGAAGATGAAAAAAGATTAATCGAATCAACAATATGGGTAAATATTGATGAAGCGATAAACTTATATAAAAATACAAAAAGAACAAAAATATCTAATTTAGTTATTAATAGAGAACTACCTGTTCTTATTGAAGCAAAATCATTGATGGCGCAATTATTTTACAAATAATATTTTGTTTGACACTAAATATACTTTTTCATAAAATAATAAAGCATGGCGAATATGGTGAAGTGGTTAACACATCTGGCTGTGAACCAGACATTCGTGAGTTCGATTCTCATTATTCGCCCCATATTAAAAGCATAGGTTTGATACCAATAAAATAATGGTTTCAAGCCTTTTTTTTGTTTTGGGACACCGGACAAAAAGTTGGACCATCCGAATGGTTAACTAATGTTTACAGAAGAAGAAAAATTAAAGGCTATAAAACTTTATAAAGAAACAGGAAGTTTTGCTGTTACAAAACGTATGCTTGGTTATCCAAACAACCCCGATTCTATTAAAAGCTGGATAAGGGATTTTGAAAAGAATGGATGCTTTAGCAATACTTATAAAAGAATCGAAAGGAGTTATTCTAAGGAAGAAATTGATTTTGCTTGTGAATATTATTTAGAATGCCAAAACATTGAAAAAACAATAACTGATATAGGCTTTCCTGAAACTAGAATGACTCTATGGAGATGGCTTAAAAACAAAGGAATTATTTTAACAAAGAAAAAAGTGATCGTGGAATATAGCGATGAGGAGAAAAAGAATATAATAAAAGAGTACTTTTCATCCAATCAATCAAAGACGGAGTTTGCTAAAAAATACAAAATATCTCCTCCTTCGATTACCAATTGGATAAACAAATTTGGATTAACTAAGGAGAAAATTGCTATGGCTAAAGATGATGAAATAATCGTTGATGACATCTCTACTCCTCCGCGTTCTGATCAAGAAGAAATAGATGAACTTAAAAAGGAAATTGCTAAATTAAAAGCAGAAAAAGTTGCAGCGAATCGAAAAACTAAAGAAGCTAAAGCAGAACTAAAACTTCTTAAAGCCAAATTAACGGAAACTCAACTAGAATATGACATCTTAGAAAAGGCGGCAGAACTCCTAAAAAAAGTTAATGGCATTAATATCAATACTCTTAAAAACAAAGAGAAGGCCATCGTTATTAATGCTTTAAGAGAAAAATATAAGTTAGCAAAGCTACTTAGATCACTCAAGATGGCCAAATCATCATATGAATATCAAGTCAAAGCTCTTCAATATGATAAATATAAAGATCTTAGAATTGAGATAAGAATAATCTTTGACGATAATTACCAGGCTTATGGCTCAGAAAGAATATATGGCGAACTTAAAAAGCAAGGCAAAACAGTCTCTGAAAAAGTTATAAGAAGATTAATGAAAGAAGAAAATATTCACCCATTTGTTCCAAAAATGAAGAAATATTCTTCTTATCAAGGAGAAATATCTCCTAGTATTCCTGATTTATATAAACACGATTTTAAAGCAGATGAACCATACAAGAAGACTGTAACTGATATTACCGAATTCTCACTTAGAGATGGAAAAGTATATCTATCTCCAATGGTTGATTTATATGATGGGTGTCCTATTAACTGGAAGATAGGAATATCACCAAACAAAGAATTAACAAACTCAATGTTAAAAGAGTTCCATGACATAATTCCTAGCGATGCAAATCCCATCATTCATAGCGATAGAGGTTGCCATTATAGGATTCCAGATTGGATTAACATGATGGAAGAATATGGATACACAAGATCTATGTCGAGAAAAGGATGCTCTCCAGACAATGCTGCATGTGAAGGATTCTTCGGAATATTAAAAAGAGAATTCTTCCATAATCATGATTGGAGCGGCGTCACCAGAGAAGAATTCATAAAAGAATTAGACAAGTACTTAACTTGGTTTAAAATAAAGAGAATAAAAGAAAGGTTAGGATATTTAAGTCCAACTGAATATCGTTCTAGAGAAGCTCTCTAAAATGGTACGAAAAAATGTCCGGACTCCCGAGGAAAGATAAAAAATGAAAAATGATAAATATATTGTCTTATTATTGATTTCGA
>JBJEDU010000027.1:0-26329 GCA_051872395.1 Bacilli bacterium | reverse complement strand
TGCAAGTGTGACGAATAAATTTGGGTTAAAAGATGCAAGTGTCAAGCCAATAACACCATATCCACATCCCAAATCTAGTATCTTTCCTTGTAGTTGAAGAGGGATTAGGACCTTCAAAAAAGCCCTAGTCCCTTCATCTATACTATTTTTGGAAAATACTCCGTTATCTGAATAAAAAGTTAAATGTTTATCATATATTTCAAAATCAATCTTCCTCATTTTAGACGCAACGGAAGGATCGTTATCAAAATAATGAGCCATTTAATTTTCCTAATAAATTAAAGTTAAATTATTTAACTTCAACTTCAGCACCGACAGCGGTGAGTGCTTTTTTGTGTTCTTCAGCTTCGACTGGAGAAATCTTTTCTTTGATGGTTGCTGGAACAGCATCAACTAATTTCTTAGCATCCATTAAGCCTAAACCAGTAATGGCTTGAACAGCTTTAATGACTTGAACTTTTTGTCCACCAACAGCTTTTAAGATTAAGTTAACTTCAGTTGGTCCTTGTTGGACTGCTTCTTCTTCAGCAGGAGCAGCAACAGCGACAGGGGCCGCAGCAGTAACACCGAATTCTTCTTCAACTAATTTGACTAATTCGTTTAATTCAACAACCGTATATTCCTTTAAGGAAGCAACGATTTCTTCTTTTGTTAATTTTGCCATGATTTTTTCCTCCTAATAATTGGCTATTATTTGTCCGCAATTGCTTGAACAGCGCAAGCAAATTGACGAATAGGTGCTTGTAAGCACGATAAGAACATAGAAACGAGTCCATCTTTTCCTGGAAGTTTTGCTAATTGAGCTAATGTTTTGGCATCAACAAATTGTCCTTCCATGACACCACCTTTAACGTTAAGTGTAGCGCCATATTTTTTCGCATATTTACTAACGACTTTAGCACCTTTGATTTCATCTTCAGAGAAGACGAAAGCATTAGGTCCAGTTAATAATGAATCGAGTTCAGTATAACCGAGTTCTTCGATAGCGCGAGTGACAAGAGAGTTTTTATAAACAAACATTGATGCATTTTCGCTTCTTAAAGCACGTCTTAATTCTTGAAGTTGGCTAACGGTTAAACCACGATATTCAACAACAATTAAAGATTTATTGCTTTTAGCTTTGCTAACAATCTCATTAACTACTTCTTTCTTAGCTTCTAAGACTTGTTTATTCATAGTTCTACCTCCTTTTCTTTTTGCTTTTTGAGGCTCCAATATACGAGTGGGTTATATAATAATGCCTCGGTAACATAATTAAGACTACGTGTCCGTTACTGTCTCAGGTATATTAGAATCTAATTTTTTACGACTAAAAATTATGCAGCGAATTTAATTGATGGTCCCATAGTCGTATGTAGGACTGAATTGACAATGTAAGTACCTTTTACTGAAGCTGGACGTGCTCTTAACACTGCATCGGTAAGAACTTTCAAGTTTTCGATAACTTTTTCTGTATCGAATGAAACACGAGCGATAGAGACATGCATATTGCCTTCTTTATCAACACGGTATTCGACTTTACCAGCTTTAATTTCATGAATTGCTTTTACAATATCCATGCTGACTGTGCCAGTTTTTGGGTTAGGCATTAAGCCTTTAGGACCTAATAATCTACCTAATTTACCAATTTCGCCCATCATATTTGGAGTAGCAACGATAACATCGAAATCAAACCAGTTTTCTTTTTGGATTTTTTCAAGCATTTCTTTACCACCGAAATAATCAGCGCCAGCATTTTTTGCTTCTTCAACTTTATCGGTAATTGCTAAAACTTTTTTGGTTTTACCATTTCCATGAGGAAGAATAATTGTTCCTCTGATTTGTTGATCAGCTTGTTTTGGATCGACGTTTAAATTGAATGAAACATCAATGGTCGCATCGAATTTGACTGTTGAAGTTTTCTTGACTAATTCGCAAGCTTCTTCAAGAGTGTAAATTTTGCCACTTTCAACTAATTCAAGAGCAGCACGATATTTTTTACTTCTTTTCATAGCTTACCTCCTTAATCATCGACAACAATACCCATATTACGGGCTGTGCCTTCAACAACTTTCATCGCAGCTTCAACATCGTTGCAGTTAAGATCTGGCATCTTGTATTCTGCGATTTCTTTGAGTTGGGCGCGGGTGATATGACCAACTTTTGTGGTCTTTGAATTAGCAGCGCCTTTGCTAATTCCAGCAGCTTTCAATAATTTACCTGCTACTGGGGAGGTTTTGATGACGAAATCATAAGATTTGTCTTCATATGCAGTGATAATAACTGGGACTACCTCACCACGTCTATCTGCAGTCTTAGCATTAAAGTCGGTACAAAACTTTGCCATGTTAACACCAGCAGAAGCGAGTTTTGGTCCTGGTTTTGCGTCACCACCAGGGAGTTCCATTTTCACTACTTTTGCGATTTTTTTACTCACGTGACTTTTCCTCCTGTATTTAGATTTGTCAGTGTCGTGGTTAATGAATTCATCGCCATTCTCCCACGAACAATTTTTTCTTACTATCGTATGCACTCGCGAGCGCAAAACGATATGCTTGATTAATATACTATATTTTTGTATATGTATGCAAGCATTATTTTTTATCAAAGATAATATTTTTTGAATTCTTTAATTTTTATGGCACCATAATTGATAGACAATAAAAAAAGTGTGGTATATAATGAGCGCAACGAATAAACCGTTATGATTAAAGTTAAAGAAAGAAAAATTAATTCACCAATATTATTGGTTGTCATGAGCTTTGCAATAATCATCCTTATCGGAACATTTCTTTTATGTTGCCCTTTCTCTAACACTGATGGTAAATGGGGAAGTTTCTTAGATAATTTATTTTCTTCAACCTCCGCAACCTGTGTGACTGGATTGAATGTTTATGAAGATGGAATTGGTGAACAGTTTACTTTCTTTGGTGAATTAGTGATGTTAATCATGATTCAAATCGGTGGTTTAGGGTTCATTACAATTTTAACCTTCTTAATTACACTTGTAAGAAAGAAAATACAATTTAAAGATCGTTTATTTTTAGCCAAAGCAGTCAATGCAAATTCTTTGGGAGATATGATTAAGTTTGTTAGAAAGATAATCATCATCTCACTCACTGTTGAATTTGTTGGGTTTTTATTATGTTTACCTGCTTTCTTATCAATGTATAAAAACGATGTATTATCTGCTATTTGGACTTCAATTTTCCATTCAATTTCCTCATTTAATAATGCTGGATTTGATATTATTGGCAATGTTAGTTTAACAAAAGGAATGGGAAATGCCCTCATTGATAGCATGGAAAATTGGGCATATATTTATTTACAAATCGTGACGATGATTCTTATTGTTTTAGGTGGTTTATCATTTTTAGTTATCATCGAAGTATTCTCATTTAAGAAAAATCCAAAACAATACACTACATTTACAAAAATTGTTTTAAGCACAACAGCGTTTTTATTAGTCTTTGGAACTTTAGCATTTTTACTCAGTGAAGGATTTAAACCTTATAATAAGATGTCATTCTTAGATGCTTTATTTCAATCTGTTACTTGTCGTACTGCTGGTTTTTCTGTTTATAACCAAGCGAACTTGTCTGTCAGCGGCAGAGTCATTAGTTGTCTATTAATGTTTATTGGTGGTTCTCCTCTTTCCACTGCTGGTGGAATTAAAACCACTACTGCGTTCCTTATTGGATTAGCAATGTATAAATATTTAAGAGGAAAACAAGTATCAGCCTTTAAAAGATCATATTCATCAAAAATGGTTTTGAAAGCGATGTCTTTACTTTTAATTGCTCTTGCTGTTTTGATGATTTCATATTTAGCGATTGTTGGATTTGAATGGAATAATCCAAACATTACTGATCGAGGAGCAATTATATTTGAAGTATTCAGTGCTTTTGGCACGGTTGGACTTTCAACTGGAATTACTACTTCGATTGGAGCAGGAACTAAAATCATCATTTGCTTATTAATGTTTTTAGGAAGGCTTGGTCCAATTACGATGTTCCAAGTATTCCAAAAAAATATGGATATTGAAGAGAAGCTTCACTACAACTTAGTAGAAGAAGACTTCTTAATTGGGTAAGGAGAGATTACTTATGGGAAAGAAATCATTTGCCGTTATTGGCTTAGGTCAATTTGGAACCGCGGTTGTTGAAGAATTAGTCGATTTAGGGATGGATGTTATCGCTATCGATGTCGATGAAGAAAATGTTAAAAAAATATCAACGATAGTCGAAACAGCGTTCATCGCTGATTCCACTGATGAAAAAGCTTTAAAAAATTTAGGTATTGATAATGTCGATACCGCTATCGTTGCTTTCGGTTCAAATTTAGAAGCGACAGTTTTGACCACTGTCATTTTAAGAGAACTTGGTGTCAAACAACTAATTGTTAGAGTGGATAATGATTATTATGTTTCAATCATTAAACGCTTAGGTGCAACTGAGGTTATTTCACCACAAAAATCTGCTGGTAAAGCTTTAGCGAATCGATTAGGCAATGATGACTATAAAGATTTTTATAAACTCGATGATAAATATTCAGTGGTCTCTATTTCAGTCAATCCTGGATTCATTCCAAAGACATTAAAAGAGATTGATTCTAAAAATACATTTGGTGTCAATATTGTATTAATGATAAGAAATGGAAAATCTTTTGTTCCAGGTGGAAACGATTCAATTTTGCCTGACGATATGATATATGTTGTCGGAAATGCTAAAGAAATTCGTAATTTTAGGGAAGATTTAAACGGAAAACACAAAAAAACCCGTTAATTTAAAGGCGTTCTCTAAGGAAAAATCAATAAAGTAGAGCAACCAAAAGTTGCGTAATTTTCCAACTAGAATTGGTGGAAGAAAGGAATTAAAAAATTAATAATTATGAGTGTCAACAAGGAGAACGTATCTATGACAAACGGAGAAAGACTTTACAAATATCGCAAAAGAATGGGCTTGTCGCAAGAAGAATTAGCGGACAAATTAAATGTTTCAAGACAAGCAGTCAGCAAATGGGAAAGAGATGAATCATTACCTGATACTAATAATTTACTCGCGATGGCGAAATTATATAATGTCAGTCTAGATGATTTATTAAATAAGGATCCAATTACTGACGATTCAGTGGATTCAGAAGTCGTCGATGATGATAAAAAGAAAACTATCGATGATTTAACTGATGAAGAACTCAATAACGAAATAAGAAAAACCATCAAAAAGAAAATTATCATTGGATTAAATAAAATTGATGATTCAAATGATGAAGATGATGATGAAGACGAAGAAGAAGAACAAGAAGATAAAGAGTTTGAAAAAACTGTAAAAAGCAAAATCAGAAATCGTATCATTAGAGAAATTGATGATGATGACGATGATGACGATGACGATGAAAGAAGAAATAATAGATTAAAAAATAAACATAGACAACTTCATAATTTAAGTAACATCTTAAGAGGTTCTCTCTATTTAATGGTTACTGTCGCCTACTTATTATTAGGATTCTTATGTAATGGTTGGGCAATTTATTGGACATTATATTTCGTTCCTGAAATTGTTTGCTCAATCATCGATTGTTTCATCTTCGAAACTAGCAAACGTTTCAATATTGCCTTCGCGGTCTTATTTAGTTATTTATTTGTTGGAATGTACTGTGGTATATGGCATCCAACATGGATTGAATTCTTCGCGATTCCACTTTATTACACTATTGCGAGCCCAATTGAAAAAGCGATAAAAAACTCAAACTAAAGAAAGTATCATCTGAATGATGTGGGGAATTACTTATATGAGAATATAGGTAATTCCTTTTCTTTTAAAATAAAAAGCACGACACGCGTGCTTTTTATCATTATATATAAATATATATGTTTTAGATTTTTTCGATTTCTGAGAAGTCAACTTCGACTTTATTTTTTCTACCGAAGAAGAACACTTCAACAGTGACAACACCAGTTTCTTTATTGATGCTATTAATAATACCTTCAGTATTTTCAAACGCACCACGAATAACTTTAATGCGGTCGCCTTCATTATAACGATCATACATTGAAGCGTCGATCATACCCATACGTTTTAATACTGGTTCAATTTGATCACGTGGAACAGGGAATGGTTTAGTACCTTTACCAGAAGAACCAACGAAACCAGTAACGCCTGGAGTATTACGAACGACATACCAAGCATAGTCTGTCATAATCATTTCAACGAATATATAACCTGGATAAAGGTTTTTCATTTTGGTTTTTCCAGTAGGAAGACCATCTTTCATAACAGGAACTTCAACTTCCGCGACGACAACACGGAAAATGAGCTCTTGTAAACTCATTGTTTCAATACGTTTCTTTAAGTTATTAGCCACTTTATTTTCATGAGTGGAATATGTATTGACAACATACCATGCTTTATCACCTAAAGAAGATGAACTATTTTCACCAGTGGATACATCAGTGGTCGAGTCTGTAAATAATCTCTTTTCATCCATAGTATTTTTCTTTCCTTCCTATTTCATTGAAGAAAAAGCGTTTCTTAAAATTTCAAGTAAAGAATTACCCGCCCAATCTTCTAAAAATAACAATATTCCTGCAAAAGCAGCAATTATAATAACAACAATAATTGATGGAATAAGTACGTCTCTTTTTGGCCAACGAACTCTCTTTCCTTCTTTAACCACACCTGCGGCAAATCTTTTTAATCCCATAACACCCTCCAATTATTTACTAATTTTATGAATTGTATGTTTGTTGCATTTTGGACAAAATTTATTAATTGTTTTCTTACTAAAATTTGTCGAATTAATCGTCGTTACATAGTTTCTAGATAAACAGTCAGAGCAAATTAAAATAACTTTTTCTCTCATGTTTAATCCTCCTATATAATCACAGTATCACTATAATACAACTCGTATTAATTTATTGTCAATAAATTTCTTATAAATAAGAACAACTAATAAACGAATATTAGCGAAACAATATTATTCGCTTTTTATAAAGTAGTAATCTTTAAGTTTTTATAAATCGCCGCAGCACCATCAGTGTATAAACCTGGATGGCCGAATGTTTTTCCTAAATTTGTGACATAACTCAAAATGAGTTCATCATCAATATAAAGTTTAATACTATTTCCAATACATTCCGCTATCATGTGATAAGAGACACCACTATAGAAATCTCTCGCATCAATACCAGCGTCTAAAGTTAAATAGTAATTACATTCTTTAATAAATATTTGGGTATTATTAAATCCACAATAAAATCCAAATATTGAACGGTAATCATCAGTGCTATGGAAACTTGGATCACTAGCTCTTAGCATAATTCCTGCGGTAGAGGCTAAAGTGTCACCATCAAAAGTAATATCAACTTCAACACGATAATCTCTCATTGTTTCATCACCAAAATACACTAATTGACGATTTCCACTTGATGCATAATGACCACCATATTTTAACTTCCATGAATTGACATAAGTCGCTCCACGAGTTACGAAAGAAGATAAATCATTTTCAAAAACCATCTTTTTATCAGTTGTTTGATATGTATCAAGTCTTGTAAATATGAAGTTTTTCGAAACACCATATAAACTGATGTAATGCACACCTTTATTTTCGACATTAATATTCGCTAAATGAACTTTTATAATATCTTCATCTGTCGAATATTTTGGAACTTTATAAGTTATAACTTCCCCATTATCTAGTCTCACACCGACAGATTTTCCCATCATTAAGGTTGGAACAGTAATATCAATTCCATAAAATCCACTTTCAAAGAAATAAGTCTTATATGAAGCAATAGAATTATTATTTAATACTAACGCTCCACCATAATTAAAACCGTTTCCATATTCAGTTTTTCCTAATAATATTTCATTATTTTCTTTTGTAACTGTTGAAATAGTTTCATCATAAGCATTACACATAATATTTTCTTGCTTATAATCAGTCTTTTGTGAACTACCAAATGCCTCTAATGAAAAAGCAGTATATGAATGAATTGCGTCTTTTAAATATCCAATTTTTCCACCGCTAATATCGTAAGTTAAAGTCATATCAATCTTTTTCATTGTATCGAAATAAACACATAAACGTTTATTATCATAAACAATTTTATAAGTATGATTTTTAGAATAATTGTATGTATTATTCATCGTAATTTTATTAACTAAAATTTCATTGTTATTACTTACTTTATAAACGCTTAATTCATTATTCGTACTCATAGTAACGTAATGATAATTAGCTTCATCAACGTAAGCAAAAATACCTTTTTCATTTGCGCCGGTAATATTTAATTCAACGCTGAAACGATTTCCTGTCGAAGCGTTAGATAATAAGAAATCACCTTCAATTGATAAACCATTATCATCGTAGGTATAAAATTCAGGTAATTGTGGATAAAAATTATCTTCAAGCGATAAATGGTTTAAAGACATTTCTGTCCCATTAAATAAAACTCTAGTCAAATTATAATGACGATAAGGACCATTAACACTAACTAAGTTATGATAAACCATATAAGTTGAATCCAAATTAGGACCACTCACAAATGAAGAATGGCCTAAACCATTGAAATCATCACCAGTTTTTAACGCCACAATACCACCTTCAGTAAAAGCATCGTTTTTAAAGAAAGTTGGAGTTTCTTCAGTATCAGTGTGATATGAATAGGCAACCTTATATGAAGTCGAAGTAACATCTGGTCCAGTATAAGATAAATAATAATTATTATCGATTTTTATCATTGATGGACCTTCTGTCCAACTAGCGACTTGAGTATTTTGTAATTGTCTAAAAGATTTAATGACTGGTTTATTATTTTCATCTAATTGTTCTAAAGATTCAAAATTATTAACTCTAATGCCAGCATTACTGGCTCTTAAAAAGTAAATTTTTTCGTCATCATCAACAAATAATGAACCATCAATTGATTCACCAAAGTTATCGCTATATTGAACGAATGGACCTTCTGGAGATTCACTTCTAAGTAAATAGTGACCTCTTCCTCTTCTTGATTCAACCATATAGAAATAACCATTATAGTGAATTACTTCAGGTGCATATGCAACATAAGTACAATCTTCATCAGTCACTAATCCAGGTTCTAAACCTTCGCACATACAATGTTCCCAATCAACAAGGTTTTTACTTTTCCACGCCATAACACCATATTGACCAGTTTCACCATTTGGCCAAGTGGAAACATATAAATAGAACATTCCATCATATCTTAAAACGTATGGATCACCACATCCATAACTTGGCCAATAATCAGGGATTTTATCTTCTTTAAAATTATTGGTATATGTATCACGTGGTAAATCTTCCACTAATAAGGAAGGATCAATAATATCATCATTTGATACAGTATTTTGACAAGATGATAAAGGAAGTAAGAATAATGGTAATAATAATTTTAAACAATTCTTTTTCATTTTTGTTTCCTCCTTATTTCACTGTATTATCTGCACACATTTGTGCCCAAGTAGCAGGACTACCTGTATCAGTTTTTACACCCTTTAATAAAGCATTGGAATCGACGACCCAACTCACTTTCGCTGTTGAAGCATCATAATATGCTTGACCGAAAGTAAACGCGAAGTCTCCATCAGCAATTGAAGGGTAATAATCTTCAATAGCGAACTGCACGAATAATACATTTGTGTTATTTTTTATTGTCACTAAAGATTTATCTAATTGATAACTATCGCTAATTCTAAAGAATGAATCAATACTACGTTTAATTGGAGTAATTCTCATTGAATACGCTGTTGTATTATCTCTTTTAGCAGCCGCAGGATTTACTCCATCAAAATATAACCAGATTCGATCTTCATCCGCCCAAGCAGTTTCTTTTGTTAATTTAACGGTGAAGATATTATTTTCACGAGAAATTAACGCATCTACTTTTCCTGAATTACTCACTTGTGGAGAATAGAATAATAAATCATTAATATAATTTGTATTATCTAAGCTTTCGCTATATTTCACGCTATCAGGATAAATGATCGCGTTATTTTTAGTAACACGAATAAATGTTGAAGGATTGGAAGTATTGACTTCACTATTTTCAAATGTCATTTCCTTAAAAATCTTTGAACTATAAGCAGTAACTACAGCAAAACCAAGGTCTCTTGAAGAAAATACATTACTATTTATGATATTTAAAGGAATATTAATATATAAATATTCTTCACTAATTTTTACTTTAACAGTAGTCGTAGAAATTTTTGGATCGCCACTCATGAGGAAGAAGAAAGAAGTAATCTTACCACTGACAGGATTAATTCTCATACACCATGATTGATAGGTTGTAGTGTCTCTTGTCGTAACACTTCTATCTTGTGCGTCAAAATATATCCAAATTGGGAAATTTGTATTAAATGTACCTTCGCTGACTTTGAGTCTAAAAACAAATTCATTCTCAATAGTTCTAGCAACGTCGATACGAATATTTCCATAAGTTTCTTCACCAACACCATTGCTTGGTAAAGTTGCGACACCTTCATTATAAACAGTAGTGTCATTTTCTACATAATAAGTTGGGGTTGGAGGAACGACAACTTCCGCTTTATGATAATCAAGATATGTGTCAGGTTTTTGTGGGTTAACAAAATTACCTTCAAGAGTTTGTCCGTACCATGTCTTATAAGCACTTCCACCACCTTCATCAAATTTATTAACTAAACCAAAAGCGATACCGATTTCTGTATCTCTTTGAATACCGATTTGTTTATATGGAATAGCCATTTCAACAGTGTAACCAGTATCGACATCTCGTGGGTCATTTAAAGTACCATTGATGACACTTTCAAATTGCACTAAACCAGACCATTGACTCCATCCAGAACCAGTTCCAGAAAGAATACGAGTTTTGCCATGAACTCCTAAGTTAATTTGATAATCATCTAATTGAGGAGTGTCTCCACCATTATTTAAAGTATCGAAATAAATTTCGACAGAATCGGAATAAGAAACGCTATTACCATTATCGTTTCCATCAGTTAAAATGTTGCAATCAGTGACTTCAAAGAAAGCACAAAGTTCTAATTCACCACGATATAAATAAATGTCTACCGTATATCGGTTTTCTTGATATGTATAACCAAATGATGCTGCTTTACAAGCCCATTCACTATCCCAAGCTTCTTCATCTTTAATACCATCAATCGTTAATTCGGGATTGACATAATTTCCTTCAAAGTCAAATGGGTCGTGATCTCCACCTTCAATGCTTACATCAGTTGTACTAGTGCAACTTCCTAAGCAAAGAAATAATGGTAAAAGGAATAATAATTTCTTCTTTTTCATAACAGCTCCTTAAACTCCTGGGCCATTAATGGCCTTAACAATGACGTAAATAACACAAAAAAGGATGATTGCAGCAATGAAAACAGTCCAAGCAATAAATTGCCATTTCGCTTTCTTCATACAAGAGACTCCTCCTTCTTGAAGTTAATGATTTCAACATCCGTTCCATTAGCCATATAAAAACCATATCGACCAACATTACGTTTCGAATTCATCAAAAACTTTTTAATTAAGTTGTTGTCAAAATATAAATATAAATAATTTTGATAATATTCTATTTTGAAATTATGTATTTTATTCTCTTCAATTTCTAACCTAAAATCGAATAAATCATTCTTTTGATAATTCACTTCAGAAATATTGACTAAATGACCATCATATTCCACCATTAAACCATTAAAGTGATATCTCGCTTGGAAATCTTCTTTAGAAAAATCAGTGACATTAATTAAGAAAGCAAAACTATGATAACGTCGATTATTTAAAATTTTAAAATCCATAGATAAAGATGGATAAGATGCAATATCAGAAAACAAGAAATAATTATCATTCTTTTGGTTAGACACTAAATAATTACCTTTTTTAAGGAAACTATTATAAATTTTAAATTGTCTATCTAATATCAAATTTAAGTATTTAATATCAGTTTTTGCGCTAGTTTTTATTTTAATTATTGAATTTTTCTTAATAAAAACTTTTCCAACATAAATATTATCATCATTAAAATAATGTTGATTTTTTTGTATTTTAAATTCTTGATCGTTAATATTTAAAATTAAATCACTATCAAAACTCATCGATAAAGATAAATGATAATAATCATCTTTACTAGATAAAATTTTCACTTGATATTCATTATCATTAATCTTCACTAATTCATTATTTAATATCGATCCAGGAATAGTTATTGGATGATTGTTATCATTTTTTATATTGAAGAAACATAAATATCCGCATTTTGAATATTCGTTTACTTTTTGATAACCTACATAACCATAGTTAAATAAACTAGCGTCAACTGAAGAAATAAATGCATCATCAATATATAAATTAATTGAATTATCTTCTTTTAATAATCTTAATGTATGAGGATAATTCATCTCAAAACCAGTTTTAAAACAGTGGACAAGCCTATCTTTATCATTTCTTTTCTTAAATAAGCATATATTTCCATCAACTAATTTGATATAAGAATAAAATGAACTATTTTTATATGAAAATAGCAAATTAACACTATCATTAAAGAAAGCTTCAATATTCACTTCCTTGTTCATTTTTTTATCGCTTAAATAAATATTTTCTTCATTTAAGGAAATATTAGACTCTTCAAATGTAGGCGCACTAAATTCACTACGATATAAAGTTGAATGATTAACGCTGACGAGATCATTATCAAAACGTAATTTTGCTAATAAAATATCTCGAGGTGCCATTTTACTAGTTTTACCGTGATACATAATTAATCTTGAACATAAATCAGGTGATATTGTTTCACTTGAATGACCTAATCGAGTATATTTTAGTTCGCATGCAATCAAAAGAGGATTATTTTTTATATCAACATATGGACCTTCTAATGTATCACTAATCGCACAATTGATACGATATCCTTCCGCTAAAAAGTGATTGCCACAATAAAATAAATAATATTTTCCACCACGTTGAACAATACTTCCACCTTCTGTCCAACCATCTAAAGATGAGGAAATTAAATGATGATTTTTTGTCTTACCATCTTTATCCATTTTCGCCATCATGATTCCTTCTCTAGAAGCATATAAAAAATATAATTTATTATCTTTTGATAAAGTAAATGAACCATCTATTAATAAACCGATATTATCAGTAATTCTTTCATATGGACCTTCAATATTTTTACTTCTAAAAACATAATGACCTTTTCCAAGAGGAGAAGTCACTAAATAAAAATATGAAAAAGCATAAATTATTTCAGGTGCAAAAGCGCCCAAAGCGATTTCATCATTACTAAATTGACCTAAATATTCATAATTAACAAGGTCTTTGCTTTTATAAACATGACCTTGAGTTCTTTTTGGAGATGCACCAGTAGTAAATAAATAATAGGAACCATTATATCGATAAATATAAGGATCGCCATAATCTATTTTTTTGTCTAATCCATTTTTAAGAGGGGTATGATAATAAATTTTTTTCATTATTCTTTCACTCCTGATAATGCTGTAGTTTTAACAAACATATTTCTAAAGATGAGGAAGAAGACAATCATTGGTAAAGAACCAATAAATGAACCTGCAAACATCAAATCTTTTCCATTTGAACCTTTTCCTGCATCATATAAAGACATGAGCAATACTTGTAATGTTTTCCATTCACTACTCGCTCCAATATAAATTGAAGGAGCGAAATAATCGTTCCAAATAGCGACGAACCAGAATATCACCTGCGCCGCAATCGCACTCTTAACTAAAGGAAGAGCGATTTGAATAAAAATTCTAAAGAAACTTGCCCCATCAATTCTCGCTGATTCAATGAGTGAATCGTGAATAGTGTTTTTCATATGAGTAGTCAAGAAGAAAATCATTGAACAACGAGAAAACATTCCAGGAATGATAAATGGTAATAAAGGAAATGGAGAATCTCCTCCAACCATTCCTAACGATTGGAACATTTGGAATTGAGTAAACATAATCGCACAATAAGGAATCATCATTGAAGTCATAAGAGTAATCAAGATGGTTTTCTTAAATTTAAATTTCATTTTCGCAAACGCAAACGCTGCTAAAGAAGAAGTGAAAGTTCCAACTGGAATAACACAAACTTCAATAATGCAAGTATTTAATATCGCTCGTAAAAAATCAGTGGTTTCAAATAATTCTTTAAAGACTCCCCACTGTGGATTTTGGCTCCAGAAATGGAATTCTCCAGCACTACCAGCAATAATTTCTTCAGGAGTTTTTAATGCACTCGCGAACATCCAAAAATAAGGGAATATCATCCAAATCACACCAAGCCAAATTAAAAGCGTGGATATGACCCAAAAGATGTTACCAAGTACACTTCTAGATAAAAATTTTGGTTTCTTTTTGTTTACAGGCGTCACGTTCGTACGAGTGTAAACGGAAGTCAAATCGTAAGCGGCAAATTCCATAATTAAATATCGAACATCTTAGATCGCTTAAATTGAATAACGGTAATGATTAAGATAATAACTGCGATAAATGTTGTCGCTGCTGTCATCAAACCATAATCGCCAGTTGGGTATAATTTTTCCCAAATGTAATAAACGACTGTCGTTCCTTGACCTCCATTCGTAAATAACTTCGCATCCGCGTATGCTTGTAAATGTGATATTAATTGAGTTAAAACTAAATAGAAAATTGTTGGATGAACCATCGGAACAGTTATATACATAAATTGTTGAAATGGTGTCGCTCCATCAATTGTACTCGCTTCATAATATTCGTGTGGAATACCATTAAGTCCAGCTAAGAAGAGAATCATAGTTCCACCAATTCCACCCCAAATACCTTTGATTAAAATAGCGATTTTCGCTAAGAAGAAATCATTCGCATCAAACCAGAAAATATTTATGCCAAAGAAGTTATGCAAAATACCATAAGAATAATCAAACATGTAATTGAAAACGATAGATATAGCAACCGCACTAGTAACTGCGGGTAAATAATAAAATAAAGATAATAGTTTTGATCCATGTGCTGCTCTATTAATATAAGTCGCTACTAATAAACCGATAGTAATTCCAATCGGCACTGATACTAATAAAACAACAGTGTTTAATAAAGCGTTCCAAAACTCCTTCCTTTGGAATAAAGTAATATAATTTTTAAACCAAACCCAATCTGAATCGAATAATGAATCACTAAATAATTGGTAATTAGTAAAGGAAGTAATGACCGAAGTAATCGTTGGATATAAAACAAAAATAGAAAAACCAATTAATGGAATAAGAACGAACAAATAGCCGAATAACTGTTCGTTCTTACTCGCTTTGGTTGGAGGTCTTTTCTTTTTGCGACCAAGAGAAATATCTCTAGCCTCTTCGCTCAATTGAAAGCTTTGAAATTTATTCATAATAATTTATTTGTTAACCAAAATAGGAAGCGTTGACATCTAACGCTGCTTGATATGTGGCATTATATGCTTCTAAACAATCTTTCGCACTCATCATACCAGTGTAAACTTTTGCGGTGATTTCTTTTAATAAATCATCGTATGGTGCATTATCATAAAGATAATATCTACTTCTGTTATGGTGTTTAATAGTGGCAGTTTCTTGAGTGACATCAATCCAAACATTTTTGCTTTTTGGATATTGATAATATCCTTCAAGATTTTCATTATTGACCCATTTCGTGGTCGCGGTTTCAATATTGTTTGGTTGAGCTTGACCAAGAGTGTAATTTAATTCACAAGTAATAGGGTCTAATGTTAAAAATTTCGCTAATTTAATTGCGGCTTCTTTAACTTTTTCATCTTTAAAGTTTTTCTTTAAAGAAAGAGCGACTGAACCCATCCAAGAAGTTGAGACTGCTCCTTCAGCAGGACCAACTGGAGTTGGAATAATATCATATTCAAATTTATCTTTAATATCATTCAAGAAAGTAGCCATATCCAATGGACCCATAAAAGTCATAAGGCATTTACTATTTTCAAATCTTTCAAAACCAGTCATTGATTTTGCGGTGATATAATCAGGCGCGACATGATGTACTAAATCTAAATCGGCAATCCATTGAACTGCTTCAACAAAATTAGGATCTGTAATAGTTGAAGTTTTAGTATCTTCAGTCCAGAAATCAGCATTATTGGAATATACAGCGTGCATCAATTCATAAAAACCGATACCAAATAATCCATTTTTACCAACGGTATCAGTGCCAGTCGCCGCAACGTTTGATTTAAATTCTAAAAGGAAATCAACAAACTCACTGTATGTCATTGGTGTAGTGCTACTAGGATATACTGGTTCTTTACCCGCATCATGCGCGTATTTCTCTAACATTGTTTTATTATATACGAGCGTATAAGGACCTAAATCTTTTCCTAATCCATATATCGCACTTCCTTCTCCTAACGTATCAGTGGAACGGTCATAACGATACATATCATAAACAATTGGCCAAACTTGTGATTTTTCTTCTTCAGTAATATATGAACTCAAATCTAATAATTTATCATTTTTAGCCCATTTAACAAATTCGTAGTCTGGCATATAAAAGACATCTGGTAAACTCTTGATTCTTTGTTCAAGCGCGGTCATATATGTAGAAGCCACTTGAGCTTCATAAGCCACTCTAATGTCTGGATTAATTTCCATAAATTTATTGACCATAATTTGGAAATTCTTTTGTTCTGCCGCGCTTCCCCATCCAAAGAATGTTACTACTGTTTTTCCATCATCAGCCTTGGAACAACCACACACTGATAAAGATAATGCACATAAAATTGAAGCTAAGCATAAAGATTTTTTCTTCATATTTATTTCCTTTCTGTCGGATAAAATTATTGTGTTTTTAAAATCCGCGCTATGTAAATAATACAATTTTATTATATAGTATATGTGTGGGTCTTCAACAACCTCTATTGCTAAAAAATTATTAAATATTGTGTATTGTTATGAAAGCATTTTTAAATCGAGACTTTTCTGAAAATTCCTATGGTGTTTCTGTTCACCCTGAACATGACTTATCTGGATTATATTATTTCGTTTATTCTGTCGGTTATGAAGAAATAGGAAGAAAATATTATTTAAGAAGAAGCGAATTCTTTTGTCATATGTTCACTTATATCCAAAAAGGTAATGGACATTTAATTTACGATGGCAAAGAATATGAATTTAAAGAAAATGACCTCATCTTTATCAACTGCATGAAAGAACATATCATGTATCCAAATGACGAAGGAATGACAATCTACTTTATTCACTTTTCTCATCCTGGTTTAGAATCATTTTCTAATTATGTTTTATCTCAAGATGGACCAATCGTTAAAAACGTGAGTAAAACCATTGGTGACAATATTATAAATATTGTGAAATCATCAAAAGAAAACAATATTGATGATGATGTTTTTTCAAAAACTATATATGAAACACTACTAGATATAAGAACCTTAACTTCATTTAATGATACGACATTATTATATGCTCCAAAGACGATTCAAGTAGCGACAAGATACATCGAAGAACATTACTATGAAAAACTATCTTTAGAACAAGTCAGTGGAATCGTTGGTTTATCGAAATTCCATTTTGAAAAAACATTTAAAAAATATGTTAAGCAAACTTTCTATGACTACTTATCTTTCGTCAGATTAAAAAAGAGTCAACAAATATTATTGACGACGAACGATTCACTTGACGAAATAGCGTATAAAGTTGGTCTCAGCGATTCTCAAAGTTTAATTCGCTTATATAAGAAGTTTTTATCTACCACTCCACTCCAATATCGAAAAGCTAGAACATAATATAGATTTTATTAATTATTGCTTTTATTAATTCATAGTTAAAAATTTAAGTAAAAATTACTCCTTTATTAAACTTTATTTATAAGTTAATAGAAATTAAAATCAAAATGAAAAGGAAGTATATATTTATGGAAAAATGGTCAGTAGAAAAAGCTAACGAATGGTATGATAAATTACCATGGATTAGAGGATTTTGTTATTATCCCTCTCTTGCTTGCAATCGAGTTGAAATGTGGCAAGAATACCACTGGGAAGAAATGAAAGCATGTATTGAAAGTGAACTCTCTTTAGCGGCCTCTTGGGGATTTAACGCAGTGAGATTGATTGGTCAACTTGAAATATATATCGATCAACATGATTCATATTTATCACATATCGAACAAGTCATCGAAATCGCAAATAAAAATAACATCAAAGTAATGTTCTGTTTTGGAAATGATTGCGTCGTACAAAAACAAAATTATTCTTGGCCAGAATATGGTGAAATACCTTACGACTTTGGTTATCATTCCGGAAGAAAAAATTCACCACATGTCGTAATGAATGAACCAGGATATAGCATACTTGATGAAGAAAAATATGAAAAAATATTTTATGAAATGATTGATGAAATCGTTGGAAAATATAAAGACGATGAAAGAGTTTTAGTGTGGGATATCTTTAATGAAGTGGGTAATTCTCGTAGAGGAATGAAATCCGCGAACTATTTAAAAAACGCCTTCATTCACGCGAGAAGTTATAATCCAATTCAACCTTGTGCAGCGTGTTGCTGGTCATACAATGAAAATAACGAACCATATAAAGAAATCGAACTTTTAGCGTTAGATTTAAGCGACATCATTTTATATCATTGTTATCTTCCATATAAAGATTCATTAGAAGTAATCAAAAATTTGAAAAAATATAATCGACCAATGATGAACACTGAATGGCTTCATCGTATTTGGCATAACAATATCGAAGATTTATATCCTGTATTTTATAAAGAACGTATCGGATCATTTATTTGGGGTTTTGTCACTGGAAAAAGTCAAACGAGAGAACCATGGGAATGGTTATTCAACGCCTATGATAATGGAAAAGGTAAAGATTGGGATTTTTCTAAATGGCAACATGATTTAGTTAGACCAAATCTCCGTCCATATGATTTTAAAGAATATGATATTATCACCGAAATAAATAAAACCGCGGACGGAGAATATAATAAAAGAAGAAAATAACGATGGGTTGGCTATTAGATTTAAGAAAAATAGTTGGTCATACCCCTTTAGTGGTTCCTCACGCTTGTACTTTTGTCATAAACAAAAATAGAGAAATATTGCTCCAAAAGAGAATGGATGATAATAAGTTCGATGTTTTTGGTGGCTCTGTTGAGATTGATGAAGAAGTAATAGAATGTGCGAAAAGGGAACTGAAAGAAGAAACTAATTTAGCCGCTAAAACATTATATATGTTCAACATATATTCAGGGAAAAAAGAAAGGCATGTCTATCCAAACGGAGATGATATTTCCCCTGTCGATATTTGCTATTTAGTTATTGAATATGAAAATGAATTAATTCCACAAAAAGAAGAAGTACAATCACTCCAATTTTATAAGGAAGAAGAAATATCTAAATTAGATATTAATGAAAACATAAAACGAAGAATTAAAGACGCTTTTATTTATTATGATAACTTATCAAATCAAAAATGAATTTATCGATATAAATACTAATAAATTATCAATAACTTTATGTTCTGTCGGTGCTTCTATTTATCGACTCAAAGTATTTAATCACGACTTCTTTTTATCTTGCGATGATAAAAAAGAGTTTTTATATTCCAAAGGATTTTATGGGAAAACACTTGGCCCTATCGCTGGAAGATATAATTTAAAAGATTATGATAATTCTATCCATGAAGATAAAGTAATATTACATGGACAAGAACACGCTTTATCATTTCAAAAATTTAATTATAAAGTTCTTTTAAAAGAAAACGAAATTAAAATCATCTTTAAAATTAAATATGACAATAAGTCAATTGATTTTATCGGCAATCATGCCCTTTATAAAGTTATATATATTATTAAAGATAATAAAGAAGAAATATTAATCAAACATCAAATTAAAGCATTGAAAGATACCTACGCTTCTTTATCTTTACATTCATATTTTGTTTTAAGCGAAAATAATAAATCACTTGATTATAAACTTAAATTAGATTGCTTAAATAGATCAATTGTCAAAGATAATTATCTCATCGATAGATTCACTCCAATTGACGAAGGATTTAACTTTTCAACACTTAGAAAAATAAATCACGAAGTAAATAAAAATCCAAAGCTTAAAGAAAAAGGACACTATTTCATAAACAACAAAAAAGATGTCATCATCAAAGATAATAATTATAAAGTGATAATAAAAAGCGATTATAAAGATGTATTATTAACATTAAATCAATTGCCTGTTGGAACAATATTTCATAACCAAAAAGAAGAAAAGTTTAGTGCGATTGTCATCGAAAATGAAATCGCACCAAACCAAAAAGATTTATTATTTCTTAAAGAAAACGAAACAAGGAAACAATATATTAAATATGTATTTAAAAAAATATAATTTCCTATAACTTTATTATTATAAATAATAAGAAGGGAAGATTAAGAATACTTGTTAAAACAATTTAATTAAAGGTCAAATAACCATATAAATAATATATTATTTATATGGGTTTTTATTCATTTTTCTTGTTGATTTTTAATCTACAAAATGTTATTATTTTATTAGATAAATGGAGGATACATATGGATAAGTATGAAATTGTAAAATTTGTGGACAACGAGTTCGAAATTGATGTAAGAGCAGACAAGGAAAATGACACTGTATGGCTAACGCAAGAACAGATAGCCAAACTTTTTGGTAAAGCAAGATCGACAGTAACAGAACACATAAACAACATTTTTAATGACAAAGAATTGGATGAAAATACTTCTGTCGGTTTTTCCGACGAAAGTGTCAATCATAGACCAACAAAATATTACAACCTTGATGTCGTTTTATCAGTTGGATATAGAGTTAACTCTAAAAGAGGCATTGTCTTTAGACGCTGGGCAAATAAAATACTTAAAGATTATTTAGTGCAAGGCTATGTAGTTAATGAGAAAAGAATTGCTGCTTTAAATAAGACTATTGAAATACAAACTAAGATGCTTTCTTCCTCTTTAAATATCGATGAAACTTCATTAGTTAATGTTATTAATGAATACACTAAAGCATTAGATTTACTTGATGATTATGACCATCAATGTGTTTCAAAACCTAATGGAAGAAAAACTACCTATAGACTAGAATATGATGAATGTCGAAAAATAATTGATTCTATGAAATTTGGTGATACATCTTCAGTGTTTGGAGTTGAAAAAGAAAACGGTAAATTAAATGGTATTTTAGCTACTGTTTATCAAAATGTCTTTGGTCAAGAAATATATCCTTCTTTAGAAGAAAAAGCAGCACATTTATTATATTTCTTAGTAAAAGATCATCCATTTATCGATGGATGTAAAAGAATCGCTGCGACATTATTTTTAGAATTTTTAAATAAAAATAATGCCTTAGTGAAAGAAGGAAAAATGATTCTTGCAAATGATACATTAGTGGCGATAACGGTATTAACTGCCGAATCAAAACCAGAAGATATGGATATAGTAATTAAGTTAATAATGAACTTCTTAGTTGAGGAAAAATAGTTATGAAAAAGACAATAGGTGAAAAAATAAAAGAGATAAGGGTTCAAAACAATCTTACGATGGACGAATTAGCGGAAGAACTTGGATATACTTCGCGTTCAACAATTAATAAAATAGAAAAAGGCATCAACGATATCAGTTATGAAAAACTACTTTTACTCTTGAAAAAATATGATATTAGCATGAGTGAATTCATCGAAGATAATAATGATGAATTATCTTTAGAATGTCCTAACAAAGATAGTAACTTATTCATTTCTTTCAGCGGTAGAGATTATGGTAATTGTTACGATGTCGCGCATCGTAAAATGAATGATAATGATGTATATGTCGCTTTTAAAGACTTATCTTATCATCCTTGTAGCAAATGTAATTATGAGTGTTTCAAAAAGAAATGCAAATATAGAAATGATGATATTTATAATTTAATTGATACTTCGCTTCGCTATAAAAATATTGTCTTATTAGTGCCTGAATATTGTTCAAATCCATCTTCTTTATATTTCATTTTTAATGAAAGAATGCAAGATTATTTCCATGCGAATGAAGATAAATGGGATGAGTTTATAAACAAAATAAATATCGTTGCAGTTTTTGGAAGTGAAGAAGAAACTCCTCTATTTATTCCAACATTATTAAATTTAGTTAATGGAAACAAAAACAAAATATTAAAAATTGAAAGACATAAATATCAATTAAAACCTAACGATAAAGTTATCGACAATAAACAATTATTAGAAATAATTGATAACTTTTCAATTTAATAAATTCTTTATAAAAAGGGCCTATCAAATTAAACGGGGAGTCACAAACCCCGTTTAATTTGATAGAAATCATACTGTGTCAGAACAAAAAGGCTAAGGGGCTTTATTCCCTTAGCCTTTTATGTTGTCTTATTCAAAATAGAATAAAGAGAACCTTTAAAGACCTATTTCTTTTTATTTTTATAACTTTGGCCAAGTTGAGATATCAATGAAAGAAAAATCTTTTTGTTCTTTAGTTGTAGTCACTCCACATGGATAATCTATTAATGTTCCACTTTCATGACGCGCGGTAAACCTCACCGCTAAACGATAAGAATTAATATTCTTAACATTATGAAGCGCTGAATAAGGCACTAATATTTCAAAATAAGAACAATTATCATTACCATCTGTTAAAAGATTTGCCGCACCATCGACAGAAACAAAATATTTAATATCTTTAATTCCATCTTTTTGCATTTTATAAGCATTCATATTAACGCTGTAATTTTTGATAAAACCATTCGATGTACCCTCATAAACACGTAAATTACCACCTGAAGTTAATCTAATAATCAAAGAATTTTTCGTTAATGAGTTAACATTACGATTAGAATTATCAATATATAATTCAATGCCATTATTTTGATCCATGTTTAAATCAAAAACATTAGTTTTGAATAACTTATTATTAATTTGTGTGTCATCTAATCTCGCATAAACATATAAACCTTCATCACCTAATTTAGCTTTGAAATGACCTTTCGCTGAAGCGTATTTTGGTGCTTCTAAAGTTTCTAAATTGCTATAAAGATTAACATCTTTCATATCGACATCTTGATAAAAACTATCTTCTTTTCCATCAATATTACTACCATTAATAACATTGACATTTATTTCTACATCATGATGTAAACCTTTATACACAACATAACCATGTCTAGTAAAAGAACCAAGTTCAGTAAATGTTTCATCTTCATCATTAAAAACCTCTAAAGGCATTTTAACATTAGAAGTTGTCACTACATCAGTGTATAAAGGAGTCACCAATTTATTATTTAATCCAACATTAATAGTAATAGGATCCACACTGATAATTTCTTCATCTGTGGATTCAATCATTCTTGCGCCAAAACGATTTCCAAGTTTAACCATCGATGTCGCTCTGAAATGCCAAGCATCAAAATATCCAACTGGTAAATCTCTATTATGAATTAATGTCGTATTGCTAACAGTATTAGCCACAAGAGCTTCTTGTTCGCGAATAATATCATCTCTTCCCCCACAAGTAGTGGCGATTTCACCGATAATAAATGGTAAATCAGGAAGTGATAAATCATCACGAACATCATTAATAAAATTAGTAAGAAGTGTTCCATAACTTGAGGCGATTTGAATATTATAAGCATCACCTTCACCTTGCATCCAACACATTCCTAAATAATTGAGGTCATATTGGTCTTCAAGTGATTCAATAGCGTCAGAAAAAGTCACCATCATTTTATAATATAATTCTGCGGACTTTCTTCCATTAAAGGTATATTCATCTTTAACATAAAGTGTTCCACCTAAACCAGAAGCAACCGAAGTTGGACTATTCCATTTATTGTATAAACTCGTTCCACCCCATGAATAACGTATAATCGCGATTTTCTCATCACTATTTTTATATTTTGAAGATAAAATCTCACTCATTCCAATTTCTGGACCAAAGCTATTGCTATTAAGTCCAATTCCAGGAGTGACATTTATCCATTTTTTAGTAACTGAAGCATCCATTCCACCATCTTGATAGAGCATAACATCATCAAAAGATGGAAGAGATATTTCTCCAACTGGAGAAGTACCCTGGGCATTAGATTGTCCAGCAACAAAAACGATATTCAATTTTTCTTTTTCTGTCGCCATTAACTTATCTCCATATGTCACATTGTTATTGATTGAAATAGTATTACTACCTAATAAAAGGAAAGATAGTATCGAAGTAAATATAATCTTTTTCATAATTTTAACTATTTGTACCTACCTTATTGTCATATGTTAAATGGACCCATTCGACTGGATGTTGAGTGTTAATATTAGTTAATCCATTATAATTACCACTTATAACCCACGCGCCAGCACTGGTGGCAAGACCATTAGAAGCATATGCTGAACCAACAATAATCGCGACATCTCCTTCAGAATAAGACGCATTAATAGTTGTTATATCAAACGATATATAGCAATATGTTTTATTAGATTTAACAGTGACTGTGCTAGTCGCTAAAGCGGTATTTGAACTGATGATAAAGTATTGTAAAGCAGTTTCCCCTGTTGGATTGATTCTAATTGAAGATGTATGACCAGCAGTACGAGTACTCGCATATGGGTTTTGTCCTTCAATATAAACCCATAATCTTTGATTATTATCCCAAGCTTCGGCTTCAACTTCACATCTAAGGGTAACTACTGTACCAGTTCTTGAGAAAATAACTTCAAAAGCTTGTGCTGAAGAAGAAGCAGGAACGTATTCACTTAATCCATCAATATATGGTGTCGTATCTAAACTTTCTTTATATGAACCAGTCGATTCTTCTAAATCAGACATAATTTCATTATCTTTACTAAGTCTAAGGAATGTTGAAGGATTAGTTAAAACCACTTTACTATTAGTGTAGGTATTAACCATCATCACCGCCGAATTACTATTATTAGCGGTACAAGTGGCAATGCCAATATCTTTTGTATCATATGTTGAATCCATTTCTGTTAAATCGATACAAGCATATAATTGGGTATCATTACCTCTAACAGTAATCTTTGAATTATTTAAAGCCACATTACCACTTATTCTGAAATAGTTTTTAACTGTAGCAGGATAAGCCACTAAACGAGCAGAATAAGAATCTTCGTCTCTTGTTGTCTTATCTTCTGCCCCACCATCAAAATATAACCAACATGCAGCGTTAGAATTCCACACAGTATCGGAAGTAGTAAATAAAACATATAAATATTTACCATTTCTCGCTAATTTGACATCAGTGGAACCTAAAGTCACACCATTATTTGTTGAACCAGGAATAGTAATATCTAAATCGATATAATCATTATTGTCATATGTTGAATCATAATAAGTTGGATCAACATAAACAAACTCATTCGTGGTAGTGACTCTCACACAACTTGCAACATTATTAATAATAAAATCTTTATCGTTATAATAAGTGATGTTACTTGTAACCCCACCATTAGTGGTATAGACCCCAATAGCGATATCTTTATCTTTAATATTTTCTAATTTGTTTAAGTCGATATTGACTAATACGACGTTATTTTTCGCTGATAAAGTCAATCCATCTTCAACTCCACTCATAGATAAAACATTAATAAATGAGTTAACTTTAACGGATGATGGATTTAATTCTAACGAATAAGATGTCGAAGAATATGATGAAGAAAAATAATCATCACCATCTAATAATAATTTAATAACAGTGTTTTTATTCCATGACGCAAAATCATGTGTCAAACGAATAAGAAGCGCTTCATTATTATTTCTATATACTTCGACATTAATATCTCGGTTATATAAGCTTTCACCAATAACCCCTAATGTTTTATATGTCGTAGTGTCATTATCAATATCATAAACATTGAAAGAAGACACTAAAATTTCATTTGAAGTTGTAATGTAAGTAAATGTTGAAGGATTTAAAATATCGATAGGATTTTCATCATCAACCTTTATTGGAGTAATAACATTACCTCCATTAGATAAATAAGTAACAAATCTCACACTGCTAGTGTCGAATTCATCATCTAATTCATTCAATAAAATATCGACATACAATGTTTGAGAATTACATTTAACACTAACCAAAGTTTTATCAAATGGTTGATCGCTACCATCTAAATAAAAGCAATGATAAGTGTAATCAGATAAATCAACGCTGACACCATAAGTTTGTATTCCATATGATGAAGCAGCTAAAGAAGAAAGATCAAAAACAAAATTATAAATGTAATTATTATTAATGTTTCCATCAATCTTAACAACAAAATGATAATTTTCACTTCGTGAAGCAGTGACACTATTACCATCTAAAGAATAAACAGCGTC
>JBJEDU010000026.1:0-5747 GCA_051872395.1 Bacilli bacterium | reverse complement strand
GATGTCATCTGTTTAATATTTTTTTGTTGCAATAACTTTGTCATCTAACATATTTTTATCATTTATTTTGCAAAAATTTTAAAAAATCAAATAATAACGAATGTGTCGAATTTATTTCTTAAAATTTAAATAAAAATTTATTTAAAATGAGATTAATACAATGTAAAATTATAAGTGATACTTTTGTTGGAGTAATTATTGAAAATGTTTTTAAGTGGGAAAATTCAAGATATCGTAGTTATCATTTTATTCTCCGTTGGAGGACTTATTCTCCTCGGATGTTTAATTTTCTTTTTATATAAATATGTTTTTTATCGTCAGTCGATTAAAAAACAAATTAAAAAAATTGAAAGAGATTTTTATTATCTTGATGGACTTTTAAGAGGTCAAGATTCCCAATATATTCATCGTTTAGAAATTATTTCTCACACAAATCTTTTATATGTTCCTATTTTTGATAAATATTCCAAAAGATACCAAGATATCTTATCAATCGATGACGAATTCGCTTCTAACTTAATTACTCAACTTAACCATTTAGTGGCAAATAAACAATATCAAGGTATTAAAAGCATAATTGACAATACTGTTGAAGCAATAGAATCATTAAGAAATTCTGTTGAACAATTAACCACTGATTTAAAACAAGAAATTAAACCTGAAGAAGATTCAAGAAAAAGAATCTTATCTTTGAAAGAGGAATATCGTAACGTTAAGCAAAAGATTTTAACTCAAGATAATAGCATTACTTTTATTATTCCTTCTTTCAATAAAGTTTTCGCTAAACTTGATTCTTTATTTACTGATTTTGATAATCATATCGACAGTGCAGAATATGAAGATGCAAATAAACTTATTCCATCTATTTCTCGAGTAATTCTCGATTTAAAGAAATTAATCGATAAAATTCCTGGTTTATGTTTACAAGTTCAACAAATTATTCCAAATAAAATATCAGAATTAGATACTTTCTATCAAAAATTAATAAATGAACAATATCATTTAGATCATTTATATTTTGATCGTTATAAAGAAAAATGGAATTCTTTATTATCGAAAGTTAGAGAAAATTTAGTGTCTTTAGACACTACAGGTGCAAAAGATTCATGCTCATTGATTTTAAATGAAATCGATGAGATGAATGATTTACTCAACAAAGAAGTTACTGATAAGGAATTCTTTATTTCTGAAAACAAAAACATTTATCATCTTGTTGTCGATTTAGAACAAACATTTTTGAAATTAATTGCTATTTTGCCAAATTTAGAACAAGTTTATATCATCGAGCAAGAAGAAAATACCAAAATTAATAACTTAAAAGATGAAGTGAATAGACTTGGCGGTATTAAAAGAGAATTAGAAACATTAATGCATTCTCCTATTCCTCAACCCTATTCCGTACTTAAAGAAAAATTATTAGATTTAAAAAATAATTACGATGTAATTTCTGTTAAAGTAGAAGAATTTAAATCCTTCATCGCATTCTTAAAAAATTCATGCGAAGAATCTTATCATTTGATATTTGCTTATTACTATAAATTAAAACAAGTTGAGAGCACTCTTAGAACAATAAGTATTGAAAAATGTTATGTTACTTTTAATCCTCTCATTGAAAATTGTTATGATTTATTAAATCAAATTAGTCTTTTGTTAAAAGACAAACCAATTAATGTTAAGAATGTTAATCTTTTAGTTGATCAATTAAAAGAAGTAGCAGGAACATTATTCGATAATGTTGATGTCGCTTATAGCGATGCCCAATTAGCGGAATCTTCTATCATCTACGCGAACAGAGACCGATATCAAAGAACTGAAGTACATAATGAATTATGCATTTTAGAAGATAATTTCTTTAAAGGCGATTTTAAAAACGTATATCTTGAAGCTAATAGAATATACCAAAATAATCACGTAGAGGATCGTTCTGATAGTGGAAAATAATTTTGTATATTTAGATAACGCAGCGAGCAGTGAAGTTTATGAAGAAGTTTTAACTTCTTTTTCTACGCTTGTTAAAAAATATTATTCTAATCCATCGAGCATTCATAAATATGGCCAAGAGGCTAATTATCTTTTAGATAATGTTAGAGAAAAAATACTCAACTTATTAAAATTAAGTTCAAAACAATACGAAGTAGTGTTTACTTCAGGAGCGACTGAATCTAATAATTTAGCTATTAAAGGATATTGTTTAGAACATCAAAATAGAGGAAACCATATCATTACTTCTAAAGTTGAACACCCTTCCGTTTTAGAAGCATTCAATGATTTAGAAAAATATTATAATTTTCGTGTCAGTTACATCGATGTTGATGAAGATGGCTCTTTAAATATTGAGCAATTTAAAAAAGAATTTGATAATGACACTATTTTTGTTTCATTTATGCACGCGAATAATGAAACTGGTGCGATTAATGATGTTTCAAAAATTAAAGAAATAATCAAAACTAATCCAAAGACTGTATTTCATAGCGATGCAGTACAATCAGTTTGTAAAATTAAATCGACTTTTGATTCATTTGATATGTTTACTTTTACCGCTCATAAAATTCATGGATTAAAAGGAATCGGCGTTTTAATCAAAAAGAAATCTATCTCATTAAGACCATTATTAAGTGGTGGTGGCCAAGAATATAATTATCGAAGTGGAACCGCTAGTTATCCGTTAGCGTATTCTTTATTTTTAGCATTGGATTTATCTTTAAAAAACTTCGATAATGACTTTAAAAAAATTACTAATTTTAAAAATATTTTATTATCTTATTTATTAGATAATAAAGAACTATATCATGTGAATAGCAAGTTTTTAGATGAAAATCCTTACATTTTGAATTTTTCAACATTAAAAAAGAAAGCTTCTGTCGTTGTTGAAGCGCTTTCAAACAAAAATATTTTCATTTCTTCAATATCGAGTTGTCATTCTAAAAAAGAAAAGAATTCTTATGTTGTAAAATCTATGTATCCCCATCTTGATTTGGATAAAAACACTATTAGAGTTTCTTTTTCGACATTTAATAATGAAGAAGACGTCTATCTTTTAGTGGAAAACTTAAAGAAGATTATGGAGAGTATCAGATGAATAATGATTATGAAATTATAATGATTCGATTCGGAGAATTATCTACGAAAGGAAAAAATAGAAAAGATTTCGTTAGAACTCTTTTTGACAATATTAAAATCGCTACTAAAGATGATTTTCCAACATTGACATACGAACTTTATTACGATCATATTTATATCAATATAAATGATGAAGATACTATGAAAGTCGTGGAACGATTAAAAGACATTTCTGGAATTCATGCTTTTTCTCTTGTTCATCGAGTAAAATGTGACATTGAAGAAATTAAAAATGAATGTTATCGACTCATCTTAAAAGAAGAAGGAAAAACATTTAAAATTAAATGTAAACGTGGTGATAAAAAATTTCCGATTATATCAGATGAAATTATTAGAATTGTGGCCTCAAAAATATTGAAGGAAAGTCAACTCAAAGTCGATGTTCATAATCCTGATATTTTGCTTAATATCGATGTTAGACAAGAAGGTAGTTATATTTATATAAAAACTTTTAAAGGTTTAGGTGGATATCCTCTTGGTGTTGGCGGAAAAGCCATGATGATGTTAAGTGGAGGAATTGATTCTCCTGTCGCGATGTTTTTAATGATGAAACGCGGCGTTTTAGTGGAATGCATTCATTTCGCTAGTCCTCCATATACTCAACAAGCAGTCATTTATAAACTTTATGATATTTTAAAACAATTGAATAAATTCCAAGAAAGAATCAAACTTCATATTGTTCCATTAACAAAAATACAAGAAGAAATTTACGATAAATGCCATGAATCTTATGCGATTACAATAATGAGGAGAATGATGTATCGACTCAGCGAAATGCTCGCGAAAAAAAGAGATTGTTTAGTAATCGCGAACGGGGAATCTATTGGTCAAGTCGCATCACAAACACTTCAATCAATGAATGTTATAAATATGGTTACTAATTATCCAGTCATTCGACCATGCGCAACGCTGGACAAGTTAGAAATTATTTCTTTAGCGCAAAGAATTAACACATATGATATTTCAATTCGACCATATGAAGATTGTTGTACAATTTTTTCACCTAAAAATCCAAAGACTCATCCATTATTAAAAGATGTCATTGAACAAGAAAATAAAATTGACTTCATTCCTTTATTA
The DNA here is from genome assembly GCA_051872395.1 of Bacilli bacterium. Classification (GTDB taxonomy): domain Bacteria; phylum Bacillota_I; class Bacilli_A; order RFN20; family CAG-826; genus JBJEDU01. Next base: position 1,547 of record JBJEDU010000026.1, on the reverse strand, counting down.
GATGAGGCAATTGAAAACGTAGAAACGATTATTATTGATAAGAATTTTAATATTTAAATTATTTGATAACATCGAATTTATTTATAAATAAAAAAGAATGGTCGCCTTATTTTCGACCATTCTTTTTTAATAGTTTGTAATCAATAGAATTATTATAAATGTTCTTTCGCTAATTTAACTAAATCTGCGAAAGCTTTTGGATCATTGATCGCTAATTCAGATAACATTTTTCTATTCATGTTAACATTAGCACCCTTTAAACCATGCATAAATTTGGAATAAGAAATTTCATTCATTCTGCAGGCTGCATTAATTCTTTTGATCCATAATCTACGGAAATCTCTTTTGATTAAACGGCGATCAATGTATGCGTAGCGTAAGCTGTGCATGACTTGTTCATTCGCAGTTTTATATAATAAGTGTTTACTTCCGAAATATCCAGAAGCTCTTTTTAATACTTTCTTGCGTCTTGCGCGAGAAACTGTTCCACCTTTAACTCTCATGTTTCATTGACCTCCTTAATCTTGAATTAAATATTTGATACGCTTGATATCAGTCTTATCCACTGATGTTTGCTTGCTCAAATGTTTCTTTTGTTTTGTGGTTTTGTGTGGGGCTAAATGGGATGTGTAAGCGTGGTGTCTAACTAATTTACCACTGCCAGTTCTTTTCACTCTTTTTGTAAGAGCTTTTTTACTTTTCATTTTTGGCATAATTTTATCCTCCTACTTTCTACTTTTTCTTTGGCGCTAAAATAGCAACTAACCATCTACCATCCATGGTAGCAGGTTTTTCGATAACAGCGAATTCGCTGACTAATTCAATGAATTTATCCAAAGTTTCTTGTCCGACTTCGACGTGAGCCATTTGTCTTCCTCTAAAACGAACTCCAACTTTGACCTTATTGCCTTCTTGAAGGAATTTAGTTGCATGACGGGCTTTAGTTTCCATGTCATGAATTCCGATTTGTGGTGTTAATTGTACTTCTTTAATTTCAATAATCTTTTGATTTTTCTTCGCTTCTTTTGCGCGTTTTTGTTGTTCAAAACGATATTTACTATAATTGATGATTTTACAAACAGGTGGATTGGCGTTAGCAGCGACACATAATAAGTCCATATCGTATGAATTTGCCTTATATTGTGCTTCTTTTGCGCTCATCTTTCCTAATTGTTCACCGTTTGGTCCAATTAATAAGACTATTGGGAATCTAATCGCTTCATTTAATAGGTCTTTGTTAGCGTTTGTTTTATCTAGTTTACGATTATTACTAGAATTTGCATTGAAATCTTGGATAAATATCATCTCCTTTTCGAATAAAAAACGGATGCATAATGCACCCGTCAAATATACTAGCCCTAAAAGTATTTTGTAGCATTGGCCAACTGATAATAGATCGGTCTGGCGAGAAGCAGGTGCATCTTCTTTCTACGTTTTTGCTTTTCTATATTATCAAAAGATAATAACACTGTCAATAGGGATATTTTATTTCTTGTTTTCAGTTAAGTGACAAAGTTATTGCAACAAAGGTTAGTATTTAACATTTT
>JBJEDU010000025.1:0-29447 GCA_051872395.1 Bacilli bacterium | reverse complement strand
GCTCAAGGTGGATATGATGACATCAAAGATAAAATTTCAAGCGCGATTCCAGCTGGTACAACACCAACTATGGCGTACTGCTATCCTGATCATGTCGCGGAATATATGTCCGCTGGTGCTGTTGAATATATGGATCCATATATCAATGACAGCATTATTGGTTTAGGTAAAAACACTGAAATCGAAGCGATGGGTTCTTCTTTTGCTGAAAAATATAGTTCATTAGGTGCTGATGATTTTATTAAAGGATTCTGGGATGAAGGCAAATCCTATGGTGATGAATATGGCATTGAAGGTGGTGTCTATTCTGTTCCATTCTCAAAATCCACTGAAGTCATGTTCTATAACAAAACATTCTTTGAAGAAAATAATTTAACCGTTCCAACCACTTGGGATGAAATGGAAGAAATTATGCCACGCATCAAAGCATTAGGTTATACCGCATTAGGCTATGATTCCGACGCAAATATGTTAATTACTATGTTTGAACAAGAAGGTATCCCATATACATCTTTAGATAAAGATAATCACTTCTTATTCAATAACGATCAAGCCAAAGCACTCGTGACAAAATTAAAGAGTTGGTACGATAATGGCTACATTATTACTTCTGGTAGTAGTGCGAACAACTCTTATACATCCAATATGTTTATTGGTACAAGTGAACCAACAGTTGTTATGACTATTGGCTCAACTGGTGGTACAGGTTATAACTACACTGATAAATTTGAAGTTGGTGTGGCAGCGATTCCAGGTGGCACACTCAATAATCACGTTATTTCTCAAGGACCATCAATTTGTTTCTTCAAAAGAGCGAGCCAAACTGAAAAATACGCAGCATGGTTATTCTACAAATTCATTTCTAGTACTTATAACTCCGCTGTTTATTCAGTTTTAACTGGATATTCTCCAGTTAGATCTTCTTCATTTACCAATTCCGCATTCTTAGAATATGTTTATGACATTAGTAAAACCGGAAAAGAAAAATTAGTCCAAACCACATTAGGATTCAATTCTTCTTTACAAGACAGATTCTTCACTTCTCCAGCTTTCAAAGGTTCATCCACTGCGAGAAAAGAAATGGACGGTATTGTCGCTAACGTGTTCTTAGGAACTAAAACTGTTGAACAAGCATTTATTGATGCTTTAACAAACTGCATATTCGCAGGCTAATATTTATTAAGAAAGGAGACTTTCATGAAAAAGATCTCAAATATATTATTAATAGGTTTAGCGGCTATGTCTTTATCCACTCTCTCTTCTTGTAAAAGCGGAGATGGAAAGACCCATGTTAAATTCTGGCACACGATGGGTCAAGCTAATCAAGGCTTACTTAATCGTATGATTGCAGAATTTGAAGCAGCAAATCCTGATATAGTAATCGACGCTTTTTCACAAGGTAGTTATGATGACGTCGCTGATAAAATCAAAGAAGCGATTCCTTCTGGAACCACTCCAACGATGTCTTTCTGTTATCCTGATAACGTTGCCGATTACATTGAAGCAGGTGCTGTTGAAGAATTGACATCTTACATTGAAAATTCTGATTATGGAATTCCAGATTTAGCTGATTACAATTCTTCATATTGGGCAGAAGGTACTAGCTATCAAATTGAAGGAACATATTCCGTTCCTTACGCTAAATCGACCGAAGTGTTATTTTATAACGCTACTGTTTTCGAAGAAAACAACTGGGAAGTTCCAACCACTTGGGATGAACTTTGGACTTTAGCTAGACAAATCAAAGCAAAATATCCAACTGTTACTCCTTTAGGATATGACTCAGATAGTAACTTATTTATTACTCTTTGCGAACAATATGGTATTCCATATACCACTTCTCATCCTGCTGATGGCGAAAGTTATTATTTATTCAATAACGAACAAGCCAAGGCGATGGTAGAAGAATTAAAAGGATATTATAATGAAGGATTATTTGTTACGAAAGGTACTTCGCCAAACTCAAGTTATACCTCCACTCAATTCACCAATGGTAAATTAGTTTTATCAATTGGTTCAACTGGTGGTACAACATACAATAAATCCCTCAACTTTAATATTGGTGTCGCACCTCTTCCTGCTGGAAGCAAAAATAGACACGTCGTCTCTCAAGGACCATCTATTTGCTTCTTCAAAAGAGCAAAAGCGAATGAAAAAGTCGCTGCATGGAAGTTCTACACCCATATTACTAATTCTGTAAATACCGCGAATTATTCTATTTCTACTGGATATGAACCAGTTAGAACTTCTTCTTATTCCACTGATGTTTATAATGCATACATTCAAACTGGTGGAAATATAAACACTGCAGGAACTGCTTTTGTCAATAGATTAGAAGAAGATAACAATTTGCTCGCTACCGCGGCAAAATGTACATCTACTTTCTATCCACCTGAACAATATTTCACCTCTCCAATTTTCCCAGGTAGTGATACTGCAAGAGACGCTGTTGGTGGAATTATTCCTAATGTTTTAAGAGGAACGAAAACAGTTGATCAAGCATTTACTGATGCTTTAACCCAATGTGTGTTTAGAGGTTAATGTATGAAATTGAAAAAGATTTTAGTTTCTTTATTTGCCTTTGCAATGATGGCAACTTTAGGCGGATGTCGTGAAAAAAATGACACTGATGAATTTATTGATTACGCTAGTGCCACTCATTATTCTGATTACAATTCTGATTTTGATTATGTCGGTCATAATTTCTTAGATGATGGTATTGGTCAAGTGACTTTATTTAATCCAGTCGATGGCGATACCGCTCACTTCCATCAAATTGAAAACAATGGTGGAACCTCTCGACTTGTTAAAGTTAGATTCTATGGTATTGATACTCCTGAATCTACTGGTCAAATTGAAGAATGGGGTAAAAAAGCATCAAAATTTACAACCGAAAATTTATTGAATGCTAAAACAATCGTTTTAACGGTCCCATCTCTTACTTATACTCCAGCAGAAGCTGACTCTACTGGTGTGAGATTTAAAGCTTTAGTATGGATTAGCGATAAAGAAAACGCGACCGCGGAAGACTTAGTTTGTTTAAACCTCCTCATTGTTCAAGAAGGTTTCTCAAATGGTAAAGGCGTCAGTGAATGTCCGATGGCGGATGTCTTTAACAAAGCTGACCTTCAAGCTCAAAAATTCCAAAAGAATATGTGGAGTGGAGAAGATCCAGATTTCTATCGTGGTGAAGCTTTAATTACTTCCATTAAAGATATTCTTGAAGAATATGTTGAAAATGATGGAACTTGCCCAACATATGAAGGTATCAAAGTTCAAATCAATGGTATCGTTGTCAAAAAAGTTGATTATGACGTCTATGTTGTTCAAGATTACGAAGATGAAGAAACCGGCGAAATTACTCGTTATGGTATGTTCATTTTCGCGGGTTATAAATCTTATGAATGTTTAAAAGTCGGTAATGATTTAACAATTACTGGTACATTTACTGTCAGATATGGTAACCCTCAAATTACTTCTGTTTCTTATAATCCTTATCTTCCAAGCGATGATGATATGGTCATTAACGCGAAAGGTATTTCTAAACCTGCAGAAGTCAACACTTTAGCAGGCATTGATGGTAAGTTAGATGTTATTAATAACATTTATACATTCGAAAACTTACACGCGACAGGTAAAGGTTATAACGAAAAAGATTCAACCACACTTGTCGAATCTGGTGCTATGAGTATTGAAGTAACCGATGAAACAGAAACAATTAAAATTTATTTAAGAGTTCCTAAAGATGTTTGGTTAATGCAAAAAGATGGCGGTTCTATGGATAGAGTTGAAAGCTATGATTATTTATATAAAGGTGGATATCATTTCAACCTTACTGCTGCTGTAGTTATCTATGAACCAAATTCTGGCGTCGATTCAGTTTTAGGTGCAACAACAAGCCGTTATTGGCAACTCACATTATGTGATAAAGCTGATTTCGTCTATTTAGACTAAATAGGAGTTTATATCTATGAAAAAAATTAAAGGATTATTTCTTCTTGCCTTAGGCTTACCTTTATTAGCAGGATGTCAAAATACAAATCACACTGCTGAAATGGAAGCGGCAAGAGATGATGCGATTGGACTAGTTTCAGTAGCATATAACAAATTTTCTTCAAGTGATGGTATCAATTTAGCGGGCGCTAAATTGATTGAAGAACAAGTTGTTAACAATTTCAAATTCAGTTTTGAATATGAAGTTCAACCATATAACAACACCACTTATGATATCGAATATTTAAAAGTCGAAAACAATTTATTAGTAGTGGAAATTCCAACTTTCGCAGAATTAAATTCTGACGATTCTCAAACCATTACTTACGCTGCCTATGTTTTACATGGCACTGTTAAATACGCTGGATATGACGGCGAAAAAGAAGTTCTTCCAAAATTAGTTAACACTACTGTGGCTACTCATGATTGGAGAGTAAGAATTAACGCTGAAGAAGTTAAACCTGTGTGGGAAAGAATTGCAGAAGCTAGAACAAAAGCTACCGGACAAACAGTCGTTACTTCTGGTTATGTCTGCGCGTTTATGAATCCTGTTGATAGCGGAGAATTTTATCAAGGTGTTTGGGTCGCTGATGGAAGCAATGGTATGATGTTATATTCTGGCTGTTTAGATTCTTTTTTTGGAAATATTCAAATTGGCGATTTGATTTTAGTCATTGGTACAGCTTCCCCATATAATGGCTTATTTGAAGTAAGACCAACTTCAATTTCTGAAGATGCTTCTCATGCAAGTGTTGTTAATGAAGCCGTCTTTGCTGAAAGAACTGAAGCTGAATTAGCAGCCTTTACTGCTGTTAACTGTTCTGATTTAGTAAAAGTTCCAGTGACAATTAATTCTGATTTGTCTTCGACAACTGCCGCGGCAAGTACTGCTATTTCTGTCAGTGTCAGTGTTGGAAGTACATCCTATACTTTATATTTAAATAAACATACCAACACTGAACATCGTCAAGAATTCATTGATAAAGTAAACGCTAATGTTGGTAAGACCGCTTATTTAACAACCGTTATGGGTTATAATAGCAGCAAATTACAATTTACTGGTGCTGTTATCGTTAATGGTGGTTCTTTAGCGGACATGATTACATTTGTTGATTAATATTCAATAGATAATTTATAAAAAACGGGTCAAAAATTAAAATTTGCCCGTTTTTTTATTTTAATTCAAAATAAAAAAGTTATTAGGCTATTTCATTTATTTATATTTTTGTTATAATGTAATTGCTTTTAAGCAAAAGGAGAAAATAAATAATGAAGAAAAACTTATTAGTATTAATCCCTGCTTTAGCACTTTTATTAGGTGGTTGTAATAAAACCCCTGCTACATCTGATAGTTCAGAAACTGAAACTAGTTCTGAAGCTGTTAGTGTAGAAAGTGTATCGATTAATTCTACATCAGTCACTCTTGACATTGGTCAAACTTACCAATTGAACGCTGCTGTTTCCCCACTTACTGTCTCCGATTTGACAATCGATTGGTCTTCATCAGACAATGATGTCGCAACAGTAAATGATAGTGGTAGAGTTACCGCTGTTGGTGCAGGTACTGCTACTGTTAAAGCAGCAAGTCATTTAGACCCTACTAAATACGCTGAATGCACAGTTACTGTTAACGCTGAAACTGTTCAATTATTAATGGAAACCCCTGAAATTGGTAAAGCCTTCAAATTAGGTACATATCAAGAGAATTTAGGAACTTGGATTTATGCCGATGGTACAATTGATACTGGCGGTCCAAGATTAAATACAACAGAAAATTGGTCTGAATCAATTGATGTTTATTTTGAAAATTCTACTACCGAAGGTGAATATTATTTATATCACATGGTCGGTGATACCAAAACATATATTGGTATTGTTGAAAATGATTATCACGTCAATAATTTAGACAATCCATATTCATGGAAATGGGATGACACATATCATACTGTATATTTCACCGATGCGTCAAAAGGCGATATGTTTTTAATGTCATATAATGAATTTACAACTTTATCAACATCTGCTAGATCATTTGCTAATACTTCATTTGTTGGCAGATTCTATTATCGTATGGATGCTGTCCCAGCAACCGCAGTTGCTGTTGAACCAGCTTCTGTTGAATTATATCCAACAACAAGTCAACAATTAACTTTAAAAGTCACACCAGTTAATGGTGTTTATGAATCAGTTACATGGACTTCAAATAATGATAAAGTTACAGTTTCTACAACTGGATTAGTTACAGTTGCTGCTGATGCAGACTTAAATTCCACTGCGACAATTACTGCTTCTGTTACTGTTAAAGGAGTTGATACTCCATTAACTGCAACTGCAACCGTTACCGTTAAAGAAAAATTAAATTATGGTACATTAGAAGCCCCATTAACCGTTGAAGAAGCAATTACTCTCATCGATAAATGTGGTGGCACCACCCCAGAAACAATGTATATTACAGGTATTGTTTCTAGTAATAGTGCTTATGGCGCTTCTTATGGAAACTGGTCTTATATTAATTTAACAGACTCTAAATATGAGACTGAAGTTGCGTTTCAATTATATCAACCTGCTGCTGGCGAAGGCACCGGTTTTGAAGAAACTTACGCTGCAGCAAACTCTTTAGCTGGTAAGAAAGTTGTTGCCTCTGGTATTGGTACATATTATGCTGCAAAAAGCTTATATGAAACAACTGGAAAAGGCGCTGCTAAACTCTTATCAGTTGAAGATGGTAATGTTGCTCCAACTGCAATTACATTAAGTGTATCAGAATTAAATTTAACTACTGGAACTTCTAGCGACCCTATTACAGTAACTTATGCTCCTTATGGTGCTAGTCGCGTTGCAGTAACTTGGACATCTAGTGATGAAGAAGTTGCTACAGTTGCTGATGGTGTCGTTACCGCTGTTAAAGCTGGTAATGCAACAATTACTGCAAGTATTGAAGGCTTAGAATCTCAAACCGTTACCGTTAAAGTTTCAGACCCAATCGTTGATGCTAAAGTAGCTACCTTCAACGTTACTGATTATATTACTGCGAATTCAATTACAAATGGTACTCAAGAGAAAATAATTAAAGTTAATGATGATGTTACTTTAACTGCGTCCGCGACTGATACAAATACTGGAAAATTCTACTCAAATGGTACTGCTTATGAATGGAGATTCTATGGTTCTGGAAACCCATCTCTTATAGTTTCTTTATCCGAAGGCAAAACTTTATATTCAGTTAAAATTGTTTATGGTACTTCAAATTATGCTGATACTACAACTGAAGTTTCATTGACTGTAGATGAAGAAAATAATACAGCTACTTTCTCTTCTTCTACAAACTTCCAAATTCGTTCAGTTGAAGTTACTTATAAATAATAAGCATATTTAAATAATCGTTAAGGCTCCCGCTTGGGAGCCTTTTCTTTATGAACAAAATATTTCTTGATAGATTAGGAAACTTTATTTACAATAATATTCACGTGGACCGTTAGCTCAGCTGGTAGAGCAGCTGACTCTTAATCAGCGGGTCAGAGGTTCGATCCCTCTACGGTTCACCATTTTGATTTATTTGCACTTTTATTAATAAAGTGCATTTTATTTGTCAAAAAATAATATTATTATTTTATATAGGGATTAAAAAATATGAAAAAAAGTAATTTATTTTTGATGAGTGTTATTCCACTTTATCTTTTATCTCTTACTAGTTGTAAGTCTGATAATGTAAGTTCTTCAGTGGATACATTAATTAAAACATATCAGTAGTGATGTTGCGTCGACTGGAAAAGCTAGTTTATCTGATGAAATAAAAGAAAATGACACTTTATTAGTAGCCGCTAAGCAAATGGTAATAAGTTCTTCAATGTATGTATATGCACAAGCGCTTTATATGGAAATTGGAATGTATAATTGCTATAACAAAATAGTGAAATTTGAAATTCCTAACGGAGATGACACTTATCAAATAATGGGGGAATATATCGACGCTAATACGAAAGAAAATACAATCGATATTTATTCTTTAACTCCTACTAATGTTCAAGTTGGTGAATCTGTCTTTGTCACAGATGTATATGCATTAATGCATGTCGATTATGATTTTACTTCAAAAACAGTCAATGATTATTGGTATTCATATTCTTCTTTTTCAGCGGTTTTAGATGATGAGGATAATGTTATTGGAGTTGATGTTGATTTTTCAAATGTAACTATGTTACATCGTAAAAACAATGAATTTTTTAACTATTCAAAATACTGCTGGGATTGAAATTCCTTCTTACGACAAAGATTATAATAATCTAACCAATCTTTTAGAAACTAAAAGTTTAGATTTTAAAGAAAAATTAGTAAATGCAAAATCAAGTAATATGAATGCTTCTACTTCCGATATTAATGAATAATTAAACGCAGCACTTAATAATATTGAAGCAACATATGAAGCACAAGAAAAGATTGAATTACGTGTTCTTGAGCATCAAGAATTATTAAATTTAATTTTAAATAAAGATATAGATTATGATTTTAATTCTTTCGCTGAAGTTTATTATAATAATGGTTCTTTAGATTATATTAATTACTATGATAAAGAGAATGTTCGCTCTTTAAAACCAGAATACATATATGGTTCAACAACATATGAAATTGTATTAGAGTGTTCGATTTTATATATTAAAGCCACAAATCAAGATAATGGTTATATTTATTATTATGATTATTTTGATTTAAAAAATTTATCAGAAATCCATGGTAATGAAACAGTGGTATACCGTTATTACTATGATGATGAATATATGGATGTTTCTAAAGATAAATATTTAGAAGCCTTAAATGTATTAAAAAATGAGAAGTTACAATTTAATGTAAATAATAACGGAACCAATTATGTTTTAAATATCGATAATGGCAATGCGATTTTATATACAGAATATGGTGGTGTTTATGATTTATATTATGATGGTGAATATTATCATAATGATATTTATTTCTATGTTGATAAAGAACCTGAATATACAAAAGTAGATTCTTGTAAATTACAATCATTTTTAGAAAGAATTACTTTATTTTACGATGAATTTGATGACCTTTATGAAATGGTCGATGATGGTAAAAATTTATATGTCAGTTATAATTCAAATTACGATTCATATTTTGGAAAATATAGTAATGTATATACATTCTACCATGAACTAGAAAATAGTGTGTTTATCATTATGTGTTTAGATTTTCAACAAAATCTCGTTGGTTTTTCATATCATAACCAAGGCATGTATGAAAGATATGTAATCAATAATTATGTTGATTTATCCACAATTGTGGTAACTAATCCATTTTAAAAATAGACTCTTCAATATTTATTAAATTGAGTTATAAACTCAATAAAAACTTCTTTATTCCTCTCTAAATTAATAAAGAAAATAACAAAATAAGACTAAGGACACCATATTTCTTAGTCTTTTTAATTGCTATTAAAACAAAGAATTCTTTTTCTTATAAAGACTATTGATATTTTATGTAGATATTGAGAAGTATATTTTTTTAAAATATAATAATAAATATGAAAGTTCCAAGTCTCACCTTAGCGAAAAAATATTCACAAGCCTTAAAAAAATGTAAAGGCAAATATGTTTCAAGTGAAAAATTAGCGAAAGTCATTGGATTTTATCCAGATGTGATTAATGACTTCTTTTCATATTTTAATCCGATGGTTAACATCGATTATACTTTTAATCTTCGTGAATTAGAGGATGAATTAAATGAATTCATCGCTAACATTGAATCTAATCGCGATAAATCTAAAAAACAAGAATTAATTACTAAAAAGAAATTAGATGAATATACCTCCATTAATGATTTTATTTTTAAGAAAATGACTAATGCTGGTGGAATGGTTGATCGTAATATTGAACTCAGTGACACTGATTTAAGAATATTAAAAAAACTTATTATTGAAGAACAAACAAAAAGGAAGAAAAAATAAATGAAAGAAATAAAAAAAGCTGTGATCCCTGCTGCGGGGCTCGGAACTCGTTTTTTGCCTGCAACAAAAGGAATCGCTAAAGAAATGCTTCCAATCATTGATAAACCAACTTTGTTATATCAAATTGAGGAAGCTAAAAATTCTGGTATTGAAGAAGTAATTTTAATCATTTCTAAAGAAAAAGAAGAAATTATTAGTTTTTTTGAAAGAGATGAAGATTATGAATCATATTTAATTTCTAAAGGACATGAAGACTTTGCTTCTATCATTAAAGAAATTGCAACGATGATGAAAATCACTTATGTCTATCAAGATGAAATGAAAGGTTTAGGTCATGCGATTTTATGCGCGGAAGAAGCCACTAATAATGAACCATTCGTGGTCATTCTTGGCGACGATTTAATTGTTAATGATGGTGGTGAACCAGTATCCAAACAATTAATTGAAGCCTATAATAAAACTCATAGTTCAATTTTAGGAGTTCAAAAAGTATCTTTAGAACAAACATCAAAATATGGAATTATTAAACCAAAAGAAGTTGATGGAAGATATATTTTAGTGGATTCAATGGTTGAAAAACCAAAAGATAATCCACCAAGTCAATTTGCCGCGCTTGGACGATATGTTTTAACCCCAGATATTTTTGATTTAATCAAAAAGACAAAACCTGGAAAAGGTGGAGAAATTCAACTTACTGATGCTTTGAGCAAATTAGACACTTTATATGCTTATGATTTTGTTGGCCAAAGATATGATATTGGTGATAAATTCGGCTATGTTCAAGCGATGATTGACTTCGCTTTAAAAAGAGAAGATTTGAAAGAAAAAGTCATCGAATATATTAAAAATAAACAACTATAATTAATGATTTTTATTGATAGTTGATTTAAGTATATATATACTTATATTGGTATTTTTTAGGAGGATATTATATTCATGGAAGTTAAAAAATCATTCCTATCTGTCGATGGTAATACCGCGGCGGCTTTAGGATCATATAACTTCATTGAAGTGGCAGGCATTTATCCAATTACTCCATCTTCACCAATGGCAGAAAATATTGATGTCTACGCTTCACAAAATCGCAAAAACTTTTTTGGATCAGTAGTAAAAGTTGTTGAAATGCAATCTGAAGCTGGTGCTTCTGGTACAGTTCATGGCGCTTTACAAGCTGGTTCTTTAGCCGCGACATATACGGCATCTCAAGGTTTACTTCTCATGATTCCAAATATTTATAAATGGGTTGGAGAATTATTACCTGCTGTATTACATGTTTCAGCAAGATCTTTAGCAACAAGATCATTATCAATTTTTGGTGATCATCAAGATATCTACGCAATTAGACAAACTGGTATCACAATGATTTGTTCCCATTCTGTTCAAGAAATTGCTGATTTAACTCCAGTTGCCCATTTAGTGGCAATTGATGGAGAAACTCCTGTCTGTCATTTCTTTGATGGATTTAGAACATCTCACGAAATTCAAAACGTTGAATTTGTTGATGACGCTGAATGGAAGAAATTACTTCCAATGGATAAAGTTGAAAAATTTAGAGCGCGTGCTTTAAATCCACATACTCATCCAGTTACTCGTGGTGGTGCTGAAAACGATGATATTTATTTCCAAGGTCGTGAAGCACAAAATGAACACTATAACAAAGTTATTGATGTTTGCTGCAAATATTTTGATGAAGCAACAAAATTAACTGGAAGAAAATATGCACCATTTACCTATTATGGGGCAAAAGATGCAACGAGAGTTATTATCGCTATGGGTTCAGTAACTGAAACTATTACTGAAGTCATCGATGAACTCAAAGATGAAAAGATTGGTTTAATTAAAGTTCACTTATATCGTCCTTTCTCTGCTAAACACTTATTAGAAGTTTTACCAAAAACTACAAAACGTATTGCGGTTTTAGATAGAACCAAAGAAATGGGCGCAAGTGGAGAACCATTATATTTAGATGTCGTCGCTGTTTTACAAAATGCTGGACTCAAAGATATTGAAGTTGTAGGTGGTCGTTATGGTTTAAGTAGTAAAGATACTCAACCAAAAGATATGAAAGCAGTCTTTGATTTCTTAGCCACTGATCACATCTTCAATGGATTTACCGTTGGAATTAATGATGATGTTACCCATTTAAGTATTCCAGTCGATGATAATTTCCATATTACTAGCGACTATACTTCATGCTTATTTTATGGTTTAGGTAGTGATGGTACAGTTTCTGCGAACAAATCATCAATTAAAATTATTGGTGACGCTACTCATCAATACGCTCAAGCGTACTTTGCTTACGATTCAAGAAAAGCTGGTGGTGTTACTCGTTCGCACTTAAGATTTGGTAAAAATCCAATTCATTCTACTTATTATGTTCAAAACGCTGACTTTATCTCTTGTTCATTAGATACTTACTTATTCAAATTTGACATGATTAAGAATTTGAAAAAAGGTGGTACATTCTTACTCAATACTGATATGAGTGATGAACAATTAGAGAAATTGTTACCAAATCGTGTCAAATATCAATTAGCAACTAAAGAAGCGAAATTCTATGTTATTGACGCGAATAAAATTGCTGGTGAAATTGGTATGGGAAGACATACTAATACCACCTTACAAGCTTCCTTCTTCTATTTAAATCAAAACATCATGCCATATGATGAAGCGCAAAAATGGATGAAGAAATTTGCTGAAAAATCTTACGCGAAAAAAGGTGAAGACATCGTTAAGATGAACTTCAAAGCTATCGATGCTGGCGCGGAAGGTTTAAGAGAAATTAAAGTCAAAGAAGAATGGAAAAATCTTTCCCCTGTTAGAGAATCTCATTTAGTGGGTGATGATTATTTCGATTCTTATGTCAATGTTATCGGTAATCTTGATGGTGATAATTTACCAGTTTCTAAATTCACTGAATTTGAATTATTAGATGGTACAATGAATAACAACATTACCTTTAAAGAAAAACGTAGTATTGCTGATAGAGTTCCACATTGGATTAAAGAAAATTGTATTCAATGTAATCAATGTGCCTTCGTTTGTCCACACGCGACCATTAGACCATTCTTATTAAATGAAGAAGAAGTGAATAGCGCTCCTGAATTAGTGAAGAATGATCTCGCTAATGCGAATGGTCCAAAAGTTGCTGGATTAAAATTCCGTATTCAAGTTTCTCCTAAAAACTGTGTTGGATGTGGTCTTTGTGTCAGCGAATGTTTAGCAAATAAGACTGGCAAGATTGCTCTTGAAATGGTTGAAGCGAAATCACAATTCGATCAAGAAGAAGGCGCTGATTATTTATATAAGAATGTTTCTTATAAATCAGAATTCTTCCCAACTAATACTGTTAAGGGTATTGGATTCTTAATGCCATATATGGAAATCTCAGGTGCTTGCGCTGGATGTGGAGAAACTCCATATTACCGTTTAATTTCCCAATTATTTGGTAAGGATATGTTAGTGGCTAACGCAACTGGATGTAGTTCTATCTATTCTGGTTCAACCCCACTTACTCCATTCTGTACCGATAAAGAAGGACAAGGTATTGCTTGGGCTAACTCCTTATTCGAAGATAACGCTGAATTCGGCTATGGTATGAGAGTGGCCACTGATGTGAAAATTAGACAAATCATTGCCATTTTAACTGCTGCGAAAGAAAGAGATACGGTCGAAGAAGAACTTAAGACTGTTATCGATGAATACTTAAATAACATCAAAAACCGTGCAAAAGAAAGAGAAATCATTCCTCATTTAGTGGAACTTGTTAAAGCAAGCAAAGATGAAGAAGTGAAGGAAGTTCTCGCTTATGAAAGAGATTTATTAGATAAATCTGTATGGATTATCGGTGGTGATGGTTGGAGCTATGATATTGGTTATGGTGGATTAGATCATGTCATCGCTAATGAAGAAGATGTCAACATTATGGTATTAGATACTGAAGTTTATTCTAATACTGGTGGACAATCATCCAAATCTTCTCAAACTGGTTCCATTGCGAAATTTACCGCGAGTGGAAAAACTACCGCTAAAAAGAACCTTGCTTTAATCGCTATGAGTTATGGTAATGTCTATGTGGCTCAAGTCGCATTAGGCGCGAATCCGATGGCGGCTATCAAAGCATTTAAAGAAGCAGAATCTTATGATGGACCAAGCTTAGTTATCTGCTATGCCCCATGTGCTAACCATGGTATTAAAGGTGGATTGACCAATTCAATGAGACAAGAACGTCTCGCTGTTGAGTCCGGTTATTTCCCAATCTTCCGTTATGACCCAAGAAAAGTTAATGAAGGAAAACCTGGTCTTGAAATTGATATGAAAGAACCAGACTTCTCGAAATTCAGAGACTTCGTCATGACTGAAACTCGTTTCTCTCAACTTCCACGTGTCAATCCAGAACACGCTGAAGAATTATTAACCAAATCTCAAAAATACGCTGAAGCGCGTTATGCTCGTATTAAAAAATTCGGTTTATAATTAAACGTTAATTCAAATTACAAACTCACGACCGATGGCCGTGAGTTTTTATTTAGAATTAATATTGTAATAATTAGATGAATAAAAATAGACATAATTTAATAAGATGTGCATATTCTATTTTGTTTATTTTTCATTGATAATAACAAACAATATTACAATTTTTTGCAAAATAAAATTTTTAATACTTGTCTAAAAATAATATTTTGTTTATAATTTATGCGTAGGTTAATAGATTATGAATAAGAAAGAAAGAAAATTACTTCAGCTTGTTGATTTACTTAGAACACAAGCCAATTTATGTTCCATCATTGAATCTTTACCAAAAGGATATATTTCGGTAAAGAAAATCTCCGGTCATACATATTACTATCGACAATGGAGAGAAGGAAAAAAGATATTATCTTCTTATGTTGAAGAAGCATTTTTACCTTCAGTTAAAAGCAAAATATTATTAAGAAAAAATAATGAAGATTTGCTTCGCATTACGAAAAAAGATTTACGTAATGTTACCCGTTCTATCATTACCAATTCTTATTTGACTGAAGAACAACTTCAAACTTTAAAAGACAATGCTAAAAAAGATTTGCTTACTAAAGAAGAAAGAGAAGCGGTTCTTCAAAGTGAATTGAGCGAATTTGTTTCAACAAAACTTGGAAATAGTTTTGTTGAAGGATTAATTCCATATAATCAACTTCTTTTAGTGAAATGGAATTTGCTTTAATTTAAAAATTATCAATTTTTCTATTTATTAAAATCCCTTCATTTGATATTATGCTTATCGTAATAGAAGGGATTTTATTATGTCTAAACTTGTTGTACTATCTGGAATACCTGGAAGTGGAAAATCGTTCTTTTCCAAGTTATTAAGAAAAGCCAAAGGCGGACACGTCTATGTGGTCAGCAGCGATGAACTAAGAACACTCGCGTGTGGTTCACCTCAAATTTTTGAGAAAGAAAAAGAAATATGGACAATGTTTTATGAACTTCCAAAAGTTTATAGTGTCGATAAAGATTCAATCGTCATTCTTGATGCGACTCAAATTGTTAAAAAATTTCGCACTGATGCAGTTAGAGATTTAAAATCATATTTTGATAGTGTTGAACTCGTGGTATTTACCATACCAAAAGAAATTGTCAATTTTCAAAATCTTCAAAGGGAATGGGCTGTTCCTCAAGATGTTCTTGATAAATTCTATCGAGATTTCACTATGCCGGATGATGAAGAATTAGCGTTCTTTAATCATACATATTACATCGAATCGACAAATGATTTTGCCAAAGTTATTGATAAACTTTAATCAAATTATTTAAAAAGAAAAAATCCTCCAAAATCCGAAGTGAAAGTTGGAGGATATTTCATATAAAATGGTCGGAACGATGAGATTTAAACTCACGACCCCCACCACCCCAAGGTGGTGCACTATCAAGCTGTGCTACGTCCCGGAGGCTGTGTTTCAGCGTGATTATTATATATTTTTATTATTCAATAATCAATTTATTCATTAAATTGTAAAATTTAATTATAAATGGTATCTTTTACTATATATGGAAAAAAATATTGTTATAAAAGGCGCTCGTGAAAATAATTTAAAAAATATTGATTTAACATTACCGAAAGAGTCTTTGATTGTTTTTACTGGTCTTTCTGGTTCTGGTAAATCCACTTTAGCGTTCGATACTATTTTCCAAGAGGGGCAAAGGAGATATGTTGAATCTCTTTCAAGTTACGCTAGACAATTTCTTGGCAATTTTGAAAAGCCTGATGTTGATTCTATCAATGGTCTTTCTCCTTCTATTTCAATCGATCAAAAAACCGTTTCTCATAATCCTCGTTCCACGGTGGGAACCGTTACTGAAATATATGATTATTTAAGATTATTATTCGCACGTATTGGAACTCCATATTGTCCAATTCACCATGAACCAATTTTATCTTTTACCATTTCGGATATGACCGATATTGTTTTAACTTATCCGGAAGGAACTAAAGTTCAAATATTATCTCCAGTTGTTCATCAAGAAAAAGGAACACATAAAGATATTTTAGATAAAATCAAAACTAATGGTTTTATTCGACTTCGTGTCGATGGAAAATTTGTTTTAATTGATGAAATCAAAGAATTAGAAAAGAATAAGAAACACGATATTGATATTGTTGTTGATAGAATTAAGGTCAATCAAGCTTCAAGAGGAAGAATTTTTGAATCGATTGAAACCGCAGTGGACTATTCACATGGTTTATTAGTGTTATATTTGGAAAATGGCGAAGAAAAGGTTTTATCTTCGCGACATACTTGTAAATATTGTGGTTTTTCCGTTCCGAAATTAGAACCACGTTTATTTAGTTTTAACGCTCCACTGGGTTATTGTCCTGATTGTAAAGGTTTAGGAATTAAAAGAGAAGCTGCTCCTTCTTTAATTGTTCCTAATCCAGATTTAACAATTAATCAAGGCGCGATTGATTATTATAAAAATACGGTTGGAACAAAAAATCTTGAATGGCAAGAATTTGAACTTCTTTGTTCTTTATACGATATTCCTCTCGATGTTCCTTTTAAACAATTAACCAAAGAACAAAAAGATATTATTTTTTATGGTTCAAAAGTTCCTCATAAATATGTTTTAGTGTCCTCTAGTGGAAATCAAAATCATCGAAATAATTATATTGAAGGAATTAAAAATAAAATTGAAAGATTATACCAAGAAACTTCAAGTGATTTTATGAGAGAATATTATGAAAAATTTCTCAAAGATAAAATATGTACTTCTTGTCATGGAGCGAGATTAAATCAAAGTGCTTTATCGGTGTTAATTAATAACAAAAATATTTATGATGTCACTAATTTACAAATCAAAGATTTATTAGTGTACCTTGATGAAGTGAGTAAGTCTATTGATTCTTCATTGAAGGAAGTTGGAGATTTAGTGTTAAAAGAAATCAAAAATCGCGCTTCATTTTTAGTTGATGTTGGTCTTGGATATTTAACTTTATCTCGTATGGCTTTAACTTTAAGTGGTGGAGAAGCCCAAAGAATTCGTTTAGCGACACAAATAGGTTCCAAATTATCTGGCGTTTTATATGTCTTAGATGAACCATCGATTGGACTTCATGCGAAAGATAGTGAAAAATTAATTCATTCTTTAAAAGAAATGGTTAATTTAGGTAATACACTCATCGTCGTGGAACACGATGAAGAGATGATTAAATCCGCGGATTATATCGTCGATATTGGTCCTGGCGCGGGAGTGCATGGTGGAGAAGTTGTGGGTGTTGGTGATATTGAACAAATTAAAAATTCACCTCGTAGTATTACTGGCGATTATTTAGCTAATCGAAAATATATTCCTATTCCAAAAACTCGTCGAAAAGGAAATGGAACATATTTAAAAATCAAAGGGGCTAGTGAAAATAATTTAAATCATATTAATGTTGATATTCCTTTAAAAGAATTAGTGGTGATTACTGGTGTCAGTGGTTCAGGAAAATCAACATTAATAAATCAAACTTTATACAACTATTTAAAAAAGAAAATATATAAGACTGAAGTTGATGTTGGTAAAGTTGATGAAATTGAAGGAGTCGAATACATTGATAAAGTCATCAATGTTTCTCAAGAACCAATTGGTAGAACACCAAGGTCAAATCCAGCGACATATGTAAAAGTATTTGATGATATCCGCGATTTATTTTCTATGACTGTCGAAGCTAAATCTCGAGGTTATGATAAATCTCGTTTCTCTTTCAATGTCGTTGGGGGAAGATGTGAAAATTGTCAAGGCGCAGGCGTGACTCGTATCCCAATGAATTTCTTACCTGATGTCTATGTAAAATGTGATAAATGCCAAGGAAAAAGATATAATGATGAAACATTATTAGTGACATATAAAGGCAAAAACATTTTTGAAGTGTTAGAAATGACTGTCGAAGAAGCTTTAAATTTCTTTGAAAACATTCCTCAAATTAAAAGAAAACTTCAAACTTTGATGGATGTTGGTCTCGATTATATTAAATTAGGTCAAAACGCGACGACTTTAAGTGGTGGAGAAGCTCAAAGAATCAAATTAGCGTTTGAACTTCAAAAACGACCAACTGGTAAAACACTTTATATTTTAGATGAACCAACGACTGGACTTCATGTCGATGATATCAAAAAATTGTTAAAAGTCATTAATCGTATCGTTGATAATGGCGATAGCGTTTTAATTATCGAACATAATCTCGATGTCATTAAATGTGCGGACACGATTATCGATTTAGGCCCTGATGGTGGTGATGGTGGCGGTAATGTTGTCGCTTTTGGAACACCTGAAGAAGTAAGTCAAAATAAAAAGTCATATACTGGACAATATTTAAAAACTATTTTAAAAGAAGGGAAATATGAATAAAATCATATTTAGAGGTAACTATTTATGTTAGGTGCTATATTTTTCTATATATTTTTAGTCCTAGCGCTTTTAACTTTAGGATTAACAATTTATAAACAAATCAATTTCGTTAAGAGCAAAATTGAAAAGAAAGATTATAAAAAACACTATATGATGAGTGGAATTATCATGGGTGGATTTGTTTTATCTTTTACTTTGATGATGCTTTGTGTTTATTTTTATAGCGGATTAAATTTAACTGCGAAATGGCATCATTATCTTTTAGCGATGTTAGGCGCTTTACTTTGTAGTGCTTGCTTTATCACATTTATTACTTCTTTTATTCTTCATTATTACGATAATCAAAAAGAAGAAAAGAGAGATAAAATTCTTTACATTTTAATGATGGGTGGATTCGCTTTATTTCTCGTCTTTTTATTCGTGATGAGTGATGGTTATGCTTCTTTATTAACTTATCCATTAGTTAACGGAATTAAAATCTCTTCAAGTGGAGTGAGTTTCACGACACCTCGAAATGGATCACCCACGATTGCATTTTACGCTTTATTTATTTTAGGTGGAGCGATATTTGTCTATTTCTTATGTGACCATAAAATGTATGTTCAATATGGAAAACATGGTTTATTAGAGTCAACTTTCTTAGTTGCTTTCCCTTCGGGTATTATTGGCGCAAGAATATTTTACGTTATTGGTAACTGGCATGAATTTGCTGGAAGAAATTGGACTGAAATATTTGCAATTCATGATGGTGGTCTCACTATTTTAGGTGGAGCGATTGTTGGTATTGTCGTTGGTGTTTTGTGGTTTATGTGGCGAAATAAAGGATACTCTATCGCGGTCGGAGTCGATATGATTGTTCCTACCATCTTATTAGCCCAGGCGATTGGAAGATGGGGAAATTTCTTCAACGCAGAAGTCCATGGTTTTGCTAGTGATATTAAATATTGGACATGGCTTCCAGAAATTATTTGGCGAAATGCCCAGTATTCTTCAACCTCTACAAGTTTGATAGGTACTAATCAATTATATGTTCCATTATTTTTGATTGAAGGTATTGTCAATGTTATTGGATATTTTGTCCTCAGTTATGTTTTTGGCAAAGTATTTAGAAAACATACAGAATTTGGCGATTTAGCGTTTGGCTATGTCGTGTGGTATGGATTAACTCGTACATTTATGGAACCTTTAAGAGATGGTTCGTTCAATATGGGTGAAGATGGATGTTGGTCATGGATTTGGTCAATTGTTTTCATCGCAGCAGGTATTTTATTAATTTGCATTAATCACATTGTTCGTTATTATGTGGCGACTAGAAAAAAGAAAGAAGTCAAAGAATATCATAATAACCATTTGCTTTTTACTATCATTACTGGCGTAGTATCTATTGTTTTAATGGTAGTAGGCATTTCGATGATGGTTATTAATCGTCAACCTCTATCAATTTCATTTAGTCCATTTAATATTGGTTTAATTATATTTATCTTTGGTTTATCTCTAATCTTATTAGCGATAATCAACGTTCCTATTATCATCGACCACTTCAAGACTCGGGGGGTGGTCAATGGATAAACCATACAATGTCATTATATTTGATGTTGATGGCACTTTAGTGGATACCGATGAATTAATTTATCAAACATTTGTCGATTTATATCAAAAATATTATCCATCTAAAAAACTTTCTCGTAATGATACTTTGTATTTTTCTGGACCTCCTATTAAAGAGACTTTAGAAAAGGAATTTAAAGATATTCCATTAGAAGAAACTTATGAAGAATATCATAAAATTTCGATGACAAAGTATGAAAAATATGTGAAATTATTCCCTGAGGTTAATAAGACGCTTGAAGTTTTAAATAAAAATAATATTAAACTCGGAGTTATTACTAATAAATTACATAAAACGACCGAATATTGTTTTAATTTATTAAATATCAGTCATTATTTTTGTGAACTTATTTGTATTGATGATGTAAATCAAGGAAAACCTCACATTGATTCATTTATTAGAGCAAAAGAAGTTATGAAAATAAAAAATGATGATAACATATTATATGTTGGTGATAGTTTGATTGATGTTGAGTTCGCTTCTAAATGTCAAATCGATTGTGCTTTTATAAAATCACAACATAAAAAAGTCACATTCAATAATCAAATTAAACCGAAATACATTCTTAAAAACTTTATGGAGTTATTGGAGTTAATAAAATGAAAAATCATTATCAAGTCATCGTTATTGGTTTAGGTCCTGGAGGAATGGGTGTTTCAATGGCGTTAAAAGAAAAAGACATTGATGTTTTAGTTATTGAAAAAGCCGTTCCGGGTGGAAAAATTAATGTCGCTCCTCGAGTTGATAATTATCCTGGATATAAAAAGATTAAAGGTCCCGATTTAGCGTTCGAATTATATAAAAAATATAAATCTTATAACATTGCAACAATTTATCATGAAGTTATTTCTTTAAGAAAAGTAGATGATATTTTAACCGTTGAATTAGATGATAACGAGATTTTAACTGCAGATTATGTGGTCATTGCAAGTGGAACTAAAGAAAGATTAATTGGCTTAGATAAAGAAGAAGAATTATTAGGTCATGGCTTATCTTATTGTTCAATTTGTGATGGACATTTTTTCAAAAATAAAACCGTCGCAGTTATTGGAGGAGGAAACGCTGCTCTTAAAGAAGCAATCCATTTGAGCGATATCGTATCTAAACTATATTTAATTCATCGAAGAAACGAATTTCGAGGAAGTCTCAATTTAGTTAATGAACTCAAAGAAAAGAGCAATGTGACAATACTGACTCCTTATATTCCTTTAGAAATTGTTGGAGAAGATAAAGTGGAAGGCTTAGTCCTTCAAAACAAAGAAGATTCATCGATAAAAAAATTGACTATCGATGGGTTATTCCCTTTAGTGGGTCAATTACCAAATACGCAATTTATTCAATTAGATATTTTAGATAATTATGGCACAATACCTGTCGATAAAAATAAGATGAGTAAATGTGATAGAGTCTACGCAGTTGGAGATGTTTTACCACGCGATATTCGTCAAATCTATTTAGCGGAATTCGATGGTAAAGTCGCTGCGAAAGATATTATTAATAAAATTAATTCATAACGGGAGAGGTCAATGGAGAAGATTCGATTAGTAATTTTAAGTGGACCATCTGGAAGTGGAAAATCTTCAGCGAGATATGTCTTTGAAGAACTTGGATATTTTGTCAGCGAGAATGTCTTTTATGACACTGTTCCGTCCTATTTAAATTCCATTAAAAAATTCAAACCTAAAATCAATAAGTTTTGTTTAATTGTTTCCATCATTGAAATTAGACAAATATATGATTATCTCAAAGATAATGAAGATTTTATTGTTTCATTTATTTTATTGAACTCAGATGAAGAGTCTTTATTAAAACGCTTTACTTTAACTCGTCATATCCATCCTTTATCAGT
The DNA here is from genome assembly GCA_051872395.1 of Bacilli bacterium. GTDB lineage: Bacteria > Bacillota_I > Bacilli_A > RFN20 > CAG-826 > JBJEDU01. The sequence continues at coordinate 7,169 of JBJEDU010000025.1, read as the reverse complement.
CATTGATAATCTATCGCTTGAAGACGCGATTAAACACGATATCGAGAGCGCAATTAATTTTAAAAATCATTGTGATTTATATATCGATACATCTTCGTTAACTGTCAAAGAATTAAGAAGTTTATTATTTAACTTTTTAGATAATGATAAAGATGGTAAAACACTTTTTAGATTTACAACTTTTGGATTAAAAAATGGTATTTCTAAAGACATTGACACTTTACTTGATGTTCGTGTCATTCCTAACCCATATTGGGTAGAAGAATTTCGAAGTAAAACCGGAACTGATAAAGAAGTTCAACAATATATGGAACAATATCCTATTACTACAAAATTAAAAGAGAATATTCTTTCCTTTTTATCTTTTAATTTAGAGAGCATTCAAAATAGTGGAAGAGCTTCCTACAATATTGGTATTGCTTGTAGTGGTGGTAAACATCGTTCCGTGTATATTGGTGAGTTTTTATATCGCCATTTTAAAAATAAATATCGCTGTGTATTGATACATCGAGATATTAATAAAGATTAGATAGATAGATGAAAAATTATTCCTTCACCCAAAAAGTTAAAGACGAATTAGTGGATAAAGACCAAGGCTATTCTTTAGAAAAGAAGAAGGCTATTTTAAGTGGTTTTATTCGCGTTAATGGGCATGTGAGTTTTCAAAACAAAAAGAGTATTCTTTTGCTCAATTCGTTAAATGCGAATGTCTTAAAATTTGTTTATACAACAATTAAAGAAATATACGTTACTGAGTCACGTTTTATTTATGAAAAAGATAATTCGACTTCTTCAACGAGATTCAATTTGAAAATTGAAGATCGGGTAGATGAAATATTGGAAGATTTAAATATTTCTTTTTTAGAAGGAAAAATAAGTAAAAATATTGCTTATAATAACGAGACAATATCTGGTTTTCTGGTTGGTGTTTTTCTTGCGAGTGGGTCGATTAATTCACCGTTGACCAGCAATTATCATTTTGAATTGACACTAAACAATGAAAACTTTGCAAAATGGTTTATTAAATTGCTCAATAAAAACACTAAAGCAAATTTTGAACCAAAACTAATAAAAAGAAGAAACAATTATGTTGTGTATTTTAAAAAGAGTGACACGATTGCCTCCCTTTTAGCGTTTATGGGCGCTTCAATATGTTGTCTTGAATTTGAAGATGTCAGGGTTAATCGTGATTATGTCAACAACTTTAATCGCATTACTAATTTTGATACAGCGAATATGGTAAGAACGATTGAAACAGGTGCAAAACAAGCAGAAGAAATAAAGAAAATTGATGAAGTAATTGGTATTGATAATTTAAGTAATGAAAACTTAAAACTAGTTGCCCATTTACGATTAGAAAACCCTAACGCTTCATTGCTCGATTTATCAAAACTAATGAGTGAATATTTAAATAAACCAGTATCAAAATCGATGGTTAATCATTTGATGAGGAGCATTAAAAAAACATATGAAAGAATTAAATAATAAAGGTTTGATTATTTTAGGGCAAAATATTAGAAGAATAAGAAATAGCAAACACATTACTTTAGAAGATTTATCTTTTGATTCATATATCAGTCGAAATTATTTATCTGATGTTGAAAGAGGTAAAAGAAATATTTCTTTTATTAATATATATAAAATATCAATCGCACTTGGAGTTAACATAAAAGAATTATTCGATGGAATCGAATAATTTTTATTTTTGATATTTCAAAAATGAAAAAATAACAAATATTAATTTCAAATATCTAAATCATTTTTATTTTATTTATTAAAATAATAGTGTATTATAAAAACGCAATGAAAGAAAAAAGGAGGCATAAATTAATATGTCAAAAATCAAACTTGCAATTAATGGATTCGGACGTATTGGACGTTTAGCATTCCGTCGCGCTGAAGAAACAGGCGATTTCGAAGTCGTAGCGATTAACGATCTTTGTGACGCAAAAACTTTAGCTTATTTATTAAAATACGATACCGCTCACAAATCATGGGGCAAAGATGATATTTCAGTCGATGCTGAAAAGAACGCAATCGTATACAAAGGCCGTGTTATTCCGGTGTTAGGAAAACCAAATCCTGCTGATTTAAAATGGGGAGATTATGGTGTTGACATCGTCTTAGAATGTACTGGTCGTTTCAAAGGAAAAGCTGACGCTCAAGTCCATTTAGACAATGGTGCAAAAGGTGTTATTATTTCCGCACCAAGCGATGCTGAAACTCCAACATTTGTCTATGGCGTTAACTCAGATGATTTAACCGCTGATATGACAGTCGTTTCTGGTGCATCTTGTACAACAAACTGCTTAGCGCCTGTTTGCAAAGTTCTCTGCCAAAAATTTGGTATTCAAGGTGGTTATATGACCACAGTTCATGCTTACACTAATGACCAAACCACATTAGACTTAGCGAAAGGTAAGAATTTACGCCGTGGCCGTGCTGCTGCCGCTAACATCGTTCCTACCACAACTGGTGCTGCGAAAGCTATCAACCTCGTCATTCCTGAATTAAAAGGATGTATGAAAGGTGGCGCTATCCGTGTTCCTGTCGTTGATGGTTCTTTAGTTGACTTATCTTTAATCTTAAAGACCAAAACAACTGTTGAAGAAATCAATGCAGCGATGAAAGAAGCTAGTGAAACATATTTAAAAGATGTCTTAGCATATAACGAAGATGAAATCGTCAGTTCCGATATTTTAGGTGCTACTGCGGGTTCAATTTTCGATGCCACCCAAACAATCGTCTTTGACGATCCAGATGGCACACAACATGTCAAAGTCGTTTCTTGGTACGACAATGAATATTCCTACACTTGCCAATTTGTCCGCTTAGCGAAACATATGGCAGAAGTGCTTGGTGTTAAATAATTAAATTTTAAAAACTTATAAGCGTCTTCTTGCTAAACAGGGAGGCGCTATAATTTTATTTAGGAGAATACAAATGTTAACAGTATCTGATTTAAAAGATTTACATGGTAAAAGAGTCGTGGTTCGTGTTGACTTCAATGTCCCATTAAAAAATGGTGAAATTCGTGATGATAACCGTATCCAAGCTGCATTACCTACCATCAAAGATTTATTATCAAAAGGTGCTAGATTAGTGCTCATGAGCCACTTAGGCAAAATTAAACATAAAGAAGCCCCTGAAGTGGTGGAAGCTGCGAAAGTTAAAAATAACCTCGCAGCAGTTGCTTTACGTTTACATGAATTACTTAATACTGAAGTCAAATTTTCCCCAGTTACTCGTGGAGAACAATTAAAATCTCTCGTCGATGACTTAAAAGATGGCGAAGTTTTATTAGTTCAAAATACCCGTTATGAAAAGGGTGAAGAAAAAAATGATCCAGAATTAAGTAAAGAATGGGCCTCTTTAGCTGATGTTTATGTCATGGACGCTTTCGGTAGCGCTCATAGAGCGCATGCCTCTACCCATGGTATTCCTTCTTTATTAAAAGAAGAAAATAAACCAGTCGCTATTGGTTATCTCGTTGAAAAAGAAGTTAAAGCTTTAACACGTTGTGTCGAAGTCAAAGATGAAGACCGTCCATATATCGCTATTTTAGGTGGATTAAAAGTTTCCGACAAAATTAAAGTCATTGAATCTTTACTTAAAAAATGCGACAAGATTTTAATTGGTGGCGCGATGGCGTTCACTTTCTTAAAAGCTTTAGGTCATAAAACTGGTTCTTCTCCAGTTGAAGATGATCAATTAGAATACGCAAAAAATTGTTTTGAATCGGCGAAAGGTCGAATTGTTTTACCAGTCGACAGTGTTGTCGCTAACGGATTTGATAACTGGACCGAAAAGAAAGTTGTCGAATTAGGCGATATCCCAGAAGGATTCGAAGGTTTAGATATTGGTCCAAAAACTCAAAAATTATTTGCGGAAGAAGTTAGCAAAGCAAAAATGGTTTTCTGGAATGGACCAATGGGCGTCTTTGAACAAGATGATTTCCAAGAAGGAACCATCGCTATTTGTAAAGCAATAAGCGCTATTCCACATGCATTCACTGTTTGTGGTGGTGGTGATAGTGCTGCAGCCATCAAACAATTTGGTTATTCCAAAGACTTCTCTCATGTTTCTACTGGTGGAGGAGCGTCCTTAGAAATGATTGAAAATGATGGTCACTTACCAGGCATTGATGTCATTAGATAATTTTTATGAGAAATAAATTATTATTAGGCAACTGGAAGATGAACAAAACTAACAAAGAAGCGTTAGAATTTGCTTCTTCCATGGATGAAGTTGCATTAAAAGCGAAAGAAAATCATATTGATATTGGTGTTGCCCCAACATATTTATCGCTTAAAACCGTCAAAGATAACGCTCCAAAAAGCATGATTGTCAGTGCACAAAATGTTCATTTTGTCGATCATGGTGCTTTTACTGGCGAAGTCTCAATTCCAATGCTTTTAGAATTAGGCATTGACTGGGTTATTATCGGTCACTCAGAAAGAAGAACATATGATAATGAAACCGATGATAAATGCAATAAAAAAATTAAAGAACTTTTAAATAACAATATGGTTCCAGTCTACTGCGTTGGTGAAACTTTAGAACAATTTGAAAAAGGTGAAACCAAACAAGTAGTTAAAACCCAAGTTGTAGAAGGTTTAAAAGACCTCGACAAAAATCTATTAAAGACTTTAGTCATCGCTTATGAACCAGTTTGGTCAATTGGAACTGGTAAAAATGCTTCAAAAGAAATCGCTGAAGATGTCTGTTCTTATATTAGAGATATCGTCGGTGAAATGTATGGCGAAGCGAAGGAAGATGTACGAATTCTTTATGGAGGAAGCGTCAAACCAGAAAACGCTAGAGCGTATTTATCAATGCCAAATGTTGATGGCGCTTTAGTGGGTGGTGCGAGTTTGAAAGTTGATTCTTTCAAAGCATTATTAGATAATATTATTTAATTTATTAAATAATTTAGGAGGTATTCAACATGGATGTCACAAATGAACAAACCCATATCGGTCATGACACTAATGATCCATATACCTTTCGTAAAGATAGTAGTTCTCAAAACAAGAGTTCCGCTTTATCGATGGGGAAAGTCTTCGCTTATTTAGCGCTTGGCTTAGGGGTCACTTTTGTTGTATGCACTATTATTGGTATCTTTTTTAACAATTGGTTAGTCTCTGATTTTGATTCTGCATATCTCACTCTTTTTGGAATGATGATTGGTTCAATTATCGTTCAATTAGTGTTGACCTTAATAATGAGTATCGGTATTAACAAAGCTAAATGGAACTTGACCGCTCCATACATTTTATATGCGGTAACGATGGGCGTTATGCTTTCAACCTTTACGATATTCCTTCCTTGGGAAGTATTATCTATATCGGTTGGGGTTACAACCTTACTATTTGGTGTATTAGCCCTCATAGGTATTTTTTCTAAATCTAATTTGCATCCACTTTTATTTATGGCTTTTGGTTTATTTATCGGTGGAGCGCTTATCGTTGGATTAAATTTCTTGATGGCGTTTTTACTTCCAGGAGTTTGGGATATCTTATGTTGGATTGTTTCTATTGTTTTCTTTGCAGCGTTGATGTTTGTCACTATTTTCGATGTTTGGCAAATTAAGAAAATTACTCAAAATGGAAGCAATAGTAAAAATCTTTCTCTATGGTGTGCATACCGACTTTATTTAGACTATATTGCAATATTAATTAGAGTCTTATATTTCGTTTTAGTAATGTACGCGAAAAATAAAAATTAATTATTTAAAATTATTTATATTAAAGAATGTTTCAAAAATAAAATGAGACATTCTTTTTTTATATATTTACTATAAACTATATATACATATACGCATAATGCACGTGTATATATACGCGCGTGTTAAATATTATTTTTTAAAAAATAAATATTTTAAAAAAATTTATAAAAAAGTTATTGACAGCCATAAAATAAAAGTTATATTATATTAAAGCACGCAGCCCGAGAGGGTACTCGTTTAATACGAGTTTAAAAAAGTGCGAGAGATCTTTGAAAACTAAACAGATGTACAAACAAAAAACGTCAATTTAAAATTTTCATTTTTGAAAATACAAAACCAGAGATAATAATGAACTAGAATACAAACTTTGAGAGTTTGATCCTGGCTCAGGATGAACGCTGGCGGCGTGCCTAATACATGCAAGTCGAACGGGGGTGGTAACACCCTAGTGGCGAACGGGTGAGTAACACGTAGGTAACCTGCCTTTTAGATTGGGATACCCAGAGGAAACTTTGGCTAATACCGGATAACAACTTTAGAGGCATCTCTAGAGTTTGAAAGGGGCCTTCAAGCCCCACTAGAAGATGGACCTGCGGCGCATTAGCTAGTTGGTGAGATAATAGCCCACCAAGGCGAGGATGCGTAGCCGAACTGAGAGGTTGATCGGCCACATTGGAACTGAGACACGGTCCAAACTCCTACGGGAGGCAGCAGTAAGGAGTTTTCGGCAATGAGGGAAACCTTGACCGAGCAACGCCGCGTGAGTGATGACGGCCCTATGGGTTGTAAAGCTCTGTTGTAAGCCATGAATGATATGTCGAGGAAATGCGATATATTTGACAGTAGCTTACCAGAAAGCCACGGCTAACTACGTGCCAGCAGCCGCGGTAATACGTAGGTGGCAAGCGTTATCCGGAATTATTGGGCGTAAAGAGTGAGCAGGCGGCAGTTTAAGTTTGGAGTCAAAACGAGAGGCTCAACCTCTTGTCGCTCTGAAAACTGAACAGCTAGAGTACGAGAGAAGTAAACGGAATTCCATGTGTAGCGGTGAAATGCGTAGATATATGGAGGAACACCAGTGGCGAAGGCGGTTTACTAGCTCGAAACTGACGCTCAGTCACGAAAGCGTGGGTAGCAAATAGGATTAGATACCCTAGTAGTCCACGCTGTAAACGATGAGAACTAAATATTGCCGCGAGGCAGTGTTGAAGCTAACGCATTAAGTTCTCCGCCTGGGGAGTACGCTCGCAAGAGTGAAACTTAAAGGAATTGACGGGGGCCCGCACAAGCAGTGGAGCATGTGGTTTAATTCGACGCTACGCGAAGAACCTTACCAGGGCTTGACATGGAGGTAAAGACCTAAGAGATTAGGGGATAGTTATACCTCACACAGGTGGTGCATGGTTGTCGTCAGCTCGTGTCGTGAGATGTTGGGTTAAGT
>JBJEDU010000024.1:0-30347 GCA_051872395.1 Bacilli bacterium | reverse complement strand
TGCCGATGTCATCTGTTTAATATTTTTTTGTTGCAATAACTTTGTCATCTAACAATTTCTGAAGGAATATTTACTGGCATTGATTTATATTCAGTCGCGAGCATTGCAATATCATTAATCGTTTTATACTTACTCAGTTGGATATTCTCTTCAATTCAACATTGGATTATGTCTTCTATTACTCAAGGTGTATCATATAAATTCCGTTTCGATATTTCTAAGAAGATTAATCGTTTACCAATGAGTTATTTTAATAAAACGACGACAGGAGATGTTTTATCTCGTGTCACTAACGACGTTGATACGTTAGGTCAATCATTAACTAATAGTATTGGTACATTAGTGTCAGCGATATCATTATTTGTTGGTTCGCTCATTATGATGTTTGTCACTAACGCGATAATGGCACTTACTGCGATTGTTGCGACAATTATTGGTTTTGCTTTAATGCTCATCATTATGAGCCGTTCACAAAAATATTTTGAAAGAATGCAAAATAATCTCGGTGCTCTTAATGGTCATATCGAAGAAACTTTTTCTGGTCATACAGTTGTTAAAGCATATAACGGAGAAAGAAAAGTTGTTGCTCAATTTAATAAATTAAATACTTCATTACGTAATAGCGCGTTTCGCGCTCAAAGTTTAGCAGGATTAATGCAACCATTAATGACCTTTATTGGTAATTTTGCTTATGTAGCTGTATGTATTGTTGGAGCAGCCTTAACAATAAATGGTAGAGCGGATATCAGTGTCATCATTGCCTTTACAATGTATATTAGATTATTTACTCAACCATTATCGCAAATTGCTCAAGCAGTGCAATCACTTCAATCTGCTGCTGCAGCAGGGGAAAGAGTATTTGAATTCCTCGAAGCTGATGAAATGGTCGATGAAAGTGAAAAGACTACTAAACTAGAAAATGTTAAAGGCCATGTTGAATTTGACCATGTAAAATTTAAATACGATGATAGTGAACATCTCATCATTAAAGATTTCTCTGCTAAAGCAAAAGCGGGACAAAAGATTGCGATTGTTGGTCCTACTGGCGCTGGTAAAACGACAATGGTAAATTTATTAATGCGTTTTTATGAAACGACAGATGGAGAAATTAGAATTGATGGTGTCAGTACAAAAGATGTTAAAAGAGAAGAAGTTCACAAACAATTTTGTATGGTTTTACAAGATACCTGGCTATTTGAAGGAACAGTGATGGAAAACCTTGTTTATAATACTGGTAATGTCGATAAAGAAAAAGTTGAAAAAGCTTGTAAAGCAGTAGGTTTAGATAACTTTATTAAAACTTTACCAGATGGTTATGATACGGTTTTAACTGAACAAATTAGTTTATCGCAAGGACAAAAACAAGAATTGACTATCGCTCGAGCGATGATATCGGATAAACCTTTATTGATATTAGATGAAGCGACAAGTTCGATTGATACGAGAACAGAAATTAGAATTCAAAATGCCATGGATGAATTGATGAAAAATCGTACATCATTTGTTATTGCTCATCGTTTATCGACTATTAAAAACGCTGATTTGATACTCGTCATGAATAGGGGTGATATTATTGAAAGTGGAACCCATGAAGAGTTATTAAATAAAAATGGATTTTATGCGGAACTTTATAATAGTCAATTTGAAGAAGCGGTATAATTTACATTCTTTTTAATTTATTGATTTGACCAGATATAAAAGATGTTTATGTCTGGTCTTTTCTTTTCTTTTTTTATTTTTTTGTGATTATTTAAATAATAAAAAGTATAATTATTTCAAACAAAGAATTAAAAAAAGAAAAATGGAAAACATTGAATTAATTGTAGCGAAAAATAACGCTTTCATGTCAGTGTTATCGGGATCGCTATACATGGTAGTGTCTAATATGTTAATCAATAGTCAAAATGGAACTTATATTGTAAATGGTTACACTTTTTCTCATTTATATCTCAATTTCATTTTAGTGTCATTTATTTATATTATCGTTTCCGTTTCTTTATGTTTATTTATTTCTCATCGACATGAATATAAATTAAATAATTATGAAAGAAAAAATCAAAAACTTTTATCATAAATACGAACTGAATATATATTTATCGATTATTGCTTCATTAATTATTTTTACTATTCACTTAGTAAAATTAATAATTAAGTTCGATAAAATTATTTTCAGTTATTTTCTTTTTTCTTTTTTAATTGTCACTTTTAAAATAATGCTACTAATCATTTATAAAAAGAAAATAAAAGTTAATATTTATTTTTTATCATTTATTTTTGTTATCATCTTGCTTTTACCAATGATCGCTTGTTTTACTTGGACCATCTTAATTAAAGAATATGTTTATGATTATTTCGCCTATGTTTATGGAGCGTATGGAATAATAAAATTCATATTCGCTATAAAAGGAATCATTAAATCACACGGAAAAAAAGGAAGAGATGACGTCTTAGCGTATTTAAATCTCATCGTTTCTTTTTATACGATTATGATGATGGAATATCGTTTAATTATGTTCATCACTGAAGGAGTGATGACTAAATCTTCTCGAGCGATATTATTAAACACTCAAGGCGCGATAGTGATATTTACCATATATGTCATTTTCCGCTTCTATAAATATAGTCAAATAAAAAAGTTGGTCACATAAATTAGTGACCAACTCGGGGAGAAAAACGACTTTTACAAGTAATCCGCTTTTTAAATTTCCACTTCTTTTTTCTTTTCTTTTTTTCGATAAGTGGTTTTTAAGATGACTTTATCTAATAGATAAATCATAGATGGAAGTAGGAATAAGATAAGTAAGATGGCGGCAACTGCACCCTTGCCTACTAAAAGGCCGACCGAAGAAATAGTGGATTGCGTGGATAATAACGCAATCGCGAAGCCACATACTGTCAAAATTAATCCGCTGGTAAAGATGGTTGGTAATGAACTTTCAATAGCTTTTTTAAGTGATTCATCTTTATCCATTGTTTTTCGATTTTTAACATAATTTGTACACATTAATATTCCATAGTCGATAGTGGCGCCCATCAATATACATGAGGAGATAATATAACTCATAAAGAATACTGAACCAGTAATGAAGTTTGTCGCGAACGCTAAATAGCACGCTCCTTGAATAACGACGACAAGAATTAATGGTATCGAAGCGCTTTTGAAAGTTAAAGCGACAATAATTAATATCGAAACAATCGTGACGATAGAGATAATAATCTCATCAGTTTTAAATGATTCTTTTAAATCATAATTTGATACCGCTTCTCCTGCTACATGCGCTTCTATAGAGAAATATTCTTGGGTTTTATCCATGAGGTATTCAACGAATTTTTCTGTGTCTTTTCCTTCCATTTCTAAGTCCATAGAAATGATGATTCTTGAATAATCTTCTCCTTTAAATAATTTATTTGCAGTCGCTAAATCTTCATTTGCTTTATTGATTTGGGTCAACTTTTCATCATCGACCTTTTTAATCAATAATTCATTCGTGTATAAATTTTCATTGACGAAGGATAATAAATTTTCAGCTTGAACTGGAGATAATAAATTATTTTCGTGATAGTTTTCATATTTGATATAAACACCAGATACCATATCGACATTCATCTCATCATTATCGATAGTGACCGTGATGGAATTTTGTAATTCATCGATTTTATCAAATTGATCGATGTAATTATAGGTTGTTTCATTCTTTAGATATTGATCGATTAAGTTCATTGAACAAATGTTGTCATATAATGTTTCCCCAATTTGAGTTTTCATGTATTCATTATTTTCATATAAACTTTTTACATAATTAACAAATGTTGAACCTAATATTGTTACTTCATCGAATAATCCCAAATTATCGAAATAAAATATATAAATCATTTGCATATCATCATTTGTCATTTCTAAAGTTGGAATTGTTCCAGTATTCATATATATGACATTAGTTAAGACATTAATGAATTGGTCATATGGATATTTATTAGTCACTGTTTGATATTGGAGTTTAGCTTGATTAATTTCGTTAACCGCAGTTTCATCACTTATCATATTAGTGTCCACTAAAAAGGCTAATAAATCTAAATATGGAATAGTGTCTTTTTCTTCTTCACCTTTACTATAGTAATATGATTGATAAATGTAGGCTGCTTGTTCATTGGTAATGACTTGATTATAAGTTTGATACATATAGCCAATAAACATATCTTGAGTCATTGGTGTTTCAGCTTGTGATATTTGTTCCTCAATTTCAGTAGATAACAATTTGAGTGAACTAAGTGTATCAGTGTCTATTATTCCTTCAAACTGTTCAACATTTTCAAATATATAAGTTAAGAAATTCAACATGACATTGAATGAAACACTATTTTCTTCGATAGAAGAATAGTAATAATAACCATAAATTTCACTGATAGAAAATAGTTCGACCTCTCCACTTAAATCACTGAGTGTTGGTGAAGTTAAAGAATCATACAATTGTTGTTTACTATTTGATGTATTTAATATATCTTTTATCGCTAAGATTTTTGCGATAGTGTCTTTAGTTTCGCTTCCTGCATACTCTATCGCATCATTATCATTAGCGATTAAATAATCACTAAAGTCGATGAATTCATTAAAAGTTAAAGTTACTTCATCAGGATTTTGGTAGAGATTATACATCGTTAATAAAAGTTGCGCGTCCGCGTTATTAACATTAAGTTTATTGACGATTTTTGTTTCATCATAATACTCTAGTACCGTATTAGTGTAACTAGTGTAATTAATGAAAGCTTCTTCTCCATTTTCTTTTTTGAATTGTTTGATTTCATTAATGAAAGCTTCTTGATTATCATAACTACTATATTCGTTAGGGAAAATAACCATAAATTGATTGTTTTCTTTAAAAGTTTCAGCAATGATTGGATCCACTAAAGAGGCATTAGAGTAGGTATAACTATTATTGAAGTTCATCACTGCCGATAAAGCGATAATAACTATACCGATAGGAACGATAAATTTATATCCTTTCTTCGTTAATTTAGCAAAGAAGTTTCCTTTGAGTTTAAGTGATGGTTTCTTTGTTTTTTCTAAGGCTTTATCGAGTAATAAGACCACGCCTGGAAGAAGAGTAATCGAAGTAATTAAAGATATTATTATTCCTTTAATTAAGACGATACCAATATCAAAACCAATACGATACGACATGAATAATAACGCACATAATCCCGCGATGGTGGTTAACCCAGATGCCGAAATTGGCTTAATGACTTGAACGATCGCTTTTTTCATCGCTTCATTATTATCCATCGTTTCTTTATTTTTCTTATAGGTATTAATTAAGACGATGGAATAGTCGATTGATAACGCTAATTGGAGAATAGCAGCGATGGAATTTGTGATATAAGAAATCGAAGGGAAAAATGCATTAGTGCCTAAATTAATGACAATTGCAATCCCTGCTACTACGAGTAGTATTATAGGTTCAATCCAACTCTTACTGGTTAATAACAATATGATGATTGCTAAACATATCGCGACAATGATGATATAGACCATTTCGCTTTCTATCGATTCTTGTAATAACTTTTTATCGACCGCAGTTCCTCCATAATACGCTGTGTATTCAGTTAATAACTCTTCAATATCGTTAATGACTGATTTGGCGTTTTCGCTATAATCATCTCCATCAATAATTAAGATATATAAAGCATTATTATCTTTAAAATAATCTTCGCTGGTGGAGTCGAAGTTGACAGCGAGAACGTAATTTACTTGTTCGATATCTTCTTTGATATCATTCGCGGTATCTTCATCAATATTAGATACCATAACTTGCATATTTCCATTCGCACCGAATTGATCGGTAGTAATGTCAAGGGCAATAGAAGTTTCGCAGTTGGAATTTAAATATTTCGAAATATCATAATTAATTTTGACATTATGAATAAAAATTCCAGATGCGATCGTGCCAATTAAGAAAAAGATTAATATGAATATCTTCTTCTTAGTAATAAAAGATGCAATTTTTTTCATAAACTCTCCTCCTTTTTCAACATTAATTAAAATTTCGACATGTGTTGAAAAATATATTTAAATAATGATATAATTTGATATAGAAAACAACGACAACAAAAGCAAAAGTGTTGAAAAATAAACATAATTTCAAAAGGAGTTTAAATTATGGAAAAAAATAAAAATTATCAGCGTTTAGATAAACTAATAATCGATTCATTTATTAGTCTTTGTCAAAACATCAAAGCCGATACAATTACCGTTTCAATGATATGTAAAAAGGCCGATATTAATCGCACGACATTTTATAACCATTATAAAGATATATGGGAAATTATTGAGGTTATTGAAAATAGTATAACTATTAAAGTTACTAAAATATTAGATTCATATCGTTTTGATTATTTTATTAATAATTCATATGATATTTTATCTAAACTCAATCTCATCATTTTAGAAAATCCTGAATATTATCAAAAATTATATGAAATATCGGAAGCAAAGTTTTTTATTGATAAATTAAAGAAATTATTTATGGATAAATTCCTTCATGATGAATCGTTCATTAAATTTTTTGGCAAAGAAGGTTCAGTTGTTCATGCCTCTTTCTTTGTTGGTGGTTTAGCGAATTTATACTCTGATTGGTTCAATAAAAAGATTAACTATTCTTTAGATGTTATGAGTCGACAACTCAGTAACACGATTAGTATATGTTTATTAGGATTTAAAAATCGACAAGAATCAAAAGCCTAACTTATATCCATATAAATAGTTAAATTAGATATTTACAAGTATTTTAATGAATGATACAATTTAGCGGTCAATTAAATTATTGACGATATATTTGTCACAAAGTAGAGGCGCGAAGCTAAAAGAGTAATTTTCTTGAGTAGATGGATCTACAAAGAAAGAAAATGAAAGGGTAGTTTTGCCGAAGGTTAATTAAGATCCATATTAATTAACTTGGTCAAATGCATAATATGATTATGACTGTCGCTATTTATTAGCGGAGAGCTATGTTGTGTTGATATCTAATTATAATAGTATCAATGAGCGATAGCTGACGCTGTCGCTTTTTTCTTCTTTATTGACAGATATATATATATTTGGCATTGAAAAGGAGAAATACATTATGAAAAATGCTAGAAAAATTATTTTACCTTTATTTATCACTTATTTCGTTTTGCTATTAAGTAGTTGTGGAAGTCACCTTGAAGTTAATAACGATGTTCTCGTTATTGGAATGGAATGTAATTATCAACCATTCAATTGGACAGAAAATAAAGCTAACGAACATACTTTACCAATTTATGGTACGAATGAATTTTGTGATGGTTATGATGTCCAAGTAGCGAAGTTTCTATCTAACGAATTAAACAAAGATGTTTATATTAAAAAGATGGAATGGGATTCTTTAATTCCCGCTTTACAAAATAATGAAATCAATATGGTTTTAGCCGGAATGACTGACACCCCTGCTCGAAGAGAAAATATCAATTTTACTAATCCATATTTAGAATCAGACTTAGCGTTTTTAATTAGAACGGAAAATATGCCAGAAGGCTATGGGACGATTGATAATCCTGCTTCATATTCTCAATTATTAGAATTATTTGATGGAAAGTCATTAGTGTGTCAGGCTAATGTTGTCGGTGATGAATTTATCGATACTTATTTTGTTAATAATGGTAGTGGTGTGAATATTTCTCATCACGCGGCAGCGAAAACTTATCCTTTAGCAGCGCAAGATGTCAAAGGAAAAAGCGCATTTGCGATGCCTGCAGAATTACCAGTCGTTTCAGCGATGACTAACATTGGTGAATTATCAGTTTTATATTGTGATTATTCCTTTTTAAGTGATGAAGATATCAATGGTTTATCAGTTTCAATTGGTACGAAAAAAGGTAATGATGAATTTACTGAAGAGTTAAATTCAGCGTTAGAAAAGCTCACTGATGAATTAAGAGACCAATATATGGGAGAAGCAGCGAATCGTTCTGCCTCTAACGCGAACTAGTTATGATTGATTTTGATCGCATTGCTAAAATTCTTATTGGCGATAATCTTTTAATGATTATCTATGGAACTTTTTCCACGATCATTTTAGCGGTATTTGGAACTTTTGTTGGACTATTACTTGGGATATTGATTGCCTATGGCAAAAATATCAAAGTAAAAGAAGTCGATAATAAAATCATTAAATTTATTAAATATATTATTAAAGGTTTATGTTCTATTTATTCGACTGTCTTAAGAGGCACTCCAATGATGGTGCAAGCTTTAATTTTTAAATATTTTTGTGCGGAGATTGGTATCAATTGGGGCAATATCTTTTTTAGCGGTGATATTAATTACGTTTTAAATGGGTGGTTTTTTGCAGGATTAATAGTTATCACATTAAACACTGCTGCTTATATGGGTGAAATTGTTAGAAGTGGACTTAATGGGGTAGATTATGGTCAAGTCGAAGGTGCGTATTCTTTAGGCTTATCACCTTTTAAAACTAGTATATTTATCATTCTTCCTCAAGCGTTAAAAAATGCTTTACCAACGATTGGAAATGAACTCATTGTCAATATTAAAGATTCTTCGGTTTTAAATGTCATCGCTGTCAGTGAACTTTATTATCGAATGTATTCGATTGCGACGACAACATATTCTTTTATGGAATCTTATCTTGTTTTAGCCCTTATCTATTTAATTTTAACTTTACTCGCTAGTGGAATTTTAAAATTAGTGGAAAAGAAATTAGATGGTGTGAAGTTTTCTTTAAAACCATTTAGATTTAAAAGGAGGGAGTTTTAATGGCTAGCTTATTAAAGGTTGAAAATTTAGCGAAGTTTTTTGGCCACACGAAAGTATTAAAAGATATCTCTTTAGAAGTGGAAAAGGGTGATATTATTTCTATCATTGGTCCTTCCGGAAGTGGTAAATCAACATTTTTAAGATGTCTTAATCTATTAGAAACTCCTACGAGAGGGAAACTAACTTATAATGAAACAACTTATTTCAACATCAATAAATGCAAAGATGATTTTGTTGATTATGAAACATATGAAAAAGATTTAGAAAAATATAATCAAAGACTCGTTGAAACTGAAGATGAATTAGCTATCTATCAAAATGAAAGATTGAAAGGTAATAAATCAAAAGAGTTAAAAATCAAAATCAAAGAAGCAAAGAAAAAATATAAATACGAAAGAAAAAATCCAATTTTAAAAAGTGATTATTTCGACAAAGAAAAATATTTATTAGCGATTAAAAATAATCCTTCATATGTGATTCCATTTAATAAAATTGACGCTAAAAAGAAAACTAAGATGACGATGGTTTTTCAATCTTTTAATTTATTTAACAATTACACAGTTTTAGAAAATTGCATATTATCGCAAACGAAAGTACTTAAAAGAAGTTATCAAGAAGCGAAAGAAATTGCCATTAAAAATTTAACTGATGTCAATATGTTTGATCGAATGAATTATAAGATTAGAGAATTATCAGGTGGACAAAAACAACGAGTAGCGATCGCTCGAGCGTTATCAGTCAATCCAGATATTATCTTATTTGATGAACCAACTTCCGCCTTAGATCCAGAAATGGTCAGTGAAGTTTTAGAAGTCATGAAAAATCTCGCAAAAACTGGTATTACAATGATTGTTGTAACACACGAAATGAACTTCGCTAAAAATATTTCTAATAAAGTGTTATTTATGGAAAATGGTTATGTTGTTGAAAGTGGAAACGCAAAAGAAATATTTACATCACCAAAAGAAAAGCGAACTAAAGAATTTTTAAAACTAATTTAGTAAAGTTTAAAAATATTTAATATTTTAAAAATTGATGGAAATTTCATCAATTTTTTATTTATTAATACATAGTATTAATATTTAGCACTCATAAAGCCTTGATATTATCACTCTAATCAAATTAGTGCTTGCTTCTTCTTCTTCTTCTTCTTATAATTGCGGTAATGAGGTTGCTATTGAAGGAGAAACTCTATTGACCAAAGAGTTTTAGCCTTCAAAAGCAATCTCATAATCGTATAAGTAGAAGTTAAAAAAAAGAATCTCAGTGCACATGACTCTTATATCTCTTCTATTTATATAAAATGTCTCTATTTTTTGTTTTTTAGATTGATATTGGAAATCAAATAAAACAAAGAAAAAAGACATAAATTTTTATTCATACTCATAGGTCTAAATAACCAAAACGGACCTAGAGATTTTTAGAAGGGAGAGAGAAATATGAATAAATTTTTAACTAGACTCGCTAGTGTGTCATTAAGCGTTGCTTTGGTATTTGGTACTGGTCTTGTTATTAATTCCGCTTTAAATAAAGACTTTGTTTCTGCTTTGGCTGAATCGACAAGTATCATGACATTTGATTTTGAAGACACTACTGCTCATAGAACAAGCGGAAGTAATTCTTATACTGGAACCAATGAATATGCAGAAAATAATGTTAAAATCAACCTAACATACGCTGATAGTGTTACAACTGGTTCACCTTTAACTGGTACTGCTAATATTCTTGGTAGAGTAACAAAAAACACAACCAATTCACCGACTGTCGTAATTGGTCCTATGAATTTATCTTCATATAATGTTGAAGGTTTTTCATATCGTGCAAAAGGTCCAACAACATTATCATTTACCGCTAGTTATTCCACAGATGGTGCTTCATGGACTGATGCCGAAACACACGTATCTACAACAACGAGCACTGTTTATTCTTCATCTGCGATATCAGTTTTAAATCCAAGTGATTTTTATGTAAAAATTGTTGCATTTATCACCAACGGTTCATCTACTACCTCAAATAGAGATGTTCAAATTGATGATGTTATTATTTTAGGTACATCAACTAGTACTGCGGTTTTAGAATCAATTTCATGTGATGATCAAAGCATTAGTGTGACTGAATCATTGGATTTTAATAATTTAATCTCATTTTCACCAGAAGATGCTCCAAATAAAAACGTTTCATTTACTATAAAAAGTGGTGAAGAATATGTCGATTTTAATTCTTCTACTGGTGTATTAACTGGTAAGAAGAGTGGTCAAACAGTGGTAACTATCACACCTGAAGACACGAATGCGAGTTCAATTGATGTCACTGTTACTATTAACGCAATTGAATCAGGAATTAATATTGGTGACCAATATGTTTTATACGCTGTTGATGAAACCAATAGTTTGAATTATGAAATGATTGGTATTTCTTCAAATATCGGAACTGCTGAAACGTTTGATGGAAGTGTTCCATCTTGTAGTTATGTTTTAGATACTGAAGAAGGCTATTATGAAAATTCAGTTGCCTTTAAAAATAATAATAATTATTTATCGTTAACCAGTGAAAATAACAACCTCTACACATCAACAACAATTACATTAAATTCTTCTTGGATTGTTACTTGGAATAGTGAAACCCATGAAGCTACTATCTATAACTGTGCATATAAAAATAGATGTATTCAATTCAACAAATCATCTCCTCGATTTGCTTGTTATACTGGATTACAAACAGGTATATGTTTATATCCTTATGAAGCCAAAGAATTAAATGATTTTTCAATCGAAACTGAAATCGAAGTTTATAAGACTGCAACAAGACAAATTGAGGTTACATTTGATCCAAACGATGCTGCAGATAAAACATTGACATGGAGTGTTACTGCTTCCAATCCTGAAGGATGTGTCACTGTTGATGATGATGGTGTCGTTACTGGTGCTGAACTCGGCACCGCAACCATTAGTGCTTCAAAAGTCATTGGTGGTTCAACTGTTACTAGAACTTGTGAAGTGACTGTATTAAGTAATTCTTCTAATCATACTGGTTTAGTTGATGATCCATTCGATGTTAATGACGCTGTCAATTTTACCAAAGGTATTTTTGTTACAGATGTCAATGGCGATGCGTTAAACCTTGAAAATACTTATTATGTTACTGGTTTAATTACAAGTGTTATAACTAGAACAACTTCAACTTTATCTTTCTGGATTGGTGATGATGCTTCTCAAACAGATGCCACCACAGGTGGATTTGAAGTATATAAGACCGCATCAGTTTATGATACTGCTTTAGCAACTTATTACACTGACAATACTGAAGTTACAAGAGACTTTAACGTTGGGTATCGTGTTACTGTCAGTGCAACATTTACCCTTTACAATAACATTGCTGAAACATCTTCAGGAACTGCTAATGTAGTGTGGAATAACTATATTGAAGCGAGAGAATATGGCGAAACGTTCCTTGATTTCTTGTCAACAGGCACTGACGCTATTTGTGACTCAGAAGGTAATACATCTTTAGAAAATTTAGTAGATGCTTGGGGTCTTTTAGCGGAAGAATATTTCACTTTGACTGATGATGCTAAATCAATTTATGAAACATCAACTGCTAATTCAACTGGAACTGATGTACAAAAAACTTTATCGCTCTATCAATATATTGGTGAAAAATATGGTCACCAATTAGAAACTGAAGAATTAGCGAATTTTGACTTCATGAATATGGGAATTACACCAAGAAGTTCTAGTTCAACAGTCCTATTGGGCTATCTAAATGATAACAATAACCATTTACCATTAGTTATTATTGCTTCTTTAATTGGTCTCGTTATTATATCAACAACATATTTTGTTAAAAAACGTAAAGAACAATAATTAATATTTATTAATATAAGAATAGCCTAGTGTTGGTGAATAATATGAATTTCCATTCACCAAACTAGGCTTTTCTTTTTATGAGTTTAAATAGTTAATAAAAATTTAATGAAAAAAATTATTAGTAACTATCTATAAAAACATTTCTATCAATTATCTTAACTTGCTTATTATGCTCAAACTTTATAGAATATAAAGCAATGAGAGGATTTAGAGAATCAGACTCTAATGGTCAAAGAGCCTAATATAATAATTTCCCTCTCAGAAGTGAACGATTAGAAAAAAAGAATCTTAGTGCACATGACTCTTATTGTTTTCTAATATTCACAAAGTATTTTTCCATTATTTAGTTTTTGTTTTGTTAATTCAAAACTATTAATGGAATGTTTGTCTATATTTTTTGTTTTTTAGATTGATATTGGAAATCAAATAAAACAAAGAAAAAAAGACATAAATTTTTATTCATACTCATAGGTCTAAATAACCAAAACGGACCTAGAGATTTTTAGAAGGGAGAGAGAAATATGAATAAATTTTTAACTAGGATTGCCGGCGTAGCGTTGAGTCTCGCAATGGCAATCGGTGTTGGTGTTAGTATCGCTAATGGTGTTAAAGACGCTGTTCCTGCTCATGCTGCTACAACTGTTAAATGGACTAGAGTTAAAAGCGTCACTACTCTTTTAGAAGGCGGCACTTTCATAATGGGTTATGAAGTATCATCTGATGCTCCAAATGTTATTGTTCCACTTAGAAGCGACGGTGCTAATGCTAAAACTACTGCTAATGGTTATTTCTATACTGGAACTACATCAGGTAAATCTGATAACGGCACAATTGATATGTCTGAAATCGAAACCACTAGTGCTTATGAAGTTTATATAACTGCTAGTACAAACACCAGTGGAGCTATTAATATCCAAATGGGTAATAGTACAGGTGATTTTTATGGTGCTACTGATGGTGGAACAACTAAGAATAGTGGAAGATTGTATTCTTCTGGAAATGCAACTGAAACAGATATTATTCCAACAATTTCGAAATCAGGTGATCATTTTTCCTTAAAAGTAGAAGTCACAGGTGATTATTGTTATCTAAAATACAATACTTCAAATCCACGTTATGC
The DNA here is from genome assembly GCA_051872395.1 of Bacilli bacterium. GTDB lineage: Bacteria > Bacillota_I > Bacilli_A > RFN20 > CAG-826 > JBJEDU01. The sequence continues at coordinate 16,570 of JBJEDU010000024.1, read as the reverse complement.
TTTTTATAATGCTTCAGCGAGTGACACTGTGTTCTATAAACAATCATTAGAAACATCAACGACTCCATCAATTTCAGTTACATCTTCATCGGAAAAAATTGCTGTCGGAGATACTGCCGATGTTACAATTAATTATTCAGATCTAGAATCTGATTTAAAAGTTTCTGTTGATGATTCTAGTGTCGCTACTGCGACATTGAATAGTTCCGTTTCATCTGGAAGTGGTACTGTAACATTAACTATTACTGGAGTAAAAGAAGGAAGCACAACCATTACTATTTCTTCAACTGATGCAACATCTAAATCTATTAGTGTTGAAGTTGTTAATCCTGTCATTTATGAAAAAGTAACTTCAGTAAATGCAATTAAAGCAGGAAGAGAATTTATTATCGGAACAACTGATGGCACTTATGTTTTAAGCAAATATAGTACTGGAAATAACTGTAAATCATTGGCCTATACTCCAACTGACGGTAAAATCGTTTCAACAACTTTAAATGCTGATTGTGCAATTTTTACACTTGGCGGCGAAACTGATAAATGGACGTTAACCGATCAAGACAACAATATTTATTATGGAACATCAGGAAACAATTATTTGAAAGCTTCATTAACTGCAACAGATACATGGAAGATTTCAATTAATGAGGGTGTTGCAACAATTACTAGTAATGCATCTAGTAGGTCCATTAAAAAGAATTCTAGCTCTGAATTATTCTCAACATATTCTAATGGTCAATTAGATATTTCTATTTATATGGTGCCGTCAACTGATCCAGAATTACAACTTTCAATTACAGAAGGATCTAAATCTTTAGGTGTCGGAGAAACCGCGACTGTTACTGCTAGTAAAATTAATATAGATAGTGGAACTGTTAATTGGTCTTCTTCTGATTCAAATATATTATCTTTAAGCGCTGCAAAAGGCGATTCTATTATTGTTACTGCAGGAACAACTCTTGGTACTGCGACACTTACAGCATCTTTAGAAGGATGTGATGATGTAGAATTAGTATTTACAGTCCGAAAAGGTTCTTTATCTAAGCCTTATTCCGTCGATGAAGCGATTGAGGCCATAAAAGGATCAGATGAAGATGCAAAAACAAATGTATACACATCAGGTATTATTTCAAAAGTAGATAGTCTCAATACAGATAATTCAATTACTTATTGGATTAGTAATAATGGCACTACTACGGCCAGTCAATTAGAAGTATATAAAGGATTTGGATTAAATGGCGGAACTTTCTCCGCTGTAGAAGATTTACAAGTTGGAGATGTAGTTACTATCGTTGGTAATTTAACTTTATATTCTACTGATACATATGAATATGATTCTGGAAGCAAAATTACATCATTTAGCAGACCTGATAACGTTTTAGCCTCAATAGTATCAATTAACGGTACATTAAGTGCTGAAAATGGAGATGAAAGCTGGGATTTATCTAGCTTAACAGTTACAGGTAAATTCAGTGGTAGTGAAGAAGAAGTTGATGTAACTGCGTATGTTACATTGTCTACTGAAGATGTTCCAGGTTCTCATTCAGAAACAACAGTTAAAGATGTTTCTGTTACTGCTACAGGAATTGATGATAATTCCATTTCATATACTGGCACAGTTTCTGGAACCATTATTGTATATACCGGTCCTATTTCAAATGGTAGATATTACATTATGGCAACTTATAATGATGTTGAATACGGATTAAATGCTTCCTCATCTTCAAGTAGTAGTCCAACCGCTATTGATTTAAGCGATAGTAATGAATTAACTGCCTTCGACATTAAACTCAAAAATGATAATTTATACGAAATTTCAACAACTATTTATGATGAAGAAACAGATACAGAGAATACATATTATTTGGTTTGTAACTCAACTGCAACTAGTAGTAGTAATTCAAGTATAAGAATTACTTCATCACCATTGGCTGGTTTAGCCTCCACATCATGGGAACTTGACCCATTATCTGATGGAGACGAAGGGTTATTTAATGTAAAAATCAATACTTTTGGAGAGACATATCGATATTTGTCACTTTATAATGGCTCGGATTGGCGTGGATATGTTAATACATCAAATGGGGTTCCAAAAATTAAATTTGTTGAAGAAGGATCGTATGCAAATAATATTGCAAAAGCTTTATTAAATGACATTGAGTGTGATAATGGTGTTAATCCACCAAGCACTTCTACTTGGGCAACAATTGCTGAAAGTTATAGCAAAGTCACTATTAAATATGAAAAAGAATTATTGATTAATGGCGTTGCAAACGAAAATTCCACTAATCTCGTTGAGCAAGCTTTAGCAAGATATGATTACATTATTGCAAAATATGGCACAACAAATTATTCAAACTTCTTAGAAAGATCTGTCACGGTTTTATCGAGTTCAAAAGTATTCTCAAGCAGTTACTTAAATAACGATAGTGGTGCTATGTTAATACTAATCATTGCTTCTTTAGCGGGTATTATATCGCTCAGCGCAATATATTACGTTAGAAAGCGTAAAGAACAATAATACATAGAAAAATCTCAGGCTGACCACCTGAGATTTTTTTATTAATGTGGTATAAAAATAAGATTTTATCGATAAAAAACTATGTTTTATTTTTAAAATATCTATTATAATAACGATATATGAAAACAAAAAAATTAAAATTTTTAAACCTAATTCTTTTATTTTCCCTTTTTAGTGGGACTTTTGTTTTATCTAATCAAAATAACGAATATACGAAAACAAATGCTGCGGTTGGGAATTATACAGCAAATGGAAGCACATATTATGATTCAATTACTGCGACTAGCGGAACTGAATTAGCGGCTCAGTTGCATGATTTAATTACATCAACTCATCAAACATATACAACTTATGCCGATAATGGCGCTAATTTGTATCAACAAAATACTGACCAATATTATGATGAAAGTGGTAATAAAGTTTCTGGATATATTTATGAATTTTATTCAGGAGTTCAGTGGCCAAATGCTTGGGCGCCAAATGCTGGTGATACTACTGGTGGATATAATAGAGAACATGTATGGTGTCAATCTTTAAGTGTCAACACTGCTGGAACTCAACTTTGGGGTGAAACTGGTGGTGGTGCTGATATGCACCATCTTAGACCTACTGAAGTTAGAATTAATTCTTCAAGAAGCAATAATCTTTATGGTGAATTAACTAATCGTGAAAGTTACATAGTTTATTCAAAATTAGGTTCTGATACATCTTATATTGGTGGATATAATGATAGTGGTGTTTTTGAACCATTAGATAACAAAAAAGGTGATGTTGCAAGAATTGTTATGTATGTTTATTTACATTACAATTCATATACTATTTCTGATGTTTTTGGTAGTTATGCTACAACAAATGGAAGTGGTTCATCATCGTTTTTTTCAACTTCTCTTTTGTCTTTGACAAAAATCATGAATGCTTCGACTGAAGATGACGCGAAAAAATTACTTTTAAAATGGAATGAAAGCGACCCAGTCGATGATATTGAAAAAAGAAGAAATGACCAAGTTCAAATTTATCAAGGTAATCGTAATCCTTTCATTGATAATTCATCTTACGCGAACGCAATTTGGGGTGATGGAACTGTTACTGATACACCTTCTACTGATGATCCTGCTGTTGAAAGTGTTTCCGTATCCCCATCAACATTAACTTTAAATTTAAAAAATAAAACAACTTCAACATTAACTGCTACAGTAAATGTTACAAATGACGCTAGTCAAGAAGTTTCTTGGAAATCATCCGATACAAATGTTGCTACAGTTGATTCTAATGGTGAAGTGACCGCTATATCGGTGGGTAGTGCAAAAATTACTGCGACATCCACATTTGATACTTCTAAATCAGCTAGTTGTTCTGTTGAAGTTATTGAATCTGATTTTGAAGATGTCATCTCCTCTACTTTTAATTTAACTATAGCATCCTATAACGCCGCTGATGTTTCTACTGATTCTGTAACCTGGGAAAATGACTTTATTAAAATGACGAATAAAAAAAATGGAAGTTCAACAAACGCCAATAATTATTTGGGCGGAGATGCGAATAATAGAACCAGTTCGAGATTTTATAATAATCAAAAATTAACTTTAAATTCTCAAGATGGTTATTATCTTTATAAAGTAGAATTTACTGCTGCTTCTAATAGTTACGCTACAACATTTGCAAATAGTACGTGGTCTAGCAATTGTAGTGCAACTGCTTCAGAATTAATTGTGACTATCACCCCTAACACAAACAATGTTAATAGCGTTGATGTTTTAGTGGGAGGAACATGCGGCTTTACTTCAGTTACTTTCTATGTTTATAAAGCTTTAACCGATATTGCTTTAGATACTTCAAAGACGACCACTACATTTTATCTAAATAGTACATTTAATTATAATAATTTGATTGTTAACGCAACTTATTCTGATAAATCTTCCGATACTGTTAATCCAACATCTGTTTCTACTCCAGATATGACTACTCTTGGAACGAAAGTTGTTACAGTTACATATACATATAATGGAACTTCCATTTCAAGAACATATGAAATCACTGTAGAAAATAAAACATTTACATCTATTACTGCTTCAACTAGTAAAGTATTTCATCCAGGTGAAGTCATTACCACTTCAGATATTACTGTATTAGATAATTATGGTTCTAAAGTATCTGATTTCACCATAAATGATTCGAGTAGTTATAAATTTGTTTATGAGGATACATTAGGTGGTGGAGTAACTAGTAATAAAAAGTTCACCATTAAATATAATGATCTTTCTACTACATTAGATGTCTCTGTCTCTCGTTTAGCGTATGAAGAACCTCTAGAAATTACAGATGAATTAGACAAAGCTTTTACTGGTGCATCAAATGCTTATAATGAATGGGAAAATACCGGTTCTAATTCTAATGTTATTTATAGTGGTTATACTTGCGGAAATAATTCCTCTATCCAATTAAATAATAATTCTAATGGATATGGAATTGTTACTAAAGAAAACGTTAATCAATATTCTGTTAAAAAGATTACTGTAGAATGGAATAGTAGTACCGCCGATGGTAAAACATTAATTGTCTACGGAAGTGATACAGCTTATACCGCTCCTAAAGATTTATATGCTGAAAATTCAAGAGGAGATGAATTAGGAAAAATTATTAAAGGTACATCCACAGAATTAACTATCGATAGTTCAAAATATAAATATATTGGTTTAGTTTCTTCTAGTGGTGTGATGTATTTATCTAAAATAACTATTGTATATAATTCACCTGACAGCGCATTAAATATCGCTAACGATATAATGTATAACGATACTGAAAATCAATGTCTTACCAAATTTAATGATGTTATCAATAAATTAAATACTTTATCTTCCGATGAAATTAAAACATTCTTCACAAGTGAAGATTATGTTATTTCATGTGCGAGAGAAAGACTTAATGCATGGGCTATAGCCCTTGGAAAAACTATCACTTATAATAGCGATTCAGTTAGTTTCATCGTCAATGCCAATAATAATTATTTAACTACTAATAATGCATTTACTATTCCAACTCATGCAATAATCGTAATAGCCTCTTTATTTTTACTATTATTACTTAGTACAATGTATGTTAGACAAAGGAAAAATAACATTAACTAAAAAATAATTTTAATTAAACATAAACAATAATTATATAAAACAAGATTTATATAAATAGGGAGAGTGATATAAATCATGAAAAACAAAAAGAATGAGATAATAGGAATATTATCGACATTACTTATTTTTGGCTGTTTGACAAATGTCAATCAAGTTAAAGAGTATAAAATAGGTGATTACATCAAAGAAGAAAATGCTTATTTCGCTGGTAAAGGGGATAAGTCTTTATCAAAATATCGACTTAAAAAATATCTCTCACCATCAGACGAATATTATTCCACTCAAAAAACGTATTCCCATAGTTCATCGATGCTTGGTGATATTGAAAGTGTTTGGGATTCATATACTGGAAAAGGAACCAAAATCGCTGTTATCGATGATGGTTTTGATTATGAACATCCAGATTATATTAGAAGTGATGGGACAAATGCGATATTAAGTGAAAGTCGTTATTATTATCTAGATAGTAGCTATAACCTTTTATATAAAAATTATTCATCTGATCCTACTTGTATCAAAGAGGATTGGGACACTGATTATTCTGAATGGAGCACTCATGGGACAAATACGTCATCGACCGCTGCCGCAGCAATTAATGGGGTTGGTGGAGTTGGTATTGCTCCTGATGCTGATATTTTAGCCATCAAAGTTGATTTCCAATTACAAAGTGTTGTCGCCGCTATTAATTATGCGGTTAGCCAAGGTGTTGATGTTATCAATATGTCGCTTGGAATTTATAGCGAAGATTTCGTTGATGGTTTTGGAGAAAAAAATGGTTATTATACTGGTTCAGTTACATATTTTGATGATGCATGTAATAATGCTTATAATAATGGAATTATTGTTGTGGCTGCTGCTGGAAATGAAGCGACATATCACAAATCTTATCCAGCATGTAGTTCACATGTTATCGGTGTTGGAGCTTTATATAAAAACGCTCCTAATACATTAGCACCTTTTACAAATTATAATTCATCTGGAGATACTGGAGAATTAAATGTCGACATTTTAGCGCCTGGTTATGTCTATACCGCAGGTATAGAAGGTAGCACTTCTTCAAGTTATTCTCATTCATATTTTGGTACACAAGGTACTTCTTTTTCTTCTCCAATTGTGGCAGGCGCTGCTTGTTTATGGAAAGAAAAGAATCCAAGTGGAACCCCTGATGAATTTTTACAAGAACTTCAAGAAACGGCTTCCGATATTGGAAGTTATGCTTCTTCTTATGTTCCTGTCAGTAAATATGGAAGTTCATATAGCGATGTCGGACCTTCTAATATTCAAGCTGGTCGATTAAATGTTTGTTCTCTTTTAGATTTAGATTCACCTCATGTATCAGTTAAACAAAGTAGTATTGATATTGCGATTGGTGAAACTAAACAAATTACTTTATCTTCTTCTAGTGGTGTTATTAGTTATTCTTCTTTAGATACTAGTATCGCTACAGTAAGTGAAAGTGGATTAGTTACTGGTGTTAAAGCGGGTGAAACCACAATTAAAGTCACTGCGACAAAAAATGGTGAAAGTACATACGTTTCTATTCCAGTTATTATTAGAGAAATCGTGGCCATAACATCAATCACTTTGTCTACTGAATCGGTTGATTTAGAGATTGGTGATGAATATGATGTTACAGATATTATTACCACTAATCCTATCGACGCTACAAAAACATTTTTATTTGAATCTACTGATGAATCAGTAGCGACTATATCAGATGAAGGAGTTATCACTGCTTTAAAAAGTGGTGAAACTACTATTAATATTTATGCAGTTTATGGAACAGGTTCAGCCTCTTTAACTTTAAATGTTAGCGCACCTCAAGTCGCTGCGTCATATAAAAAGATTACTAGTACTTCTGAATTATCAAATGGCGATTATTTAATCGTTTATGAAGGTGGCAATAAAATATTTAATGGTAATTTATCTTCTTTAGATGTCGTAAATAACAATTTGAGTGTGACGATTACTAATAATTCCATCGCTAATAATGAAACAATTGAAAAAGCAAAATTTAGTATTGCCTCTACTTCAAGTGGTTACACTATTAAATCTGCTTCATCATATTATATTGGAAGAGAAACCAATAGTAATGGTTTAGATTCTTCAAAATCTACACAATATTACAATACAATTTCTTTTGATTCGAGTGGGAACGCTATTATTCAAGGTACTTATCGTCGATTAAATTATAATAGTGAATCTGGCCAAAATAGATTTAGATATATGGCGACAAGTACTTCATCTTCTATTCAATTATATAAATCTAGTAATAGTGAAGTTTTAGTTCCTTCTATTACTAGTGTCTCTTTAAATCAAAATAATTTAGAAATTGATCTATATTCTTCTAATACTGCTTCATTAATTGCCACGGTAACCGGTGAAAATAATCCGACCACGACTGTGAGTTGGTCTTCTACTGATGAAAGTGTTGCAACAGTTGATTCAAGTGGTAAAATCAGTGCTTTAAAAACTGGAAGCACTACTATAAGAGCGACTTCAACATTAGATGCAAGCAAATACGATGAATGTCTGGTTACGGTTATTGATTCGACTCCAGTAACTTTATCTTCCATTTCTTTAAGTGGCTATACTACCGCTTTTGCAGTTGGTTCAACTTTTGAATTTGGCGGGACAGTAACTGCGACTTTCTCTAATGGTAGTACCTTAGACGTAACATCTTCATCTTCTTTTACTGGCTATGATATGAATACTTTAGGTGTTCAAACAGTCACCGTTAGTTATTCCTATTTAGATGAAACCAAAACCGCTACTTATCAAATTATTGTTAAAAGCGAATTAGTGGATACAACTAGTAACTTTACTATTGGTTGGGGAAGCGCGACTGGAGAAGAGGGAAGTTATCAAAACTTCGCTACTACAAGTGGAACTGTAACTAATATTGTAAGTTTTACAACTGCTAAAAATAGCGCGTTAAGCGATCCTGCATATAATCAATCAAATAAAGAACTACGTTTATATTATGCTTCAAATGGTAAAGGAGGCAGTATTACCATTACTCCTCTTTCAGGAAATATTATTACTAGCTTTAAAATTACGACATCGACTTCGCCCGCTGTTAAATATTCTATTGATGGAAGTTCAACTTTATTAACCGCGGATAATTCAGACAGTACTACTACATATACACCTACTGAACAATTTGTTTGTTCAGAATCGTTATTTATTCAAAACGCTAATACGAGTAATTCTCAATTAAGAATATTGACGATTGAACTGACTTATACTGAGCCTGATTATTCCGATAAGATTGTCAGTGAATTGAGTGTCTCTTATTCTGGTCCATCAGTTTATGTTGGTGATACTTTTGATAGTACTAATATCTCAGTTTATGCGATATATACTTTGTCTTCAAAATATCCAAATGAATTATTAACTAGCAGTGATTATACTCTGTCAAGTATTGATACTTCTTCTAGTGGTAATAAAACATTAACTGTTACTTATACTGGTAAATATGAAACCGTATCTTCTCCAAATCAATTGACTAAATCAATTCAAATTGAAGTTATCGAAGATACTGTTTCAAGTATTGAAATCAGTGTTAGTAAATCTTTTACTCCAGGAGAAACAATATCTAAGAGTGATATTACAGTAAAACTAATTTATTCAAGTGGTAAAGAAAATACAACTTCTGATTTCACTTTCGATGATGATGGATATATGTTCACATATCAAGATTCATTAAGTGGAGGAGAAGTAAATACAATAAAAATGTCTCTTGTTTATAGTGAAACCACTTATGATTTTGATGTGTCAGTTTATCGAAAAGCCGCTATAGATTATGTTGACACTGTTAATTTATCTTCTAGCGAATTTAGCGCTTCGACAATTTCTAAATCTTCTTCTACAAGTAGTGATAGTGAAGTAACAATTAAAGATACACAGTTTATCGTTACTACGAACGCTTACATTTTTTCTAATTGTTTGTCTTTTGGTAAGAACGCTGGTTCTATTCAAAACAAGGAAGCGTTCGATGGTTATTTAACCTCTATTAGTGTCACTAATAAATCTTCTTCTAGAACTGATAATTACATTATGATTAGTAAAGATGGAAGTGAAAATAGTTGGGTAACATATTCTTTAGAAGAAGTGAGTAAAGGTGGATATTACTTCTTTAAGATTGGTTTTGATTCTACTTCTTCTTCATATAGTAATATCTCTTCGATTAGTTACACAATAAAAGGTCAAGATTATGTTAATAATGTCACTAATTACATAATGTATGAAGATACTGAAAATCAATGCAATTCTAAATTAAATGCTGCCATTAACCTTTTAAATTCTATGTCAAATGAAGATAAAAACACATTTTGGAATAGTGAAGAGTATGTCATTAAATGTGCCAGAGATAGATTATTAGCCTGGGCCAATAATCAAGGTGTGAATGTATCTTATACTGATAATTCTTTCGTTTTAAAATCTTCAAATTATTCATTAATTAATTCTAATAGTTTATTAATTGCTTATCCTTTATTACTTGCTGTGATTGGAACTACTATTCTTGTTTTATCGACAAGTTATGTCTTTAGTAAAAAGAAAAAGCAAAAATAATAATTATTATCCTACTATCTATTGATTATTTTTATAGAGCCATCGGTTTTGATGGCTCTATATTTTTATTTAAATTTACCTTCAATAAATGCTAAATGTTATTTTTTATAACATTATAGTATTTATCTATGATAAAATTATCGTTGTATGGAAAAAGAAGAAACTAATTTACTTCCTAATGAAGTAAAGCCTGAATTACCAAAGAAGAAAGAATCTAAATTTAAAAAATTCATTAAAAAGTTTAGATATCTCATCAATATTCTTTTGGTATTGATTGTTACTGTTGTGGCTTTACTCATTTCCATGTGGAATGATTTCGATAACGTTTTATCAAACCTTATGAAATGTAATTGGGGTTGGATTTTAATTGTTTGTGGAATCATGGGACTTTGTATATTAATTAGAGGTTTAATATTATTTTGCTTTGCGAGATTATATACCAAAAAATATCGATATCATCAAGCTTTAGCCTGTGATCAAGTCGGTGTTTTTTATAACGCGGTAACTCCAAGTAGTAGTGGCGGTCAAGTGATGCAATCATATACCTTTAAAAAACAAGGTGTTCCGATTTCAAGCGCAGTATCGATCATGGCGATGTATTCGATAATTTATCAAACAGTTTTAATTATTTATGGTCTACTAGCGTTCTTTATTAAATATGATGTCATTTCTGCGGTTAACGCTGAACTTCCTTTATTTGGTATTGTTATTAAACTTCCAATGTGGGCATTAACTATTATTGGTTTCTTACTTAATGTCTCTGTCATTTTACTAGTTCTTTTAATGGCGTATTGGAGAGGATTCCATAATTTTATTATGGGTCCTTGTATCAACTTTTTATCAAAAATTAAAATCATTAAAAATAAAGAAAAATCTCAAGAAAGTTTAAGAGTGCAGGTCGAAAACTTTAAAATGGAATTCCGTCGATTATGGTTGAATATTCCTTTCGCACTTTTGATTGCGTTATTATTTGCGATATACATGACTTTTAGATTTTCTTTACCTTACTTTGTGGGTTTGGCTATTGATCCTAGTTGTATTGCTGGTTCTAATCCAGTCAAATCATTTTTTGACGCAGTATTTTTAAGTAATTATCACCAGATGGTTACGGGACTTATTCCTATTCCTGGTAGTGCGGGTGTTTCTGAATATTTCTTTATTCAATTATTTAAAGGTAATTTTTATTCCACAACTCAACTTGGTGGTAATGATATTACATCTACTGCGCTTCTTTTGTGGCGTTCTATTACTTTCTCTATTCCTCTTCTTATCGCCGGTATTACAACAGCGTTTTATAAAGGTTCACCAAAAGAAGTTATTGGAAGAAATGGTGTTCCAACTCGACAAACATATGTCGATTTGCAACATCAAACCTTGGCTATTAGAAAAGAAGAAATTGAAACATTTATTGAAACGAGAAATTTATCTAAAACGGCAATTTTTGAAAAATTAAAAGAGCAGAATCATAAAAAGAAGGAATCATTAAATAAAAATCAAAAGACTAAACCGAAATCTAAAGCAAATAAAAAACCAGTTCAAAAAGAAATGGTTGATGATAAAAATATTAATAATCCACCAACGAGAAAGATGGATAATTTATCAATAGAACAGGATGATGATTCACTATAATGAAAATTGTTATTTTTTCTGATACTTACCCACCTTTTATTAATGGGGTTTCCACCTCTTGTTTTAATTTACGACAAACGCTAATCGCTCATGGTCATAAAGTTTTAGTGGTCACTCCTCGTAGTGATGATGGAAAACTTGAATATAAAGATGGCATTATTCGTATGCCAGGAATTGAAAATAAAAAATTGTATGGTTATCGTTTTCCTAAGCCATTTGATAAGCAAGTTTTTAAATTGGTTAAAAGATTTAAACCAGATTTGATTCATTATCAAACTGATTCGATGCTTGGTGTTTTCGCGCGTATTGTCGCTCAAAAACTTGATTTACCAATCGTTTATACTTATCACACATCTTATGAAGATTATACATATTACGCAACTCATGGAGTTTTTGATCGTGTCGCGAAAAAGATTGTGAGAACTTATACAAAAATTATTGCTAAAAACACGACAGAATTTATTACTCCTTCTATAAAAACTAAGGATTTCTTACGTTCGATTGGCACTGATATTTATATTAATGTCGTTCCTACTGGTATTGATTTTTCTTTATTTGAAGATTCTAAAAGAGATTTAGAAAAAGAAAAACGATTTAAAAAACAATTAGGAATTGATGATGATACTTTAGTATTTTTAATTCTTGGTCGTTTAGCGAAAGAAAAGAGCATGGATATTTCGATAAAATGTTATTCAAAATTTGTGAAAACTCATCCAGAAATTAAAACGAAAATGCTCATTGTTGGTGATGGTCCAGACCGTGTATTTCTTGACCAATTAGCGGAAAAAGAAAACATTAAAAAGTATTGCCATTTCGTTGGCGCGGTTAAAGCTGAAGAAGTCGCCTTCTATTATCATTTATGTGATATTTATACTTCCGCTTCGATTACAGAAACTCAAGGTTTGACATTTATGGAAGCGATGGCGAGTAAGGCAATCGTTTTAGCGAGATTTGATGATAATTTAAGTGGAACAATTATTGAAGGGGAAACTGGTTTCTTTTTCACTAATGAAGATTCGTTTATTTCTAAAGTTTTAGAGATTATGTCTTTGAGCAAAGAACAAAAAGAAAAGATTATTAAATCTTCTTTAGAAATTGTTGATATTTATTCGATGGAAAGATTCTATCAAAACATTATGGAGGTTTATTATCGTGCAATTAGAAAAAACTGGTAACCTCATTAAAGCAATTAAGATTAATAAAAATAATGTTAAACTAGTTTTTGATAATGGCAAAAAATTATATATAAATAAAAATACTTATGCTTCTTCATTTCTTTACGTTGGTAAATTATTGAGCGATAAAGAAATTAAACAATTAACGAAAGAGGATGAAGATGATAAATATTACTCCTATGCTTTAAAATTGTTATCAAAGAAACAATATTTTAAATATAAATTTAAAGAAAAATTAATATTAAAATTTCCTGAAATATTAGATAAAGAAGTTTATATAGTCATCGATAAATTAACTAAAAATAATTTATTAAATGATGAAAGATTAAAAGATGAATATATCGATTATTATAATTCTTTAAATTATGGTGAAAATAAAATCAAAAACAAATTGATTGAAAAAGGGTATGACTATAAATTAACCAAAGAATTAGTCTTCCCCTTTAATGAAGAAATTAAAAAAGCAAAGAACAATCTCATTAAATTAAATAAAAAATTCGATAAATATAATTCTAAAACTAAAAAAGACAAAATAGCGAAATCTCTCATTGAATTAGGATTCTCTTTTGAATTAATTGACTCTGTAATTAAAAACGTTAAAGAAAATTCTTATGAGAAAGAACTAGAATTATTAAATAAAGATTATAATAAATTACTTATAAGTTATTCGAAAAAATATCAAGATAAGGAATTGAAACAAAAATTAATTAATAAATTATTAACCAAAGGTTATAAATATAAAGACATATTACAAATTATGGAGGAACAATAAAATGAAACAAATTAGTGAATTTAAAGAAAAAGATAAAATTAGAGAAAAATTATTAGTGACTAATTGTGTTAAAGGTGTGACCAATAGCGGACTTAGTTATCTCAATATGGAATTAAGAGACGCCAGTGGAGCGATCAATGCAAAAAAATGGGATGTTAGTAAAGAAGATGAAAGCATCTTTATTGATGGTAAAGTTGTCGAAATATATGGAGAAATCATTCTTTATAAATCGAGTCTACAAATGAAAATATTAGACGCAATGGAAGTTGATGAAAACGAAATAGATATGTCTAGTTTCGCAAAAGCGTCCCCATATTCTTTAGAAATACTAAAAAATAAATTATTACATCATTTTAATTCTATCGTTGATCCTGACATAAAATTATTAACAAAAAATATGTTAGAAAGATTTGGTCAAAAAGTTTATTCATATCCTGCTGCGATTACTATCCATCACGATTATGAAAGAGGATTATTAACTCATATTACTTCGATGTGCGATTTAGCAGAATTTATCGTCAATAATTATCCTTATAGCGAAATAAATAAAGATTTATTAATCGCGGGAGTTATTATTCATGATTTAGGAAAAATTGAAGAATATGAAGGCCCTGTCGTCTTTAAGAAAACATTAGAAGGAAAATTGATTGGCCATATTTCTATTGTCACAGATGTATTAAAAGAAGAATGTTCAAAAATTAATTTTCAAAATGATGAAATACCTGTTTTATTAGAACATATGATTTTATCTCATCATGGTCAATTAGAATTTGGTTCCCCAGTTTTACCACTTACTAAAGAAGCAATGCTTTTATCATTAATTGATAACTTGGATTCAAGAATTGTCGCGTTAGATAAAGTAATGGAAAATGTGAAACCTGGAGAATTTTCTCAAAAAGTTTTCGCGTTAGAAAATCGAAGTTTTTATAAACCAAAAAATTAATAATATAATTTATTTTCATTAACAAAAATAAATCTCCATTTGTGTCGGAGATTTATTTTTTTATAATGTATAAATTAATTAAAGTTGTTCTTTAATTTTATCCGCTAAAGCGGGGAGATTGACAAATTTAGAATTATCAACCATCTCTAATTTAAATCCTTCATTCTTTGAATATCGTGGAATGACATGGACATGGAAATGTGGCACTGATTGTCCAGCTTCTTCATAACAATTTGTTAATATATTAACGCCTTTCGCACCAAGCAATTTAATTTGAATTTGTCCAATCTTTTGAGCGACATCCATTACTTTATGCATTTCTTCTTGTGGAATGGCTAAGAAATTATCATAATGCTTTTTTGGTAACACTAAGGTGTGACCTTTTGTAACTTGTGAAATATCTAAAAAGGCGATGACATCATCATCTTCAAATATTTTGTGACAAGGAATTTCTCCTTTAATTATTTTGCAAAAAATATCTTCCATTATTTTTACGCTCCTTATCTTTATTATAATACTTTAATTATTATAATTAATATTTTTATAAAATAAAAATTGAGCAAAATAAAAGCTCATTTTTCAATGAGCTAATATTTTAATAGAATAATCTATCAATTAATCTTCAAATAATTCTGGATAGTTAGATTTGAAATATTCATACACAACAGTGTCATGTAATTTGAGATTCAATTTTTCTAACCAATATTTATTTGAAAGAGTGGTATAAGATTCTCCACTGGCGATAACTTTTGCGACTTCGTTAACGATTTCTTGCATAACGCTTGAAGAACGTGTAACTGCGTATCTGTTATCACTTGTTTTACTTAATTTAGAACTGGAGACAGCTTCTTCGATTTGGACGATGTAATAAGTGGAGGAAGAACGATCGTAGAATAACATATCGTTATTGGTATCGCTACCAGCTTCAGTGGTTGCTAATTTGAGGTAATATTTACCATTAATTTTGGCAACGTAAGCATTTGAACCATCGTTTTCTTTGCTATATGTCCAAGTTCCGTTAGTATATTGCCAACGATCTTGAGCAATAGCTTCATCGCTATCAGCATCTTCTTTTAAACCATTTGCTACACCGATGGAGAATAATCTATCTCTAATAGTGGATGGTAAATCACTTAATCCACCATTTTTAATAAACCAACCATTAGTGGTGTAGTTATTAAGACGAATATTATTTGTTAAGATTTCTTTACCAACGGAGACTGGATAAGAACCTGAACCTGTGAATTCACTTTCGATAGTGGAATCATTTAATAATAAATCATCTTTGATTTTTGCTTCTTTTTCCACTAAGTCACCATATTCAGTGCCTTTGTAGTAATTTGTACCATTGAAATCACCAGTCGCAAGACCAGCATTATCCAATAAGTCTTTTTCGTCTTGACTTAAGTCAATTCCTCGATATGCATTAGATAACATTTTAAATGTATCTAAGGTTACTTTATTAGTTGAATCATTGACTGTAGTAGCGTTTGGTTCAGCGTTGATATAATTATCAACGAATGTGTTCATTAATAAGCCAGCAGCGTCAAGATAATTTGAATTTTCTTTAATAGAAATAATATTGACTTTACGGGCATATGAACGACCTAATGTACTATAGTTTTCATCTAATAAATATTGTTCCACTAATAAGGAAGTATAAATTTTTGGAATGATAACATCTTCAACATAAGTAAATGCATCAGATTTTGATTCGACTTGATCAAGCTTATAATTTGATTGGTAATTACTTCTATGTAAGAGAGTTACTTGTTCACCAGTAGAAACGGTCACTGTATCAAACACTTGTGTTTCTTCAACGTCTGGGTA
>JBJEDU010000023.1:0-6836 GCA_051872395.1 Bacilli bacterium | reverse complement strand
AACCCACCAATAGTGACATATTCTGTATCAATATTATCAAAATCAATATTGAATAAATCACAGAAATCTTCTAGATTCATGCTTCCATCAATATAATATGAACCATCACTATTTTCATTGACGATATCAGTATTTTCATCAGTTTCATCCCAAATTTCACCGACGATTTCTTCTAATATATCTTCTCTAGTAACTATTCCTTCAGTCCCGCCATATTCATCGATAATAACAGCGATGAAAACTTTATGGAGTTTGAAATATTTTAAAATATCATTAATTTCTGTCGTTCTTGGGAAAAATGGAATTGGTTCAATAATTGAAGAAATATCTTGTGTCTTTCCTTCAAGTTTTAATTTGATTAAAGACTTGCTCTTTACATAACCTACTATATTATCGCTATTATCTTCATAAACAGGAACGCGAGAAAAATTGAATGCTTTTTTATGAGAGAGTATTTCATCTAAAGAATCATTTTTATCGATTAAAAATAAACGGGTGCGTGGAGTCATGACTTCATAAGCTTCTGTCGTTGCATAATCAATTGTGTCTCTAAGTAAATCGGCTTTATCTTCATCGACGATTCCACTTTCTTCAATTTCATCGACCATCTCATGAAGATCATCGTCAACAATTTCAATATCTTTAATTCCTTTGACGATTGGATAGGCAATTGAAGAACCTAATCCACCAACAAGGAAAGTGATTGGTAAGGAAATATAATAACAAATCTCAATAATAAATGAATAGGCATCAACCATGCGATAACTTTTGATTTTACCAACAGATTTTGCAATAATTTCACCAAATATTATTTTAAAAACAAGAACGACTAAAGAGAATATTAAACCAATAGACTCAATATAATCTTGATTAGATAAATTCATAATTTGAGAAGCAATTAAAATACCTAATAAAGTAGAGATAGAATCTAATCCAGCATTAACTAAATCGTTAAAAAATAAAATGGTAGAAATTGTCTTGTCATATTTTTTCGCTAATCGAATAGCGCGACTTCTTTTTCTAGTTGGATTAGCTTCATTTAATTTTTCAAGTCTCGTATATGAAACGCTACCAAAAGCCATATCAGCGCTAGAAAAGAACATTGATAAGAAGATTAACACCACTAAAATAAGAGAATAAATAATGATCATATTATTTAACCTCTTTCGTTGTGGTATCTTCCACCACTAATTCATCTAAAATATCTTCCATGGTCACCAAACCAAGAATCTTATTATCTTTGTTTTTAACAATCGCCATATGAATTTTTTCTTTATTAATGATGTCAAATATTTCATCGACAGTCATCGTATCTAAAACAAAGACAGGTTTAAATAAAACACTTCTAATATTCAAATGTGGATCTTCCGCATACTCTTTAAAATAGTTATTAATCGATAAAATACCAATAATATTTTCTTTATCTTCGTCATAGACTGGAAAACGTGAATATTTGCTTTCCATGATAATCTTATTTAAAGAATCAATATCTAAACCATCGATGTTAATACTTTCAACTTGTTCAAATGGAGTTAATACATTCGTGGCTTTAATCGTATCAAAAGTAAATGCTTTGTTGAGCATTTTTATTTCGTTAGGCTCAAATAATTGTTCCGCTTCATTAGAAATATCGTCTTCATTAATCGCTTCATCCGCGGTCAAAATAAAGTCTTCTTTAGTTAAGAAGTTATTATCTTTGATTTTAAATATTTTATGCACTGCTTTTAATATTAATCTAAAGATTAATATTAAAGGATATAAAATAATCGATAAAATAAAATCTGGCCACGCTAAAAAGATGACCATTCTATTTGGAATAGCTTTCGATAATATTTTTGGAACAGTATCGCTGACGACATACACTAAAGCGCCCATCACCACCGTGGATATTAACGCCTCATAATTCGCTAACGGAGTGGAAGATAAATAATTATAAAATAAGGTTGCTGAAATAAAACTCATGAGAGTTTGAACAATATTGTTACTAACAAGAACCGATACTAAAGTATCTTCGAATTTTTCGGTTAATCGAACAATAATTTTTGCGGTAATTTTTCCTTCATCCGCTAAAACTTTAAAATGATATTTATTACAATTAGAAAATGCGTTTTCACTCGCGGAAAATAAGCCACTAATAAGTAGCATAATTCCGATTAATACCCAACATAACCAATCAGGAATTCCAAAAACTGTGACACCCGTTAATATATTGCAACTCAGCGGGTCGATTGAGGAATCACTAAATAAGTCAATTAAGTTCATAGTCTATATTTTATATAAAGCCTTAATCTTTATCAATGATAAATGTATTTCATTTCGCTTAAAGGAAGAGGTGTATCTTCTTTAATTGTTTTTCTAGAATCGATGACTTTTGCTTCTTTAGTTTGGAAAGCTTTTCCCATTACTTCAACAGTTTCGCCAACTAAAAAAGGTTCATCAGAAAGATAAAATTCTGTTTTATTGTCTTCAATTATTTTAATTTTATTAACATAAATGGGTTCTTTATTTATTGTTTCAGTAGAAATGAATCCATATTTAGTATTGAGCAAATAAACAGGAGATTCATTTAAATAGAAATAAATAATTGTTTCGCCATTTATTGATGTAAAATCTACGTGATCAAAATTGACTCTATTTTTCTTTCTAAATCCAATATGAGTCGGATTTCTAAAATAGATAACAATTGGATATAACATTTTAGATATCCCTGCTTTATGATAAGTGACAAATAGATTTTTTCTCGTGGCAAAATCAGATGAACTAATTTCAATTTTTAAGAAATCACCATCGCTAGAAAAACTCGCGGTATAAACATTTTTATTCGCATTTATAAAATGAAACAAATCGATTAAATCTGCGTTGTCTCGAATTTGATATTCTTCTTTTAAAGGTAAATAATTAATATTCAATTTATAATGAATCAATTCATACATTCTTTTGCAGTATGAGAAATATTTATATTTTTGTTTTGAATCTTCTAAACATTTATTTTTGAAATACGCTAAAACGAAAAGGGCAAAAAATAAGGCAGTATCGCTAAAATCTTCACTCATTTCAAGTTGCAAAAACGCTAAGCGAGAACAAAGTTCAGGGAAGAAGGAATCTAAATCATTATAAAAACGTTCCATTTCATTAAAGTATAAATCATCAATCAATTTTGTAGCGATATTGATATCTTTTTCAACGAATTGACCATTTAAATACATATCCACTAATTTGAGTTTTGCTTCAACATTTCCATATAATGCCGCTTTTGAAAAATGTTTATATGCTTTTTCATAATCGCACGTATCATTTATACGTGGATAATAATAAATATACCCGATTGTGTCATTTATAAATCCACCTTCATCAACTCCGTGGCTGACTTTCAAAAATCTTTTTAATGCTTCTTGGTAATCAACATCATTAATCATGCTGCCATTATAATAATCGTATCCGCGAATGATTAATGCATCTTTATTATCGATTTCTTCTAATTCATCAAGAATTAAATTATATTTTCTTAATACTTTGAAATCTTTTAAATAGTCTTGATTAAATGGAAGAGATAAAGAGGAAACTATAAAAATTTTCTGATTCAAAGTAAATTCTCTTTTATCAAAAGGAAGATTAATATTTTTTGTCGATAATTCGACATCTTTCAATATTTTTTTGATTTCATCAATTGATTTTTTATCTTTTTCAGTCGCACCACTAATAAAATTAGAGATGTTATCAATAAACATACTAACAAGGTGTGATTCATCTTCTAAAAGTGGGTCGACAACGAAATAATCATCAACTTTACATTGGAAAACAAGATTATAGAAATTTTCCAAATAGTTTTTATAAATTAAAGGTGATAAATCTTCATTTATTAAATTCGTCAATGAATCAATTAAATCATCCAAAGTAAATTTTATTTTTTCATCGGTTTCTAATGTAGTGAGATAAATCATGTAATCAAAAGGATTAGATTCATTCACATTGAATTTTAAATAATCGATAGATTGCTCTTTACTAATTCTAAAATTAGGTGCGCTATAAAAGATGACATCTTTTTTTAAAACAGCATAAACTCCACCATCAATAAACAAATAATGGTTTTTCTCGTCTTCGGCAGCGACATAATAAAAAAGATAAGGTACTAATTTTTTGTATTTTTCTTTCACAAAATATAAATTATGTGGATTCTTTTCGTGGATCATATTTATTTATTTTTTATTTCGTCAAATGAAATCTCCCCTAATATATTATTAGTGGTCAAATCGTAAATTCGGACACAATTTTTATCAAAAATTAAATAAGAACATTCTTTATTAACTTTTGGAAGTGATATCGAACCTGGATTAATATAAAAGATATCATTGATATTTTCTATCTTGTATACATGAGTGTGACCATATAAAACCACACTATGTTTTGAATAATGATTATTTTCTTTATCTAAATGAGTTCCATGCGTTAAATAAAATTTCACGTTATTAAAATTAAATGAATAACTATTTTTTATTTTAAAATTTAAAACCATTTGATCAACTTCCGCATCACAATTTCCTTTGACGCAAATAATTTTATCTTTGCATTCATTTAATAAAGATATGCATCTTTTAACATCATATCCACTTGGTAAATCATTTCTTGGACCGTGATATAAAACATCGCCTAAAATGATGAGTTTTTTATATTTGTCTTTATTAAATAAAGACATAGCTAAAGATAACTTTTTATAATCACCATGAATATCAGAAATAACAAAATATTTATTCATATATTTAATTATATAAATTAAATATTGATATTACTAGTTAAAAGACAATTACGATATTAAATAAAAAAGAGTTATATCCTAGATATAACTCAAAAAGATAAATATAAATATTAAATTTATTTAAAATAACGAGATATCCATCTTTCTAAACGTTCATTACAAATATGGATATCTTTTCCTTGAACATAAAATCCAGGTTTTAAGCTCGATGAAGATAATAAACTTCTTAATTCTAATTCCGCAATACCAAAATTTCCTTCATCATTAGTGCAAAATGGTAAAATAGTTTTGTCTTTTAAATCATATTCTTTAATGAAACGATTGATGATTCGTGGATACGATTTATACCAAATTGGAAACCCAATAAATACGACATCATAATCAGATAAATTTTCATATGTATGAACAAATTCATGACATTCATTCGTTTGATATTCTTTTTCAGCAACTTTTAAGCAATCATCATATTTATATGGATATGGTCTGACTGGTTTTAGTTCAAAAATATCAGAAGAAGTTAAAGCTTGAATTTTTCTAGCGATAATTTCAGTATTACCAACTGGTAAATCAACCACTTTATGGTCGACGATATTTTCTCCATTTTTTGAGAAATAAACAACAATAGATTTCATCGTTTTTACCTTCTATAAAATTATATCTTTTTAATAAATGAGCGGCGGCGTTTGTGTTGAATGTTTTCAAAATTACTCCATAAAGAAATAATATGATAGTTATTCTCTAAATTGAGATTAGTTTCTAAATATTCAATATTAGGATCTTCATTGAGATATTTATAAGTGAAATTAATCAACACTGAAGCAATGCCGGAATTAACATAACGAGGGTCAACTCCAATCAAACCTAAATCTAATACTTTAGGATGACGAATTCCTCTCAATAATTTAATTAATGTGATTGGAGTTAATTTACCATTTGATTTTTGAATAAAGCGACCCATTTCAGGAAAGCATAATCCAAAACAAACTGGTTCATTTTTTTCATTTAAAATAAGTGAAACATATTTTTTATTAATAATTAATTTAAAAGAAGAAATCAAAGATTTTTTAATTTTCTCTGAAAAAGGAACAGTCATGTATAAATTTTCATAAGTCTTTTCGCATAAATCAAAGAAATCATCTTTATATTTTTTTAAAAATTCATTAATGTTTTTTGCTTCAGCAAAATGAAGCTTATTTTTCTTCATAACAATTTGAGAAATTTTCTCTAATCGAGGGCCAATATTTCTCGTATCTTCTTTAGTTTTAAATAATCTTCTTTCCACCCAATCTATTTCTTTTTCATATCCACAAGATTCGATGAGCCTTTGATAATAAGGATAATTATATTGTTCTTCGAAAGTTGATAAATAATCAAATCCTTCAATTAATAGACCTTCTCTTTCTAAATCTGAAAAACCAAGAGGACCAACGACTTCATTCATTCCTCTTTCTTTCGCGTATTGTTCGACTTTTAAAAGAAGTGCCTTACTAACTTCCTCATCATCTATACAATCAAAACGATTAAATCTCACTCTTTTTTGTTTCCATTTTTCATTGCTGGCTTTTTGTAAAATAGCCATAATTCTTCCCACGACTTTACCATCTTTAAGTGCGATAAAAGCTTGATGATCAGCTTGATCATTATACAAATAATCTTTTTTAAAGATTGCTAATTCATCACTATATAAACAAGGAACAAAATATTTATTGTTTTTATATAGTTTTAATGGAAAGTCAATGAATTGACGAATTTCTTTTTTAGATTTAACCGCTTTGACTTCAATCATTTTATTATCTTTCCTTTGCGTAGAAAGAAATGCCTAAACAATTAGGACCGCAGTGAGAACCGATGGTTGGATTGACAAGAATTTCTTCAATATCAAGATTATTGCCATATTTTTCAATCAACTTGTTTTTAACAAGTTCAACAGCTTCAGTAGCTTCAGTATGCGCGATAATAATATGGTGGTTAGCGACATCATCACCAACTTTATCCATATATTCAAATATTTTACAAATTGCTTGTTTAACTCCATGCGCTTTCGCTAAAGTGGTCATTACACCTTCTTTAGAAACATAAATAA
>JBJEDU010000022.1:0-6961 GCA_051872395.1 Bacilli bacterium | reverse complement strand
CATGTAAAGGAAAAATTCCCATCGGTAAAAAAATATATTGTTGATTGTCCAAATGAAGTATGCAAAATGATATACAAAATGACGAAAAAGAATCCAAAAGAAAGATATCAAAATTGTTCGGAAATATACGAAGAATTAAAGAAATTAAAAGATGAAGATGTCATCAAGGAAAAGAAAGGATTTTTCCAAAGGATTTTTGGTTTTAAATAATGAGCGAAATTGGAATTGTAACTTCTTTTATTAAGGGTCAATATAATATTATCTCAAATAATTCGCTTTTTATTTGTTCAATACGAGGAAAAATTCGTTTCAATAATAAGGAAATCAAAGTTGGAGATAGAGTATTATTTTCGAAAGAAAAATTAATTATTGAAGATATATTAGAAAGAAAGAATGAACTGATTCGTCCTTCTATTGCAAATATTGATTTATTATTTATTGTCTTATCTTTAACTAAACCAGAATTTTCCTTAGATTTAGCGTTTGAATTTTTAACTTATAGTAACATTAATAATATTCCTTCAATATTAATTGTTTCTAAAATTGATAATGAAGATGATTATAATAAGTTTTTAAATATTAAAAATATAATGGACAAATGTCATGTTACTTGCATGCCTTTTTCAAAATATAATGAAGATTATATTTCAAAAATCAAACAATTAGTGACAGGCAAAAGTGTATGCTTTATGGGTCAAACTGGCGTTGGAAAATCTTCTTTAATCAATTGTTTAGATTCATCTTTTAATCGTGAAATTGGTGAATATTCTAATGCGTTAGGAAGAGGTAAACACCAAACCAAAGAAGTTATTCTTCTCCCTTTCAGCGGCGGTTATCTCGCTGATTCGCCTGGTTTTTCTTCGTTAAGATTAGAAATTACTCCATTAGATTTATCTCACTTTTTTCCAGGATTTGATTTACTTTATCCAAAATGTAATTATTCTAATTGTTTGCATGAAATACCATGTGGTTGTAAAGTAATAGATGAGGTCAATAATTCTATTTATCCAAAAGAAGCCTACGAGACATATTTGACATTACTTAAAAGAATTATTGAAGAAAATAAAAGGAGGAAAAAATAAATGAAAAAAACAATGGTTTCTATCTCATTATTAGCCGCGGATTTTTTGCGATTAGATGAAGAAATTACTCTTGCAAAAAACTCTGGAGTGGATTACCTTCATTTCGATGTTATGGATGGTCATTTTGTTAATAACATTTCTTTTGGTATTCCTCTTTTAAAATCAATTTCTAAAAATAAACAAATGCCAAATGATGTCCATTTGATGATTACTAATCCAGAAAAATACGTTGATTCATTCATTGCTTCAGGCGCGGATATTATTACATTTCATTATGAAGCTTTGAATAAAGATGAAATCATTCCTTTAATTGATAAAATTCATTCAAAATCTGTGAAAGCTGGATTATCGATTAAGCCTCACACTGAAGTAAAAGAAATACTTCCATATTTAAAACATCTTGACTTAGTGTTAGTCATGTCTGTTGAACCTGGATTTGGTGGTCAATCATATTTAGAAAATAGCACTGATAAAATTAAACAATTACGTGATTATATCGATAAAAATAATTTAAAGACACTCATCGAAGTTGATGGTGGAATTAATGAAGAAACTTGTTTGAAAGCAAAGTCTGCGGGAGTGGATATTTTAGTTGCCGGATCATATTTATTTTCCCATGATGATATGGCTTACAGGGTGAACATTTTAAAGAAATGATTGCGTTATATATTTCTTTGTCCGCGTTAGTGCCTATTTTATTTATTTCTTTTTATTTTTCTTCAAAAATTATTTTTAATAAAAAATATCAATATCCTTATGATATAAGAAATCATTTTCCTTTCGAATTTAATGATAATGGATATAAAGAAAATATTATTCCAAATTTATTTTTGATTTTATCTTCTTTACTATATATTCCTTTAATTATTGGATTTTATCATTTTGATAAGAATGGATATTTTTTATTTTCCTCGATCGCTTTAATATTAATTTTAATTTTTATTAATCTTTTATCTTTTGTTCCTTTAAGCAAACTTAAAGAACATTTAGCGATTTCTTCATTTTTGTTTTCGTTTTCCTTTTTAGCGTTTTTATCTTTATCAGTCGGTCTATTTTCTTTATATCAAAATGAAGAAAATATTCTTTTATTAATTATTGGGATTATCACTTCCATTATCGCCTTATTTTCTTTTATTGCAATTATGGTGTTATCTTTCCATAAATTAGAAAAAATGGAAGATAAACAAAATGAAGATGGAACAATTACCAAAATAAGAAGCAAATACATTCTTCTAGCATTTTTTGAGTGGCTTAGCTTCTTTATTATTTATTTTTCGCCTTTTATATTAACTTTGATTTACGTGAGTTTATAAAGAAAAAATCCTCATTAATTGAGGATTTTTTCATAAATACTAGATAAACAATAATTATTGTTTGGAGAGACTGCGATAAGCGCGGGTCGACATACGAACTCGCACTGGTTTGCCATCGACAACAATGGTGTAAGTTTGTAAATTACAATTCCATTTACGTCTTGTCGCTCTTAAAGAGTGGGAGCGATTATTACCGCTGACGGGTCCTTTTCCAGTTAATGGGCATACTCTTGACATATCTTAAGCCTCCTTACTTAATTGCTTTGTGATTTTACCATATAAAACATATACATTTCAATTAAAATTTTATCTTTGGAAATTTCTCTTTAACTTCTTCTTTGGAAATTAGATTTTTTACTCCTTCAATCATCGTTTTATAGACGATACCTTCTTTGTCAAAATTGACATATCGGACATGACCTTTGTTAGTAACAAAACAAATACATTTTTTCTTTTCAGAATATTCTTTATCGATGTAGATAATATCCGAATAAAAATAGATATATTCTTTCTTTCCTCTTGTAACTTGGAGATATTTTTTAGTCACTAAATAGTGAGTTCCTTTAATTGAAAAGATAGTAAAAATTATTCCTGAAATGAGCCATACTGCGATGATGAGTGGTTGTTTAAAGTCCCATGGCCAAGTAATAAACAACTTAAAAAATATTAAAAATATCATGACTCCAACAAAGCCAATCGCTCCAATCATCGCAAGGATGATATTTTTCTTTGCTGGATATAATTTCATTAGAGTTTATCCACTCCAGTAAGTTCAACAAAATGTGGTAAAGATAAGCACCAATCACAGAAAACGTGCCATTCTTTTAATTTATGATATCTTCTTTGAAGATACATAGTTTTTAATTGTTGATAATTTGTGGTCATCGTAGCACCTAGACAAAATCCGCATGGTAAACTCGCCACTAATTCTCTCCATTTATTAACTTTGTTTGGATCATTTCCATCCATTTGTAAATATTCATTGACTAGTTTTTTACAAATAGCGATGACTTCTTTATTGGTATCGCTGACACATTGTGATTCGACATCGAATTTTAATAAACAGTGCATCGTTGATTGTGATGAAACAAAATCAAACCAGTGATATCTTTGTGCTTGTTTCCAATAATATAGTGGAGCAATTAAATCCATTTGAACGATGATTCCTTTTAAAAAGTTATCATGTCCTTGTCCGTTTCTTGCACTTCCTAATTTCATTGATCGATTCCAGTCTTTTTCACTTACCGGATATCTATCAAATTTTGTTCTCATTGGATTTCCACTGGCTTTGAGAGATTTATCTAAACCAAATACTTCAGTGTTAATTATTTGAAATTCCATTATAGTAGGCCTCCATTAAATTTTTTAAAAGAGTAATTCGAGTTAATAAACCGACTCCTCCAGGTACTGGAGTTTGAATTCTAACTGGAAGATCTTTCATACAATCTCCATATAATTTTCCATCAACTCGATTTATTCCAACGTCAACAATAATTGCGTTGGGATTATATTCATAAGTATCATCGAGATATTCTTTTTTACCGACAGCGATAACGATTATATCAGCGTGTTTCACATAAAATTTCATATCTTCATTAGAAGTTTTTGAATGTGTAACAGTGACATTGCATGATTCGTTAAGCAATAATTTCGCCATTGGTTTTCCAACAATATTGCTTCTTCCAATTACTAAGGCGTTTTTACCTTGAAGTGATTCGTTGAGCGATTTTAAATAGGTAATAATTCCTTGCGGAGTGCAAGGTTTATAATGCGATAATGGATGAAATCCATCAACATCTTTTTTATAAGATACAGCGAGTTTGATTTTTTCTTCGTTGATATGTTTTGGTAAAGGCATTTGAACAATTAATCCATGAACCGAATTATCTTCGTTAACCTTTTCGATTTCTTTGATTAAATCTTCTTCGCTAATATCGATAGGTAGTTTTAAGAGATTCGCAGTAATACCTACTTCTGCAGCGTCTTTCAATTTACCTCTGATGTAAGCTTTTGAAGCTTCATCTTCATTGACTTGAATAATTGTCAATACAGGTTTAATTTTTAAAGATGAAATCTCATTTTTCATCTCTTCTTTGACTTGTTTGATATATTCTTTAATTTCCATAATTAATATTTGATTTCAGGAAGTCGACCGATATAACGTCTAGTTTTAACTCCAGCAAGGTTTAACATTTTCAAGCTCGCTTGAGTTTCAGTAGTATTTTCATATTTATTATCTGCAAAGACGACTTCTTTAATTCCGGTTTGAATAATAGCTTTTGAACATTCATTGCATGGAAAAAGGGTGACATACAAAGTGCAGCCATCTAAATATGAACCATTACGTGTATTGAGTATCGCGTTGAATTCTGCGTGACAGACATATAAATATTTTGAATTTAATCCTTCGCCTTTTTCCCAAGATACTTGGCTTTCATCAATGCCTCTAGGCATACCATTATAACCAATAGAAACAACTTTATGGTTATTATCTACGATGCAAGCACCAACTTTGGTATTTGGGTCTTTGCTTCTAAGTGAAGAAAGAACAGCGATGCCCATAAAATATTCATCCCAAGATATGTTTGAATTCATCTTATAGACCCCCCTAATATCGTTAAACTTTTCTATTTATTTTACTAGAATTCAAGATATATATAAAGTTATATTTAATATAATTTCGATATTTTTTTACACTGACAAAAAATAATCATATTTTGATTGATTGTAGTATTAAATTATGAAGAAATTTGATATTCTATTTATATAATAAATACGAGGTATGACAATGAATAAGGATATCATCGCTGTTGTTCTTGCCGGTGGAAAAGGCACTCGTCTTGAACAATTGACCAAAAAAATTGCAAAACCTGCAGTTAGTTTTGCTGCGAAATATCGAATCATCGATTTTCCTTTGAGCAACTGTGCAAATTCAGGTATTAATACTGTAGGTGTATTAACACAATACGAATCGACAATTTTAGATTCTTACATCGGCAATGGTGAAAAATGGGGTTTAAATGGTGTTCACTGTTTAATGACAACATTAGCTCCTCGTCAAACAGAAGAAGGGGCTAATTGGTACAAAGGTACCGCGGACGCTCTAACCCAAAATATTGAATGGATTGATTCTCAAAATCCAGAAAATGTTTTGATTTTATCAGGTGATCATATTTACAAATGTAAATATAATGATATGTTTGAACTTCATAAAGAAGTTGATGCTGATGTGACTATTTCCGTTATTGAAGTCGACAAAAAAGAAGCTTCGAGATTTGGCATTATGGCTGTCGATGAAACTGATAGAATTATCGAATTCCAAGAAAAACCTAAAAATCCTAAATCCAATTTAGCGTCGATGGGTATTTATATATTTAAGTGGAAAGTTTTAAAGAAATTGCTTCTCTCTGATATGAAAGATGAATCATCTGATCACGATTTTGGTAAAAATATTATTCCAAATATGCTCAGAAAGAAAATGAAACTTCAAGCATATAGATTTAAAGGTTATTGGAGAGATGTTGGTACTCTTTCTTCTTTGCATGAGGCTAATATGGATATCCTTTCTAATAACACCTCGTTTGGTTTATATGACCGTGATTTTTCTACCAGAATATATACTAAAGATACTTATTCAGTTCCTCAATATGTTGGAGAAAAAGGTTCAATCATTAATTCCATTGCTAATCAAGGCGCGATTATTTTAGGAAAAGTTGATAGCTGTGTTATAAGCAACGAAGTATTCGTTGAAATGGGCGCGGTTTGTAAAAGATGTGTTATTATGGCTAACGCATATATTGGGAAAAATGCGAAAGTTAATAATGCGATTATCGCTCCTGGAGCAGTTATTGAAGATAATAGCGAAATAAATCTTGATAGCGATAAAATTGTCTTGATAGCGAAATAAGAAAGAGGATTAATGTTATGTTTAAAAATGTTTTAGGTATTTGTGATTTACATAATTCTCCTTCGTTAGGAAAATTAACAGATTCTCGTCCTTTAGCGGCAGTGACTTTCTTAGGAAGATATGGGCTAATGGATTTTACCTTATCCAATTTTTCTAATTCAGGTATTGATAAAGTCGCTATTTTAGTGAAAAATCATTATTACGCGATTTCTAGCCATGTTCAATCTGGCCAAATTTGGGTTAATAACACGAAGACTGGATTTCAAAAAATTATCTATAACGAAAGTTGTTCTAACGAACTTTTTAATACCGATATTTCAAATATTCTTGCTTCTCGACTTCAACTTGAAAATTATGATGTTGAATATATCGTTATCGCTCCTGCACATTTTCTTGCCTCAATTGATTTTAGACCAATTATTGAGTCGCATATTGAAAACAAAAACGATATAACTATCGTCTATCACAATAGTGATAAAGCCGATAAGGAGTTTTTGAATTGTACTTTATTAAATTTAGATCCAAGAACTGGGACGGTAAAATCTACTTCTTTAAATTCTGGAAAAGATAAATATGCGACCGTTTCTTTGGATACATTTATTTTCACTAAAGAAGCATTTAATAATTTATTAATGTCACAAAAGAATATTTCGACATTA